>JAVEDI010000025.1 GCA_030841035.1 Actinomycetota bacterium
TTCTATGGCGACCTGTTCGGCTGGAGGTTCACCCGCTTCGGTGACGCGACGTACTGGGTGATCGATACCGGTGAGGGCGCAGCCGGCCCGGACTCACCGGGCCGCGGCATCAACGGCGGCCTCACCCAGCGCAACGGCGCAGCGCCCGGGCGCGGAGCGCCGGTGAACGGCGCCGATTTCGTCGTGGGCGTCGACGGCAGCGTCGATGACTTGTTCCAGAAGGGACTCGCCCTTGGCGGAGCCGAGGCGCTTCCTCTCAGTGATATGCAGCACATCGGCCGCATCGGCTACCTTCTCGACCCCGACAACAACGTGTTCGGGCTCATCTCGCCGGTGCTCTCTGACGGCACGAACACGATGGAGCGGTAGCGCTGGTCGCGCCCGCGCACCGGGCTTGTGCATGGACGACAACCCGGCAGCCGATCGCGGCACGTCCGGTAGTCGATCGACTGGCCCTGCGGGGGCTATGGGCGCCAGCCCCGTCGGTGTGGTGCATAGGGACCGGAACGTCTGGCGAATCATGCGCTTTGGTGTATGGCTCCTTCAGGCTCAACGCATACGAGCGAGATCCCGTCGGATGTAGCGCAGGTGCGCCCACTCCTCCTCCAGGATCACGCGAATGCAGTCACCGACGCTGGGACGCCAGTCACCGCCGCCCCACGGGTTCTCGCGTTCCTCCGCGAGCAGCTCCGCCGTAGCCGTGGCCAGGAAGTCGGTCACCATTCGCTGCCGCGTGGCACGCACCGCGAGGATCTCCTCGTAGACCGGGTCCACGCGGAAGATCGACATGTCGAAGCCCATCTCGTCGGCACCGGTGAAGATCTGGCCGATCTCGTGGAACGGCTGCTGCATCCGCAGGATCCCGCCGCGGAGCCACGCGTCGGTCGCCAGGATGAGGTGCCGCAGGGTCTGGGCCAAGGACCACTCGTCCTCGACGTGGGCGTCCACCAGGTCTGGCGCCGTGCCCGCTACCGTCGTCTGCCACGCGGACTGCACAGCGACCCAACCCTCGCGCAGGCCTTCGGGCGTCTGCGCCTTCTGCAGCTCGCGGCCCGGGAACTGCCGGTTGAGCTCGGCCTCCACGAGCGGCACCACGTCGACCCCATTGACGAAGAGGCTGCCGAAGAACAGGTCATGGCTGTCGATGTCGAGTCCGTCCACATCGACGCTGCGCATCGTCACACCGCTGACATCGGAGAATCGCAGGGTGGCCCCCTTGAAGCTCGCCTTGACGAAGGTCGCGCCTTCGAACTCCTTCGTGCCGGAATAGGTCGTCATCGCTCCATCATCACCGCTGTCGGGGACAGTCGTCGGACATCGGCACCAACGACGGTCGCAGACAGGGCGACGGACTTTGCTCCCGATACGACCTAACCCGACGTGAAGCAGCGTCGGGATTGGCGAGCTCACCTGGTCACGAGTGTGGTTGTCGGGTCAGGTACTGGAGGCCATGAATGCGCAAGGATGCAATTGGGTATCGGTCGAGGTTGTTGCGGGCTCGGAGAGCCCCCGAGGACCCGGCTACAGCCGGACCCGTGTATCGGTATGGGTGCTGCTCAGGCACCCAACGACAGCCGGCCGCCTCGGGATGGCGCATGATCAACCACAGGCGTCCTCAAGCATCGTCGCGAGATCGTGGGGTACCTCCAGGTGGAGGTAATGGCCTCCCTCCATGACAATCACGCGGGCGGAGGGCACGGCTCGCAGGTCCGCCCTGATGGCGGCGACGTGGCCAGCGGTCAGTTCTTGCAGTTCGGGTGTCGGTGCGGCACGTTGAGTGGCGATCACGGTGATCGTCCGGCAGGTTGCGCGGCGATAGGACTGAAGCAAGTCAAGGTCGCGGAATGTCTCTTGCACGGCGAGGAAGTACGCGGCAGTGGGGACGCGGTGCCACCGGCCGTCGGCGGAGGTGAGGAAGCCGCGGCGGATGATCTCGGCGGGCAGGTCCCGGGCGGCAACACCGAGAGCCGCAAGCTCCTGTTGCTCGGCGAGGACTTCTGCCTCCATCCATTCCAGATCCCCGTCATCTTCCCAGCCCTCGGGCTCCGCCGGTGTCCACATCGCTGGTGGGGTGCGCGGATGTGCAAATCCCAACCCGTCGATGTTCACCGCGACACGGTAGGGCTGTGTCCCTCGGGCTGCCAGGCCGACGGCGAGCATGCCGCCATAGGAGTGCCCAACGATCGCTGCCTCTCGCAGCTCATATTCCGAGCACACCTGTTCCAGCGCGAGAAGGTCGCGTTCGAAGCTGTAAGAACGGGGCACGGTCGACCGACCATGGCCCGGTAGGTCCACCGACACCAGACGGAATCGACGCGCCAGAAGTGGTTCCATCAGTTTCCAGAAGGCGAGGTTGCAGCCAAGGCCGTGCAGCAGCAGCACACCTGGGCCGCTGCCCTGTGAATCACACACGGCTAGCGCCAGTTGCCCATGTCGCACCACCCGCTCCAACATCCCAGCAGCATGCCGCATGCCTGCCCTCGGCCACCACCGGCGAGCACCG
>JAVEDI010000031.1 GCA_030841035.1 Actinomycetota bacterium
GAGGACGTGCGTCGTGCCTACGAGGCGGTTGCGCCGATCAATCCGCAGATCGCCTTCCTGCAGTGCACAGCCGCCTACCCCCCGGACTACGAGCAGCTCGACCTGCGCGTCATCGAGACCTACCGGCGGGAGTTCCCTGACGTCGTGGTCGGTTTCTCCGGCCATGACAGCGGCATTGCGATGTCGACGGCGGCGTACACACTGGGCGCACGTGTCATAGAGAAGCACTTCACCCTCAACCGAGCGCTTCGGGGCACCGACCATGCGTTCTCCCTCGAGCCGGCCGGGTTGAAGAAGCTGATCCGCGACCTGCGCCGCACCCGCCTCGCCCTGGGCGACGGCACGAAGCGGTTCTTCGACAGCGAGGTCGCGCCGTCGCAGAAGATGGGCAAGAAGCTGGTCGCCAGCCGGGACCTGCCCGCGGGCACGGTTCTCGCCCCGGCAGACATCGCCATGAAGTCTCCCGGTGACGCGCTTTTCCCCTACCACCTCGATGAGCTGGTCGGCCGGCGGTTGCAGACCGACGTCGGCGAGGACGAGGCGTTCTCCTTCGACCACCTGGTCGAACAGCCCGCGCAGTGAGTCCCTCGACCGCCCGCGTTGCGGTGATAACCGGCGCGGCCGGCAACCTGGGCCCGGTATGGACCCGCGGGTTGCTGGAGGCGGGCTACCGGGTAGCCGCGCTGAGCCTGCACGGCACGGAACAGGACCCGGTGCTGGTCGAGCTCGGCTCGACGTACGGCGACACGCTGGACGTCATCACGGCCGACGTCACTGTCCGTGACGACCTCGAAGCCGCTGCGGCCCGCATCCAGCAGCGGTGGGGGACCCCCGACGTACTGGTCAACAACGCGGGTGTGGACGTTCCCCCCCGACCGGGTGAAGGGACGCTCCTCGAGGACGTTCCCGCCGACACGTTCCGCCGGGTGCTGGAGGTCAACGTGCTCGGCGCCTTCCAGGCGATGCAGGTCTTCGGCGCCGCGATGTCGGCCGTCGGCAGAGGCAGCATCGTCAACATCGGCTCGCTGTACGCAAGCGTCTCCCCGGATCCACGGATGTATGACCATGTGCCCATGGAGCCCCCCTTCCTGAAGCCACCCGCGTACGGCGCCTCGAAGGCCGGCCTGGTCAATCTCAGCCGTTACTTCTGCACACACCTGGCCCGCACGGGCGTACGCGTCAACACGCTGAGCCCGGGTGGCGTCGCGGGAGGCCAGGACGCGGAGTTCGTGCGCAAGTTCTCGGCGCGGGTTCCCCTCGGCCGGCTGGCGCGGCCGGATGAGCTCGTCCAGCCCTTGCTCTTCCTGGCGTCCGATGCCTCGTCGTACGTCACCGGTATCGAGCTGAAGGTGGATGGTGGTTTCACAGCCTGGTGAGAGCACGGGCCCCGGCGCACTGCCCGATGCGCCGAACCTCATCGACGGCGAGCTGCGCGGCGGGTCGCTCGGCACCGCCGAGCGACGATCCCCCGCCACCGGAGCGCTGGTGGGGACCTTTGCCCTGTCCGACTCACAGGACGTCGCCTGCGCGGTCCGCGGCGCGCGGACGGCGCAGCCGGAGTGGGCCGCGCGCACCGTGGTCGACCGAGGACTCGTGCTGCGCCGGCTCGCCCAGGCCCTCGAGGCCCACGGCGACGAGCTGGTGGACCTGGTCGCCCAGGAGACCGGCAAGCCGCGCCGCGACGCAGCGGGAGAGCTCGGTGCTGCGGTGGAGATGGGCTACTTCGTCGCCGGCGAGGGCCGGCGCTTCTACGGGCGGACGACCACGAGCGCCGTGCCCCACAAGTCGGTGTCCGTGGTCCGCTCGCCCATCGGCGTGGCAGGGCTCATCGTCGCGGCCAACACTCCCCTGCCCAACTACGCCTGGAAGGTGTTCCCCGCGCTGCTGTGCGGCAACTCCGCCGTCCTCAAGCCCTCCGAGCACACGCCCCTCAGCGCTACCCGATTCGTGCAGCTGGCCCACGAGGCCGGCGTGCCCGCGGGCGTCCTGCAGCTCGTGCACGGGCACGGCGCGGTGGCTGGTGCAGCACTGGCCGACGCCGACGTGGACGTCCTCAGCTTCACCGGCTCGGCCGCCGTCGGACGGCGGATCGCGGCGTCGACCGGCAGCCGGCTGGTCAAGACGTGCCTCGAGCTCGGCGGGAAGAACCCCCTCGTCGTCTGTGACGACGCCGACCTCGACCGAGCCGCCGACGCGGCGGTGCTGTCGGCCTTCAGCAACGCCGGCCAACGCTGCGCCGCCGGCAGCCGATTCATCGTCATGGACGGCGTCTACGACTCGTTCAAGGAGCGCCTGCTGGACCGGACGGCCAGGCTCAAGGTCGGCAGCCGCGACGACTGTGACCTCGGTCCGGTTGTCAGCGAGGGGCAGCTGACGTTCATGCTCAATGCTGTGGAGGCGGCGCGCTCGGCCGGTGTCCCGATCCTCGCGGGTGGGCAGCGCCTGACCAATGGTGCCCTCGCGGATGGCTGCTACCTGGCACCCACCCTGCTGGAGGAACCTGGTGAGGACGTCGCGGCCGGACGGGAGGAGCTGTTCGGGCCGATCAGCGCGCTGTTCCGTGTCTCGACGTTCGGGGAGGCGCTCGACCGGGCGAACGCGTCGCCGTACGGCCTCACCGCGGCTGTGTGGACCGCAAGCGTGGACCGGGCCCAGGTGTTCGTCGAGCGGGCAAAGGCGGGCATGGTCGTGGTCAACGGCCCGACGTACGGCAGTGAGCCGCACATGCCCTTCGGGGGCTTCAAGCAGTCGGGCAACGGCTTCCGCGAGGCCGGGACCGAGGCGCTGGACGTCTACTCGGACTGGAAGTCAGTCGTGGTTGTGCATGACCCTGACGCCGCGTTCGCACCGTGACGGATGTGCCGCGCCGCGTCGTCGCGCTCGTTCCCGCCCGGTCCGGGAGTCGGCGCATCGAAGGCAAGAACGTGCGGCCCCTTCGCGGGCACCCGTTGATCGCCTACACGATCTCGGCAGCGCGGCGCAGCAAGGCGTTCGACGACGTCGTGGTCTCCACCGACGACGAGGACACGGCCGCGATCGCCCGGAGCTACGGCGCGTCGGTGCCGTTCCTGCGACCGGCTGATCTGGCAACGGACACATCCCCGGACATCGACTGGCTGCGGCACGCGCTCGCCGCGCTGCGATCGACCGGCCAGCAGGTGGACGCGTTTGCGATCCTGCGTCCCACCAGCCCGTTGCGGCCGGCCGCCTCGATCGCCAGAGCGGTACAGGCTCTGCTCGCAGACCCGGGCGCTGACTCCCTGCGCGCGGTGCAGCGGGTCTCCGAGCACCCCGGGAAGATGTGGGTCCTGGAGGGCAGCGGCGAGCGGATGTCGCCGCTGCTGGATGACGGTGGCGCCCAGCCGCCGTGGCACAGCACGCCCTACCAGGCGCTACCGCCGGTCTTCGTCCAGAACGCTAGTCTCGAGGTGGCCTGGGCCCGCACCGTGGACGAGGGCGACTCGATCGCCGGTCAGGAGATCAGGCCGTGGGTGAGCGAGTCCTACGACGGCTTCGACCTCAACCACGAGAGCGACTGGCTGCTGCTGGAACGCCTGCTCGACCTGGGCCTGGCGAACCTGGAGGAGCCTGACCTCGTCCCTGAGGGGACACCCGCACACACACCGACGGAGCGATGACGTGCCGACCCTGACCTTCGTGCCACCCGAGGTCTTCGAGTCGACCTGGCGCTCGGCGAAGGGCACGCCGGAGGAGCGCGCCGCAGCATTCGCCGACCTGGCGCGCATCAACACCCTCTCGATGGTCATGCAGGCCGGATCGGGACACCTCGGGTCCAGCTTCTCCGCCCTCGACATCGTCAGCTGGCTGTACCTCACGCGCCTCGACGTGTACGGCGGCGGGGCGCGGGCCGCTCTGGCCGGCACCTTCTTCTCCTCCAAGGGGCACGACGCGCCGGGCGTCTACGCGGTGCTGACGGCCACCCGCCGCCTCGACCCGGCGCTCGTGCACCGGCTACGCCGTCTGGACGGTCTGCCCGGTCACCCGGACGTGCACACCCCGTGGATCGAGGCCAACACCGGCTCGCTGGGCATGGGCATCTCCAAGGCGAAGGGCATGATCGAGGCCGACCGCCTGCTGGGCACCCCTCGGCCGGTCTACGTGATGACCGGCGACGGCGAGCTGCAGGAGGGACAGAACTGGGAGGCCCTGCAGGGCGCGGTCAACCGCGGTCTGTCCGAGCTGACCGTCATCGTCGACCACAACAAGATCCAGAGCGACACCTGGGTACGTCGCGTGTCCGACCTGGGTGACCTGGTCGCCAAGTTCAGCGCCTTCGGCTGGGCTGTCCGGCGTTGCAGCGGTCACGACCTGGCGGCCGTGGCCGACGCCGTGGCGGCTCTCGAGGCGGACCCGCGCCCGGGCATCCTGGTCGCCGACACGGTCAAGGGCAGCGGCGTCTCCTTCATGGAGCACTTCGAGGCCGGTGGTGACTTCTACCCGTTCCACTCCGGCGCCCCCTCCGAGGCGCACTACGCGGGCGCCCTCGCCGAGATCACCGTCCGCGCCACCGACCGGCTCAACGGCCTGGGTGTCGAGCTGGAGACCTGCCACGTCGAGGTGCCTTCGCGGACAGTCGCCGGAGGCGGCAAGCTGGTCGACGCATGGGCTACGGCCCTCGTCCAGCGCGCTGGACGTGACGACACGATCGTGGCGCTCGACGGAGACCTGTTGCTGGACACCGGACTGACCGAGTTCTCGCGGCGATTTCCCGACCGTTTCATCGAGTGCGGCATCGCCGAGCAGGACATGGTCAGTCAGGCCGGCGGTCTGGCCCTGCGAGGGCTGCGTCCGGTCGTCCACTCGTTCGCGAGCTTCCTCTCCGGTCGCCCGCACGAGCAGGTGCTCACCAACTCGACCGAGGGGACGAAGATCCTCTACGTCGGGTCGCTGGCGGGCATCGTGCCGGGCGGACCCGGCCACTCGCACCAGGCCGTGACCGATGTCGCGTCCTTCGCCGCCGTGCACGGGCTGGCCGTCGTGGAGCCCGGTCACCCCGACGAGGTCGCGCCGATGCTGGACCTGTTGCTCGACGACCACCCGGGCAGCGCCTATGTCCGGCTGACCTCGCCGCCCGTCGAGCTGGGCTTTGCCTGGCCCGATGAAAAACCCCGCATCGGTGTCGGAACCCGGCTGCGCCAGGGCACGGACGTCACGCTGGTCGGAGCCGGCCCAGTCGTCCTGCGCGAGGCCTGGGCCGCGGCCGACCTCCTGGACGCGCAAGGCATGTCGGCAGGGGTGGTCGCCATGCCGTGGGCCAACAGGCTCGACGAGACGTGGTGGCGCGAGATCCTCGACGCGGCGCCCTATCTCGTGGTGGTGGAGAACCACCTTCCCGCCGGCGGGCTCGGTGCGTACCTGCTTACCAGGACTGCGCTGGCGGGGTGGAGCGGCCGAATCTGCCACCTTGCCGTCGTGGACGTGCCGAGGTCCGGTGCGAACGATGAGATCCTGCGCGCGCACGGCCTGGACGGTCCGAGCATCGCGGCCAGCGTTGTTGCGGGCACCACAAGGACGCGCTGACCGAAGCGCCCGAGAGGGTCAGTCCCGGTGGGCCACATCAACGGGCTTGCCCGTCGAGCGGGAGCCCGGGGCGGCCACTCGCGTCGAGGTCGCACCGTGCTGGCACGCCTGCGCGACCAGCGCCGCCAGGAGCACATGGACGAATCCGAAGCGAAAGCCGTTGTTGAACTGGAAGTCGACGAGAAACAGCACCGCCAGGTAGGCCGATAGCCCGTGATCGACTCGTGCGGCACGCAAGACCAAGACCCCAATGGTCACCGTGAGCGCTATCGCCACCAACGCACCGAGGTAGCCGAAGTCGAACACGTAGCCGAGATAGAAGTTGGTCGAGCCGCGCCCCGAGTTGAGCTCGCCGCCGTTGAGGTAGCGCTCACGGACCTGCGGATCGGTGGTGAGCTGGTTGGACGAGCCCGCTCCTGCGCCCCAGGGAAGGTGTCGGGGTATCTCGTCACGTGCAAGGTCGAACACGGCGACACGTGAGCTCGCACTGCCCCCGTCGGTGCCGTGTCGGACTCCGATCAACAGCCGCGGGTCGAAACGCTGGACAACACCTGGCGCCAGGAGACTGAACCCGGCGAATGCCGTGGCCGCCACGACGACGGTGGCTAGCGCGGGGATCCAGGTGACGCGACGGCGCCAGCCGAGGATCGCCGCAACAGCTGCCGCGACGATCATGCCCAGGATCACTGCTCGGGACAGCACCAGCAGGACAACGGCGCCGTTGACGACCCACGAGGTCGCCGCCAGACGAGGGTGCGTGCGGCGGACAGCGAAGCTGAGGCCCAGGGCCATCGCCGCGACGAGAGCAGCCCAGACCGACTCGGTCATCAGCCCGGTCGGACGTGGCCACGGTATTCCGCTGCCCCCGGCGACCGCCCATCTCAGCGGGGTGGCCACGGTGACCAGGAACTGGGCGCACGCCACCGCGGAACCCAGGGTGGCCGCTGACCAGACCGCTGTCAGGACTTCCCTGCCACTGACCACTCCAGACCTCACCGCGCCGGCGTAGACCAGCAGCAGACCGCACACGGCGACCTGACCCACCGTGCTGATCAAGGTCTGGCGTACCGAGATGGTCCACACGATCGACAGGCCGGTGAGGACGGTCACGAACACGACCAGAAGAAGGAGCGACAGACCAGGACGGGAGAGCGACGTGATCCCGCGCAGCAGCTCGCGGCGCCACACCACGACGAGCGCGAGGACCAGTGGCGCGGCGAGCTGGTAGAACCGGACAACGCTCCCGTCCACCGTGAACGGGCTGACATCGCAGACGGTCAGCGCCGCGAGGAGCGCCCAGACCCCCCGGTGACTCTGCCGATCACGGGCCGCGACGAGAGCGGTGACGAGGTAGGCCACGGCGACCCCGACCATGGACCACGGCGCAGGGAGCAGCAGCGCAGTCCAGGGGAGGACGACGTACGCCAGTGCCCGAAGCGGCGGATTCCCGCGCCACCCGCCCCGTAGCAGATTCGGCGCCCGGCTTTCGATCGCCACGTCAGTCGCTCCCCGG
Source organism: Actinomycetota bacterium (assembly GCA_030841035.1). Lineage (GTDB taxonomy): Bacteria > Actinomycetota > Actinomycetes > JACCUZ01 > JACCUZ01 > BP-173. The sequence continues at coordinate 7,055 of JAVEDI010000031.1, forward strand.
CATGCAGTGTCCCGTGCCCACGGATGTTCAGCCATGAACGTGACCACGGCGTCCGGCGGGTCAGCCACCCATCGGCACCTGACATAGGATCGCACGCATGCCTGCGCACGACTCCCGGACGGGCACGGCCGGATCCGCGCCCGGGCCGGCACGCTCGGGTCCCCGCGACCGGATCGCCGCCTTGCTTCCCGCACGGATGTCGCTGCCGGCACGGGCCTACGTCGGCAATTCCCGCGAGCCCGAGCTCTCGGCGCTGAACCGGTTCGTCCGCCGGGGTGACACGGTCATCGACATCGGCGCCCACAAGGGCATCTACACCTACTGGTTGCGCCGCCAGGTCGGTCGGGACGGCTCAGTGCTGGCCTACGAACCACAGCCGTCCCTGCATGGCTACCTCGACCGCGGTCTCTCGTCGCGGTGGTACCGGAACGTGACCCTGAGCGACATCGCCCTGAGCGACCACGCCGGGAGCGCCACCCTGAGGATCCCCGTGGTGTCCGGTGAACAGCAGATCGCGTGGGCCAGCCTCGAGAGCGGCACCGGAGACGGGCCCGGCTCGGGGGTGGATGTCAGCGTACGAACCGCCACCCTCGATGACGAGATCGGCGTGCGGCCCGTCTCGTTCATCAAGTGTGACGTGGAAGGCCACGAGCTCAAGGTCTTGCGAGGAAGCTCGGGCGTCTTGGCGCGCCAACGGCCGGTGTGGCTGGTCGAGGTCGAACACCGGCACGCCGGCGAGGACGTCGCCGAGGTGCTCAAGGTCTTCGCCGACAACGGCTACGAGCCGTCGTATCTCGCCACCTCAGGTGACCTGGTGAGCGTACCGGAGGAGGACCGCTTGCCGGAGCGGCTCAACGCGGTCGAGCCCGGGCGCTACGTCAACAACTTCTTCTTCGTCCCCCGATGAGGGCGGCGACTACTCTGGTCCGCTTCGTCGTCTACTGGGACATCGACGGCACACTGCTGACCACGGCACGGGCGGGGGTCCCCGCCTTGGAGGACGCCGCGGAAACGGTCGTAGGGCGGCGACCGGACCTCACCGCGATGCATACGGCGGGCATGACCGACCCGATGATCGCCGAGGCCGTCCTGCAGGCCATGGGCCATCCAGGCGACCCGGCCAGCTGCGACCTGTTCCTCGACGCCTACACCGCGGCGCTGCCGTACCGGCTCCGGCACAAGCGTGGGCAGGTGCTGCCAGGCATCCTCGATGCGTTGACGTACCTGGCGGCCCGGCAGGACGTCGCGAACGTCCTGCTCACCGGCAACATGCGGTCGGGCGCCGAGGCGAAGTTGCAGTCCTACGGACTCGCGGCTTTCTTCGCCACCGGCGGCTTCGGTGACGACGGGTCCGACCGGTCGGACATCGCCCGCGCGGCCATCGGGCGGGCCACGGAGTGCTATGGACGAGCCGCCGGCAGCGGTGTGCTGGTGGGCGACACGCCCTATGACATCGCCGCCGGCCAAACGGTGGGTCTGCGCGTCCTCGCCGTTGCGTCGCCCAGTCACGATCGGCGCGAGCTGGAGGCTCTGGAGCCGTGGTGGGTGACCGACCGCATGCCCCCGGGCGCAGAGCTGCTGGAGAAGATGGCTCAGGAGACCCCGACACCGGTCGGTAGGACATCGCGTGGCAGCTGAGCGCGCCAGGGTCGCCAGCGCCGTGCGTGCCCGGGCCCGCCAGAACCGGGTCCTGCGCGACCTTGTCCGACGCCGCCGAGCCGCACGTTGGCTGACCCGCTGGGCCGACCTGCCCGGAGACCCGCCCGGGGCCCCGCAGGGCGAGCCGAAGAAGGTGCTCCTGGGCACGGACGTCGGCGGTCACCTCAACGGGACCGTGCTCGAGGCCGCCCTGGGCGCAGCCCTGCGGCTACGTGGCCACGAGGTCGACATGCTGCTGTGCGACGGCGTACTGCCTGCGTGCCTGGAATGCACCTACGTCCAACTGGAACCGCGGCGGATGGCCGAGCGCGGCCCGCAAGGCAGTCTGTGCGGCTACTGCCACCGGACCGGATCACGCAGCGTCGAAGGTCTGGGCGTCGGGATCCACTCGTTCAGCGACCTCCTGACACCCGCTGACCACGAGGAGGCGCGTCAGCTTGCAGCGGCCGCGACGCTGACCGACGTGGTGGACCTCGAGCTGGACGGGCTCCGCGTCGGTGAGCATGCTCTTGCCGGGACGCTCAGGTACTTTGCCCGGGCGACGCTCGACGGAGAGCAGCACCAGTCCGCAGTGCTACGCCGCTACGTCGAAGCCGCCGTCCTCACGGTGCGGACCGCTCAGCGCCTGCTCCGTCGGGAGAGATACGACGTTGCCGTGTTCCATCACGGCATCTATGTACCCCAGGGGCTGCTCGGTGAGGTCTGCCGGGCCGAAGGCGTGCGCGTCGTGAACTGGAATCCGGGCTACCGGTCACAGACCTTCATCTTCAGCCACGGGAACAGCTACCACCACACGCTCATGGACGAGCCGGTCGCTTTCTGGGAGGAACAGGGCTGGGACGAGCAGCGAGAGCGAGACGTTCTCGACTACCTGGAGAGCCGGTGGACCGGGAGCCGCGACTGGATCTACTTCCATCGTGAGCCTCAGGACGACGTGTCGGCGATCGAAGGCGAGATTGGCATCGACTTCAGCTCGAAGCCCACGATCGGCCTGCTGACGAATGTGATGTGGGACGCGCAGCTGCACTACCCGGCCAACGCATTCCCCTCGATGAGGGACTGGGTCGTCGAGACCGTTCGCTGGTTCGCCGACCATCCGGAGCTGCAGCTGCTGATCCGGGTGCACCCCGCGGAGATCACCGGCTGGCTGCCCTCACGCCAGCGTGTGGTCGAGGAGATCAAGCGGGAGTTCCCGCAGCTCCCGGAGAACGTCTTCCTGGTCGGACCGGACAGTCAGGTCAGCACGTACGCCGCGATGCTCCAGTGCGACAGCGTGATCATCTTTGGCACCAAGACGGGCGTGGAGCTCACCTCCCTCGGGATCCCGGTGATCGTGGCGGGAGAGGCGTGGATCCGCGGCAAGGGGGTCACCCGGGACGTCACCTCGCGAGAGTCCTACGCCGCGATCCTTGAGACACTGCCGGTCGCAGAGCGCATGTCGGAGGAGCAGACACGCCGGGCGCGCCAGTACGCGTACCACTTCTTCTTCCGGCGCATGATCCCCCTCGAGTTCATGAAGCCGTCGGGAGTCAGCATCCCCGTCTATCACGCGGCCGTTGACGACCTGGCCCAACTGGCACCGGGCGCCTCACTAGGACTGGATGTCGTCTGCGCCGGCATCACCGATGGGTCGCCCTTCGTCTTTCCTGCCGACCAGCTGACCGCGCGGGAAGAAGCCAGAGAAGGCGGGAGCGCCCTGTGAGCTCTGCCGACCGGCCCTACCTGTTCGACGCGCGCTCAGCAGCGTGGCCGCGGACGACGGGATGGGAGCGCTACAGCAGGGAGATCGCCAAGCGGATCTCCTCGGCAGACGATCACGTCCGAGTCCGGGTGTCCGGCTCACCGCGGCTGGGCTCGCGGCTGTGGCAGGACCTCGTCGCCACTCCCCTTGCCGTCCGCGGCGCCCGCGTAGCGCATTTCCCGACATTGCCTCCTGCTCCCTGGGCCCGAGCGGGCGTGGCTGTGATCTACACACTGCACGACCTCACCTGGTGGCTGTGGCGCGATACCGCGAGCCGAATGGGCCGGCACTACTACGCGCCGCTCGCCCGGGCAGCCGCCGCTGGGCGAGCCCATATCGTGACCGACACGGCCGCCGTCGCCGACGAGGTGCGAGAGCACTTCGGCATAGCTGGCCCCGGCGTCACGGTCGTCCCCCTGGGCGTCGAGTTGCCGCCTCCGGCGCAGCGGCCGGCACGGGCCCGCCCCTACCTCCTCACCGTCGGCACCCTGGAGCCGCGCAAGAACCTGCTCCGGCTGGCCGAGGCGTACCGGCGTTCCGGCCTGCACGCCACGCACGACCTGGTCATCGTGGGTCGTCTGGGCTGGGGCGACCGGCCGAAGGGCGTCGAGGTAGTGTCCGGCCTCGACGACTCCGAGCTGGTCGCGATGTACTTGGGCGCAACGGCGGTGATCATTCCCTCGCTGTACGAAGGCTTCGGGTTGCCTGCCGTCGAGGCGATGCAACTAGGCGTGCCCGTGCTCTGTTCCGACATCCCGGTCCTGAGGGAGGTCACCGGAGGCCACGCCACCTACGTATCGCCCACGGACCTCGATGGCCTCACCGAGGCGGTCCGCGCCGCCCCGGCTCTGACGGCCCCGGACGGTGCAGCATCGTGGGCGGCCCGCACCTACCGCTGGACCGCCACCGTCAACGCGCTGTCCGAGCTCTACCGCTCACTGGACAGAACCGGTGAACGGGCTGGAAAGGTGCCGCGATGAGATCGATCCGGCGTCCACGCCTCCGGCCGCGAACGAGCCTCGCCACGCTCGGCATCATCGTCATCGTCGCGCTGGTCATCGATGTCGTCGGCGCAACCGCTGCCTATCTTGTCCACCATGACGACCCGTTCCCGCTACCCACGTTCGCTCTCGCAGACGCGCCACGCCGTGTTGACCATCCTGCGCTGCTGCTGCCTCAGGAGCTAGCCACGATCGACCAAGTGACGGCCCGCGCATCGCGATTTCGACCGGACGTAGAGGCCGGGGCTGCTGAGCTGTCCTTGGTGGCCGCCCGGTCGGCACGACGGTATGTCGAGACGCAGGACCCCGCGGCACTTGAGCGAGCCAGCACCGCCCTGGACCAGTTGGCGGCCACGCAGGTAGACGGAGTCGTGGCGCACAGGTACCCCACCGTGGACCCGCTCGGCCAACGGATGCCTGATGTGTGGTACTCCGCTGAGACGCAGGGCCTGGCGCTGAGCGCTGCCTCGCTGCTCGCGCGAGAGACCGGCAGCGCCAAGTGGCGAAATCTTGCTGGCAAGTTCTTCCGGGGCCTGCTGCACTTCCGCGATTTCGCCCGGTTCGGCCGGCCCAGCCCCACGGACCCCTGGCTCAGCATGGTGGACAAGCGTGGCTATCTGTGGTTCGAGGAGTTTCCGAGTCAAGGCTTCGCGACGCTGTCCATGACGGCTCACCTCACCACGCTGTTCGGCGTCTACGACTACTGGTCGCTCTCACACAAGGCGCTCGCGCAGACAATTTTCCGGGGTGGCGTCGCCACTGTTCGCCACTACCTGCCTGATCTACGGGTTCCAGGTGGCGTTTCCCGAACGGGGATCGTCGTCGGGATCCGCGACATCGTCCATCACCGCTTGTTGATCCGGCAGCTCGCCGTCCTAAGCGAAGTTACCGGGAACCGGGCATACGCCCGCTGGGTGCCCCGCCTCGAGCACGATGTGGCTGAACCGAGCTTGCCGGACCTGAACGTGGAAGGCGGCTTGCCCCTCGAAAGGATCGATCCGTACTCGCCCATGCCTGCGGCCTACGGGTTTCACACGGATCCGGCGGTGCTTCGCGGGGCGATCGAGGGGACTCTCTCGCCCGATAGCCGGACGTCACCCGACGCGAGGGCCGAATATGCCCTTGCGGCCCTCGCGGCCTTCGAACGCGACCACAACAGAGTCTGGCTGACTCGTGCGCACACCGCGATTGCGCCAGTGCTGGACAACTCCGTCGAAGGGTTGTACCGCCACGACTTCGAGGCCAAGGGTCTGGACGGGCCGATCTCGGCTCCCTGGTACTCCGCTTACACCCAGGGTTTGATGCTCGAGGTCTTCGTCCGCCTGTCTCGATTGACCCACCAGCCGCAGTGGCGTCAACTGGCCGAGGACACCTTCACCACGTTGCTGCGTTTCCGAGCGGACAGTCCGGCAGAGTTCGCCGCAATGGCGCGTTGGACGTCGGTCGTGGATGACGACGGGTTCGTCTGGTTCGAACAATTCCCCTCCGGCAGGGTGCCGTCCCTCTACATCAATCCCCACATGTCCACCGCGCTGGCGGTGTACGACTACTGGCGGCTGACCGGGAGTGCCAGTGCGGCTCGCTTGTTCGCAGGTGCAGTCACCACCGTGAAGCACTACCTGCCGAGGATCATGGCTCCCGACGGCGTACTCAGCAGCCCACTAGCCAGCGGGCGGCTGGGCCTGCATGGTCGACGCCTTCTGGTTGAACAGATGTCCACGTTGGCCA
>JAVEDI010000044.1 GCA_030841035.1 Actinomycetota bacterium
GCCAGCTCACCCGCTACGCCGGCGACACCGACGGCGGCCAGAGCGCGCGGCCGGGACGGGGTACCCGCCTCACCTGCCCGGCGCTCGGCCTGCATGATCCCCCAGGTGTCGGGTCCCGAGGGGTCGGCGAGGTCCAGCAACAGCGACAGCGGGATCCCCGCCCGCAGCAGTCGCATGGCCGGATGTGGCTCGCTCACCTGAGGTCTCCGATCTTCCGTGTACGGGTCGCCGTCCTGGCTTTCCCTCAACAGAACCATCGGTTTCCGGGACATCTCGAAGCAGGACCGGACGGGTGATCCGGGGCAACGGCGGTTGCTGCAATCGCCCGATTCAGGTTGGGGTACCGGCAAAATCAGTACGCGCCGCCGCCGCGCAGGACGGCGAACAGGGTCTTCCACAGGATGGAGATGTCCAGCGCAGGAGACCAGTTCTCGACGTAGTAGAGGTCCAGCCGTACGGACTCCTCCCAGGTGAGGTCCGAGCGGCCGCTGACCTGCCACAGGCCGGTGATGCCCGGCTTGACCAGGAGCCGGCGGGCGACCGTCTCGCCGTACCGCTCGGTCTCGCTCGGCAGCGCCGGGCGGGGTCCCACCAGGCTCATCTCGCCGCGCAGCACGTTCATCAGCTGCGGCAGCTCGTCGAGGCTGAACCGACGCAGCATGCGGCCCGCGGCGGTGACGCGTGGGTCCCTGCGCAGCTTGAACAGCGCCCCGTCGCTCTCGTTGCGGCCCTGCAGCTCCGGCAGCCGTTGCTCGGCGTCCACGACCATCGTGCGGAACTTGTAGACCGTGAACATGCGACCGTTGCGGCCGACACGGACCTGCCGGAAGATCACCGGTCCGCGGCTGGTCGTCTTGACCATCAGCGCGATGGTCAGCAGCAGGGGCAGCGCGAGCACCAGGCCGACGAAGGCGCTGGTGCGGTCGAAGACCTCCTTGATGAACCAGCTCGGCCCCGAGAACTCCGGCTGCTCCACGTAGAGCAGGGACAGGCCCGACACCGGTCGGACGTGGACGCGGGGCCCGGCGACGTCGGTGAGCGCCGGCGCGACGACGATGTCGACCCCCTGGCCCTCGAGCTCCCAGCCCAGCCGCTTGAGCACGCTGCTGGTGACCCCCCGAGACGCCGTCACGGCAACCGTGTCGGCACCAGTGCTGGCCACCGCCTCGGCGACACTCGTGAGGCTGCCGACCACCGGCACCGACGGTGCGCCGCCGCCGTGACCGGCCGGCACGCACGCGCCCACCACGTGCAGGCCGGCGTAGGGCTCGCGTCCCAGCTCAGCGACGAGCTCGTCGACCTCTTTGACCCCGCCGACCACCAGGACCTTGTGCGACCAGGCGTCGGACTTCTGGCGGGCGCGGTGCAGCACCTTGCGCGCCGCGTAGCGACCCAGCAGCAGCAGCACGGTGCCCAGCGGGAAGGCGACGGCGAAGAAGTAACGGGCGATCTCGATGCGACCCGCGTAACAGACGATCGCGACCGTGCCCCAGACCCACAGGCTGCCGCGCAGCACCCGCTTGTACTCGTCGACGCCGATCCCGATCACGCGCCCGTCGTAGGTGCGCGCGGCGTACATGGCCACGAGCCACCCCGCTGTCAGCAGCAGGGCCAGAGCGGCGTAGGAGGACACCGGCAGTGCCGTGGCCCCCGTCACGGGCTGCCTCGTGGCCGGTTCGCCGAAGCGGAAGTCCAGGGCCACAGCCAGGGCGACGACGATGCCGACCAGGTCGAGCAGGAACAGCCGGCGGCCGAGGTGGCGCAGCCAGGCGGTGGATCGGGGACTCTGCGAGGCAGCGCGAGACGGCTCGCCAGGCTCACGCCTGGCCAGCTGCTGCCCGGCCCGGTCGGGCGCGAGAGTCATCGATGGGCCTCCCTCGTGGCAGCCGGCGCGGGGAGAACGGCAGCCGGCAGCCGGCCATGAAGCCCCGCAACAATAGCGGAGGGACACGGAAAGGTCACTGTGGGACGTCGACGCACCAGCTCCCCAGACCTCGGCACATCGACAAGGACGCAGGTGGCGGGCCCTCGGTTCGGACGAGTTCCCGGCGTGGGCGGGTTATGTCCGCTCTGATCCGATCACTGCTGTTCTGTCCCCTGGGTGCCGGGTTCCTGCGCGCTGGCGCGGCGACCGTCGTACTGCACCCCGCGCAGCGACAGCAGCACCATCAGCACTCCGCCGCTCACGATCGCCGAGTCGGCCAGGTTGAAGACCGGCCAGTGCGGCAGCTCGAGGAAGTCGATGACCCGCCCGCGCAGCGGCCCCGGGTCGCGGAAGAGCCGGTCGAGCAGGTTGCCCACGGCTCCCCCGAGCACCAGGGCGAGCGCCACGGCCCAGCCGGCACTGCGCAGCCGGGCCGCCGCGCGCAGGATCATGGCGACCACCACCGCGGCGACCAGCGTGAGGACGACGGTGAGGCCGGCGGCCATGCCGAACGCCGCCCCGGGGTTGCGGACCAGGCGCAGGGTCAGCGCACCGTCGATCACCTCGACCGGGTCCCGGTGGGCGAGCCGGTCGACCGCCAGCCACTTGGTCAGGACGTCGCCCGCCACGACAGTGGTCGCGACCGCGAGCAGCAGCGGCAGGCGGGGCCGCCCCGTCGGTGGCTGGTCGCTCAGCGACGCTCCTCGCGCTGCTTGCACGTCATGCACAGCGTCGCTCGCGGGAACACCTGCAGTCGTGCCTTGCCGATCGGGTTGCCACAGTTCTCGCAGATTCCGTAGGAGCGGTTGTCGATGCGGGCCAGCGCCCGCTCGGCCTGGGTCAGCATGTCACGGGTGTTGTTCGCGAGGGACATCTCCTGCTCGCGTTCGAAGGTCTTGCTGCCGGCGTCCGCCGGGTCGTCGCCGGCCCCGTCCCCGGCGTCGCGCAGCATGTCGTCCATGTCGTGCTCGGCCAGGTCGAGCTCGTCACGCAGCCGGCGCAGCTCGTCGTCGAGCTCGGCCCGCACCTCGGCCAGCTCGGCGCGGGTCCAGGGGTCCTCGTCGTGGCGGACCACCAGGGCTCGCGGCTCCCCGACCCCCTGGGGGGCAGCAGCGCGCGTGGCGGGCGCCTTGCTGGCGCGCGCCTTGCTGGCGGGCGCTGTGGGCGCCGCGACCTTCGTCGCGGCCGCGGCCTTCTTCGTGGCCGCCGTCTTGGTGGCGACTGCCTTCGTCGGCGCCGGCCTCTTCGCCGCCGCCTTGGTCGCCGCCGGCTTCTTCGCCACTGCCTTGGTCGCTGCCG
>JAVEDI010000059.1 GCA_030841035.1 Actinomycetota bacterium
CCGACGGCGAAAGCGGCCACAGACAGGCCACGGGTCTCGTGAGAGGTGACTGCTCCGTACAGGTGCAGGGACTGCGCGCCCAGCATGGGCAGCACCATCGCGACGGTGAACGCACCCTCACCGAGCGCCGAGAACGCCACGATCGTCAGGACGGACCCGATCACCGAGGGCAGCCACAGCGACGCAGCGCGCCGGTCTGAGCCTCGCACGGCGAGAAGCAGGATGGAAACGGTGGCTACGGTCATGACGGCGTTGCACCAGATGACCTGCGGGCGATCCGTCAGCACGCCGTATCCGGCCCAGGAGGTGCCCGACCAGAAAGTCGCCTGCCACGCCCCCGCGCTCACGCCGTCTGTGCTTCCTGCACGCAGGATGTGCACGCACTGGGGCAGTCCCCAGACGGCGCTGGTCACGGCAGCCGCCCAGCCGATGGCATCGTCGATGGTCAAGGCAGGGTGCTCAGCGCGTTCAGATCCTGCGGTCGCTGGTGATGGAGGCGCGGAACTGGTAACGGTCGCCGCGATAGCTGGCGGTCGTGAGCTCGATCGGTCGGCCCGAGGCGTTGAACGAGAGCTGTGTCGCCACCAGCAACGGTACGGGCTCGGTGATGTCGAGGAGCTGTTTCTCCTCGGCAGTGGCCTGACGAGCCTCGACGGAGTAGTCGGCCAGGCACGGGACCTGTGGAGGTACGGCGCGGCGCAGCGTCGCATAGAGCGAGTCCCGTTCGAAGTCGACGCTGGCGAGTTCCGGGCAGATCGAGAGCGGTAGACGGTTGTGCTCCACGGCGATCGCGAGCTTCTCGAGGTACCGGATCCGATGCAGCTCGAACAGCTGGGCCCCGGGGGCCATGCGCAAGGTGCCGGCCTCATGAAGGGTGCAGGGCCGTACGTCGGTCGAGAGCACCTTGGTTTCGCTGCGAAGACCTTGAGCCTCCGCGAGATCGGTGAAGCTGGGCACCTGTTCCGGCTGCGCTGCCCTGGCGTCTCGCTGCTGCTTCACGTCCGTGACGAACCACCCGCGCGACGGGGACGAGTCCACCACGCCACGCTCGTGCAACTGTCTCAGCGCAGACCGGAGCGTCACCCGCGATACCCGATAGCGCTCCGTCAGCTGCCGTTCTGACGGAAGTCGGTCGCCTGGCCGCGCCCCTTCGGCCTCGAGGTCGTTCAGCAGGAGCGACGCCACGCGGTCGTACAGCGGCAGCTCATCGGCGTTCAGGAGTACCGGTGGTCGATTGTTGCCGGCCTCGCCGGTCCCCGCCGCATCCACGCCTGCAAGATACCACGAGCAGACCAGATGCTGGCCTATTGACGCTCAAGTGCAAAACCGGTTAGGTACCGGTACAAGTCAGGTCCTGACCACTTCGGCGTACGGCGAACACAAGGAGAACAGTCACCGTGGAGCAACCGACAGCTTCCTTCCCGGGCCTCGACCGGCGATCACTGCTGAAGGGAATGGGATTGCTCGGCGCCGCGGCGGCCATCCCCGGCCTGGCGGCGTGCGCGGACACGGGGACCGCGACGCCGGAGTCCAAGAAGTCCGCCGGCAAGGCTTCGGGGACCGTGCGGTTCGGGCTGAACGCCAACGCTGCAGTCCCGACGGCCGGGTATGACAGCGTCTTCGCCGCGTTCGAGCAGAAGACGGGCATCAAGGTCCGCACCAACAAGCTGCTCTACACCGAGCAGATCAACAACTACCTGACAGCCGCCCCCGATGACGTGCTGATCTGGAATGCCGGCTACCGCATGCGCTTCTTCGCCGAGAAGCAGCTCGTCAGTGACGTGACATCCGTCTGGGATCAGGTGGGCAGCAACATCTCCGAGGCCGTGAAGCAGGCATGCACGGCCAAGGATGGCAAGCAGTACCTCGTGCCCTTCTACAACTACCCGTGGGTGACGTACTACCGGAAGAGCGTCTTCGAGAAGCGCGGGTACGCAGTCCCCAAGACGCTGGACGAGCTCACCACCCTGGCTTCGCAGATGAAGCGAGACGGACTGACGCCGATCGCCTTCGCCGACAAGGAGGGCTGGGAGGCGATGGGCACGTTCGACATTCTCAACATGAGAGTGAACGGCTACGACTTCCACATTCAGCTGCTCGACGGCAAGGAGTCCTGGGACGACGACCGAGTCAAGTCGACCTTCGACACATGGCGCCGGCTGCTTCCCATCCACCAGCCGCAGGCGTTGGGGCGGACCTGGCAAGAGGCTGCTCAGGCACTGGGCCAGGAGAAGGCCGGCATGTACTTCATGGGCAGCTTCGCGGTCGACCAGTTCGACGACGCGACGAAAGAGGACCTCGACTTCTTCCCGTTCCCCGAGATCGACTCGGAGCACGGGCAGGATGCCATCGACGCGCCCATCGACGGTTTCATGATGGTGAAGCGCCCGGACAACGCAGCGGCATCGCAGAGCCTCCTCGAGTACCTCGCATCAGCGGAAGCCGCAGAGCTGTACCTCAAGACGGACACCAACGACGTTGCCACCGCGCAGAACGTGGACACCAGCAACTACACGGTGCTGCAGAAGAAGTACGCCGATGTCATCGGCTCGTCCAAGAACGTCGCCCAGTACCTCGACCGTGACACCCGGCCTGACTTTGCGGCCCCGGTCGTGCTGCCGGCGATCCAGGACTTCCTGAAGGGCAACGGCGCGGACATCGACGGCATCACGAGATCCCTGCAGAGCCAGGCAAAGTCGATCTTCGCAAGTTAGGGAGTCCCGTGACCGTGGCGCCGCCTACGTCGCCGGTGGCATCTCGGCGACCCAGATCGACGAGGGGGGGAAGATTCTCTTCTCGGGACAAAGTCGCCTTCGGCCTGATGCTGGGCATCCCGGCAGCATTGAGCATCCTGCTCGTCTGGGTTCCTGCTTTCATGTCCGCGGCGTTGTCGCTGACCACATGGAACGGTGTCGGTGGCTTCTCCGCTGCAGAGCCGGTCGGTGCTGAGAACTACCGGCAGATCGCAACCAACTACCCGCCCTTCTGGCCCGCTCTGCAGCACAACCTCATCTGGCTCGGGTCCTTCCTCTTCATCGCCACACCGATAGGCCTCCTGCTTGCGGTGCTGCTTGACAAGGAGATCCGCGGGACACGCATCTACCAGACGGCCATCTTCCTGCCTGTCGTGCTTTCGCTGGCGTTGATCGGGTTCATCTGGCAGTTGCTCTACAGCCCTGAGCAGGGCTTGATCAACAACTTGTTCAACGCTGACGTGGACTGGATCGGGGACAGCTCGATCAACCTCTGGTCGGCGATGGTCGCCGCGAGCTGGCGACACGTGGGATATGTGATGGTCATCTACCTCGCGGGCATCAAGGCCGTTGATCCGGCGTTGCGCGAGGCGGCGGCGATGGACGGGGCGAACGAGCTGCAAGTCTTCCGGCAGGTCGTCTTCCCGTCCCTGCGCACGACGAACGTCGTGGTCCTGGTGATCACCATCATCGAGTCGTTGCGAGCGTTCGACCTTGTCTATGTGCTCAACCACGGGCGCAACGGCCTGGAGCTCCTCTCGGTCCTGATCACCGAGAACATCATCGGTGAGGCCACGCGGATCGGCTTCGGGTCGGCTATCGCAGTGATCCTGCTGATGGTCTCCCTCGGCGTGATCATCCCGTACCTCGCGCAGGCCCTGCGGAAGGACCCGACGTCATGACCAGCGTCGTACCGGAACTGCTGATCGAGGAGCAACGCCCGCCTGCGGCCGTCCACCCGGCCCGGCGGCGCCGACTGACCTTCGCTCGCGTGTGTCTGCACGTCGTGCTGGCCACCACTGCACTGGTGTGGTTGCTGCCGCTGTTATGGGCGGTGTACACGTCGCTGCGTCCGTACGCGGAGACGGCGAGAAAGGGGTACGTCAGCTGGCCCGACGGGCTCACGCTCCAGAACTACAGCGATGCCTTCACGCAGGGAGAGCTGCCTCGCTTCTTCTTCAACACCCTGATCATCGTCGTGCCTGCGTTGCTGGTGACGCTCCTGCTGTCCTCGATGGCGGCCTTCGTCCTGTCACGGTTCGCGTTTCGCTTCAACCTGCTCATCCTGCTGATCCTCACCGCCGGGAACCTGCTCCCGCCGCAGGTGATAATCACGCCGCTGTTCCAGATCTTCAGGCTTGTCGCACTGCCGACGTTCATGAACAGCGACGGCACACTGCTCAACTCCTACTGGGGCGTGTTCATCGTCCACGTCGCCTTCCAGGTCGGATTCTGCACCTTCGTGCTTTCGAACTACATGAAGATGATCCCGCACGAGCTGACCGATGCCGCGCTCGTCGACGGTGCCTCGGTCTGGCGGCAGTACTTCAGCATCATCCTGCCCCTGTGCCGCCCACCGCTCGCGGCCCTGGCAACGCTTCAGTTCACCTGGATGTACAACGACTTCTTCTGGGCGCTGGTGCTGATGGTCAGCGGTGAGAAGCGACCCATCACCTCCGCTCTGGACAACCTCAGGGGCACGTTCTTCACCGACAACAACCTCATCGCCGCCGCGTCTGTGCTGATCGCCCTACCGACCATCGCGGTGTACGTGTTCCTGCAGAAGCACTTCGTCCGAGGGCTCACAGTCGGCGCGACCAAAGGCTGAGGCCTACCGCCTCGGCCGAAAGCCAGGCGAACCTCATGGACTTCCCCCATGTGTGTCTAGGGATCGGAGACGGAATGCAACCGTGCACGCTGGCCATCGACGTCGGCGGCAGCGCCATCAAGGTCGCGTATGGCACAGCAGACGGGCGGCTCGAGGAGCCGCGCTCGATAGCGATAGCCGATGTCCGCGCCCGCGGCGACCTCATCAGGGGCATCGTGGAGCGGATCTGTCTAGCACTCGAAGCCGCCCCGCCACACCTGGACGCGAAGAGCGTGGGCCTCGTTGTCCCCGGAAACGTCGACGAGGTCGCGGGGATCGGCCGACACTCGATCATCCTCGGCTGGCGCGACATCCCGTTCGGCCAGCTGGTGACCGAGGCCACGGGATTGCCGGTTCGTGTAGGCCACGACGTCTCAGCCGGCGCCCTTGCTGAAGGTTGGTGGGGCGCGGCCCGTGGACATACGGAGTGGCTGTTTCTGGCTCTCGGCACCGGGCTCGGTTCTGCGTTCGTCCTCGGGGGAGTGCCATATCGCGGATTCAACGGCTACGGGGGCGAGCTCTCCCACGTCGTCGCGCTCCGGGACGGCCCCCGATGTCGGTGCGGCAAGCGAGGCTGTCTGGAGATGCTCGCCAGCGCGTCGGCAGTGGTCGACCGCTATGTCGAGGCATCTGGCACCTCTGGACCGATCACGGCCGCCGAGGTGGCACGGCGGGTGCGCGACGGTGACCCGGCGGCCGTCGAGGTCTGGGACCAGGCGGTGAGGGCTCTCGCCGTAGTCGCGAGCGGGTACGTGGAGTCGATGAACCCCAGCGCCATCGTCGTCGGGGGAGGGCTGGCCGAGTCGGGCGGCCTGTTGCTCGACCCGTTCCGTGAGCAGCTCTACACGCAGGTCCACTTTGCCGACCGGCCCGAGGTTCATCCCGCAGCCCTTGGCGCATCAGCGGGTGTCTGGGGAGCTGCCCTGCTCGGGCTGGGCGCGGCGGGCATCCAGCTGTCCACTCCTACCCCCGCGCTGTCCCCAGCTCGTTCGTCGGCGGGCGCATGAGCACCATTGATCCCAGGCCCGCCGTCTCCTCGAGTGCCGGGCCCCTCGTCCTGGCCGCGGACCGCCTCATCACTCCTGATCAGGTGTTCCAGCCGGGGTTCGTCGAGATCGTCGGGACCCGGCTGGGTGCGGTGGCGGCCGGGAAGCCTCCGGCCGGCTCCACGGTCAGGCACCTGCCACCAGGCAGCACCCTGATGCCGGGGCTCGTGGACATGCACGTCCACGGGGCGGGCGGCGGCAACATGACGGCACTGGATGCTGACGAGCTGCGCCGCGCGGCAGCTGCGCTGATCGCGGTCGGCGTGACCTCAACCGTCGCCAGCCTCGTCACGGCCCCGCTGGACGAGCTAGAAGCGGCCGTCGATCTCATAGCCGGCGTCGTGGACAACCCGATGCAGGGTGTTGCTCGCATCGTCGGGTCACACCTGGAGGGCCCGTTCCTCTCACCGGCGCACCGGGGCTGTCACGACCAGCGATCCCTGCGATTGCCTGACGCGGGGCAGGCGAGAAACCTGCTGCGAGCCGGCCGCGGAACGGTGCGGATGTTGACCCTCGCGCCTGAGCTGCCGGGCGCGCGGGACGTGCTGCGCCTGCTGACGACCGAAGGTGTGGTCGGCGCGATGGGTCACACAGGCGCGACGTACGACGAGACGCGCGAGGCGATCTCCTGGGGCGTGCGGGTCGGCACCCACCTGTTCAACGGGATGCTTCCCCCACATCACCGAGAGCCCGGTCCTTCGTTGACGCTGCTCGACGATCCGCGGGTGACGGTCGAGCTCATCAACGACGGTCTCCATGTGCATCCGGCGGTGGCGCGGGTAGTGACCCGGGCCGCGCATGACGGACGGCTCGCGCTGATCAGCGACGGAGTGGCGGCTACGGGTGCCCCGGAGGGCAACTACATGCTCGGCAATGTGCCCATCCGCAGCAGGAACGGGCAGGTGCTGAGCGCCGATGGCACGTCGCTGGGCGGCGGCGTGATGACTGTGGACGGCGCCCTGCGACGCGCGGTGCACGTTCTGGGCATGTCCCTCGAACTGGCCGTCGCCGCGGCCACCACTGTTCCGGCGCAAGCCCTTGGCATCGCCGATACCGCGGGGTCGTTGGCCCCCGGCAGGAATGCGGACATCTGTGTGATGGACGCGGACCTCAAGACCGTGGCGGTGATGCTCGCAGGTCGCTGGGTCGTCGAGCCCTCGCCTGTCACGACCGCAGAGCACAGTTCACATCCCACGACTTAGGAGTCTTGTTACATGCCGACGCTTGGAGTGCGCACGCTGGCCGAGATCCGCACGCAGCCAGAGTGTTGGAGACAGGCACTCGACGTTGCCGCAAACGCCCAGGGGCTGCCAGCCAGGGGCGAGAGCGTCCTCGTTCTGGGCTGCGGCACGTCCTACTACATCGCCCAGGCGTACGCGACGCTGCGCGAGGCTGCGGGCCTGGGGCACACCGACGCCGTGATAGCCAGCGAGATCATGCAGCCGTTGCGTCGCCGTTACGACCGGGTCGTCGCCATCAGCCGGTCCGGCACCTCGGTGGATCTGCTGATGGCTGTGGAGAGACTGGCCCCCGAGGTCACGGTGACCGCTCTGCTGGGAGACATCGATACGCCACTGGCACAGCTGAGCCATCACGTGATCGACCTCGGATTCGCCGACGAAGAATCGGTCGTCCAGACGCGCTTCGCCACCACGGGCTTGACTGTCCTTCGGGCCGCCATCGGAGAAGACCTCGAGGACGAGCTCGCTTCCGCGCAGGTGGCCGTCTCGGACGAGCTGCCTGCACTTCCCGAGCGCCAGCTCGTCGTCCTGGCACATGGCTGGAGCACGGCTCTGGCCCAGGAGGGAGCCCTGAAGTGCCGCGAGGCCAGCGCCCAGTGGGTCGAGGCCTACGCCGCAGGCGAGTACCGGCACGGGCCGCTGGCCGCCGCCGATGCAACCACGTTGGTGTGGGGGCTCACCCCGCTGAGCGACGTCCTGGTCGAGGCCATCACCTCGACCGGAGCGCGGGTTCAGCAACCGACCCACCCGCCCCAGGCCGAGCTCGTCCGGATCCAACGGCTTGCCGTCGAGTGGGCCGCCGCGCACGGGCGGGATGCAGACCGCCCGGAGCACCTTGGTCGCTCAGTGGTGATCGTGTGACCCAGCTCTTCGGGGAGACCTACGACCGCGACGCCGCACGGCGACTGACCGGCCATCCACAGCAAGTCGTCGGGACCGACCTCTACGAGGCGCTCGACGGGGAAGCCCGCGGACAACGGTTCGTCCGGCTGCGCGCCGGGGACATCGACTGCGACGTCGCGGTCGACCGCGGACTCGATCTCGCCCGGCTGAGCTTCCGCGGTCTGCCGGTGCACTGGATCACCCCCGCGGGGTTCCGGAACGCGGCAGCGCTCGAACCGGACGCGATGCAACCCGCAGGTTGGGGCGAGCTGCGCACCTGGCCCGGCGGGATGCTCAGCACCTTCGGCTATGACCACGTCGGGGTCCCCGCCGTCTACCCGAACAGGCACGGCCACCCCATGGTCTCTGCTGTGCGCAGCCCCATCCACGGCCGCTCGTCGTACTCCCCGACGTACCTGCGCGGGCACGGGCTGCACGCCGACCACGTGTACGTCGAAGGCGAGGTGCGCCAGGCGGCGCCCTTCGCCGAGCACCTCGTGCTGCGGCGCACCATCCGCGCGTCGCTTGGTGAACCGTTGGTCACGATTGACGACACGATCCACAACGACGGGTACACCCCGGAACGGGTTCAGCTGCTCTACCACTTCGGCTTCGGCTGGCCCATGCTGGCCGCCGGGACACACGTCCGGATGTCGCCCACGGACATCATCGCCGCCACACAAGAGGCCAGGACCGACGATCCGGCCGTCATGCCCCGACCAACCCGGGGCGCGACCGAGCGGGTCTGGGACCGGGCCAGCACCGCCGGCCCCCAATGGGCGGCGCTGGTCAACAAGAACGCCGGCGGACGGGGTCCCTTGGCGGCCGTCGTGGAGTGGGACGGCGGTCAGCTGCCTCACCTGATCCAGTGGCGAATTGCCGGTGAGTCGATGTTCTCGCTCGGGCTGGAGCTGTCGACGACCGGGCTCGACCCGAGCGACGGTGACATCCCGGTGGTGGAGCCCGGGGACGCACGAAGCTTCTCGCTGCGGCTGAGGTTCGAGACCGGCGACACCGCCCTCTCCTACCTGACGGGCGACCGCTGATGGGCATCGTGACAACCGCGGAACTCATGGCTGCCGCGACAGCTGCGCGCTGCGGTGTCTTGGCCTTCAACGTGATCACGCTGGAGCACGCCGAGGCAATCGTGGAGGGCGCACAACGATCAGCGAAGCCCGTCATCCTCCAGCTGAGCCAGAATGCCGTCGCCTTTCATGGCGGAAGGATCGGGCCCATCTCCGCGGCCGCCCACACGCTGGCGCGTTCTGCCGCGGTTGACGTGGCCTTGCACCTGGACCACGTGCAAGACATGGGGCTGCTGCGCCAGGCACGCGACGCCGGCTTCTCCTCCGCCATGTTCGACGCCGGCGCCCTGCCGTATGAAGAGAACGTGGTCGCCACTCGAGCGGCGGCCGAGTGGGCGCACGGTGCAGGGCTGATGTTGGAGGCAGAGCTCGGGTACGTCGGCGGCAAGCCGGACGCCCCGGCGAGTGCGCATGCCAAAGGCGTCCGTACGGATCCCGCTGAGGCTACTGAGTTCGTCGAGCGGACCGGTGTGGACGCCCTCGCCGTAGCCGTAGGCAGCTCACACGCCATGACATCGCAATCGGCGGTGCTTGACCATGAACTGATTGCGACGTTGGCCGAGGCAGTGCCTGTCCCGCTGGTACTGCATGGGTCGTCCGGAGTTCCTGATGATCAGCTGCGCCGTGCCGTTCGCGCGGGCATGGTCAAGGTCAACGTCGGCACCGCGCTGAACGTCGCGTTCACCCGCGCCATCAGAGACGCTCTCGTCGACGACATGCTCGTCGACCCACGCACGTACTTGTCCCCTGCACGCGAGCTCATGGCAGGCAAGGTGCAGCTGCTGTTGGCCGCGGCCAGTCCGACCATCCGGGACCGATCCCCCGAGCCGGCCTGACGCTGGCGTCGGCGACGAGCAGCACTTCTTGGCTGGTCATGTGTGCACTCGAGTCGCTCCGCGACGGTTGATCAGGAAGCCGCTGCCGGACCGTCGCAGCGTGCACGTGACGCCGGCCGGCTCCGCTTGGCAGCGAAACGCTCCGACCGCGATCACCCGGCGGTAGCGCAGCACCGCCGCGTCGGTCGGCTGGCTGCCCATCGAGAAGCATGCCTGCCCGGAGCACCGGTCCAGCCGACCGTGACTGCTCAGCCGTGCCGTGGTCACGTGCCGTGGCGCGTGAGCAGCGGGCGGAAACCTGTCCGGCGGGCCCGGCGGCCCGAGTGAACCTGACCGTCTCGGTGCTGCCGGTCAGAGGGCCGGTCAAGGTTGTTCCGTCGCTGCTCAACGTGAGCACGATCGGGGTGAAGCCGAAGAAGGAGCAGTCGTTGGTGAACCACAGGCCGTGCATGCCCGCGTAGCTGGCACCCCCGGTGGCGGAGAAGGTCGCGATGAGTGTTCCGACCGGCAGGTCGCAGGCGCTGT
>JAVEDI010000057.1 GCA_030841035.1 Actinomycetota bacterium
CCCATTGATCTTCTCCTGGCACCCGTAGTGCAGTATCCTGCATCTCCGAGCGCAGCGTAGTGGGAGGACCCGGGATGGTGCAGGCGGTGGCGGTCAACGGTCTGATCGGCCAGCGGGTGCGGCAGCACCGGAACGCGCGGGGGTGGACGTTGGACGAGTTGAGCGACCGTTCCGGGGTCAGCCGCCGGATGGTGATCAACATCGAGCACGGCGAGGGCAACCCGAGCATCGCCACGCTGCTGCGCATCAGCGACGCGCTCGGTGTCGGGCTGCCCGTGCTGGTAGACGTCGAGCGCCCCCGCGACCTCGCGGTCACGAGGGCGGGGCAGGCACCGGAGCTGTGGCGCGGCCCGTCGGGCGGGCGGGCGCTGCTGGTCGGCGGCACCCAGCCGCCGCACGTCGTCGAGCTGTGGGACTGGAGGCTGCATCCCGGCGAGGCGCACGACACCGAGGCGCACAGCGCCGGCACCCGGGAACTGCTGCTGGTCCTGGACGGTGAGGTCGACCTGCGGGTCGCCGACCGCACACAACGGCTGGCCGCCGGCGACTCCGCAGCCTTCGCCGGTGACGTCACCCACGGCTACTCGGCACCAACGGATGCGAGTGGGCCGGCGCGGTTCGCCCTCACGGTGTTCGAGCCGAACGTGGGCGGAGGCCGATCGTGACCGGGCACTGCGAGGTTCCGAGCCCGGCGCTGACGCCGGCCCTGACACCCCCCGACCGCACCCACGGAGGTTCACCGTGCTGATCCACCCCTGGGACGCCGCCCTCGGCGACGACGAGTGGCGCACCTGGCTCGCCGACGGCCACGACTTCGGCCAGCTCGTCGTCAACGGCCTCCCCGGGCAGCCCCCGACCGTCATCCCGACGCACTTCGTCGTGGAGGACACGCCTACGGGCACCGCGCTGCTCATCCACCTCGCCCGGCCCAACCCGGTGTGGGCCAACGTCGTCGCCGACCAGAACGTCGTCGTCACCGTCATCGACGACTACGCCTACATTCCCACCACCTGGCGGGCGAAGGCCGGAGGGCCGCTCGAGGACGGCGTTCCGACCAGCTACTACGCCGCCGTCCAGCTCCGCTGCGTCGCCGAGATCGTCGACGATCCGGCCGACAAGGCCGACCTGCTCAGTCGGCAGCTCGCCCACTTCCAGCCCGACGGCGACCATGCCGCGGTCGCCGTCGGAGCCGCGCCCTACGGGCGGATGCTCTCCGGCATCCGCGGGCTGCGCCTACAGGTCACCGGCGTGGCCGCGAAGTTCAAGTACGACGACCACAACGCCCCCGAGCACCGGACCCAGATCGCCACCCGCCTCACCAACCGCGCCACCGGCCGGGACACCGCAGCCGCCGAGCAGCAACGCCGACGTACGGCCCGGATCGGAACGTGGGACAGCACCTGAACCAGCACGGCCTGGAACACGTGGCCGGAGCGAGGCGGCGACTGCGCGTGCGTCACGGCCGTCTCTTCCGCCGCGCCGCTAGAGTCGCAGCCGTCCCCTGGCCGAGGAGGGCAGTCGATGGTTCCGGAAGACCGACCCCACGTTGCGGAGCCGACCGACGCCCCCGAGCCGGGCTCCCGCCGGCAGAAGAGTGCCGCGCCGGCGAGCTGCGAGGGTACTGACGGCGAGGCCGCGCTCGTCGCGCGACTGCGTGCCGGTCACGAGGCTGCGTTCGAGGAGATCGTCGACTCCTGGTCACCGATGTTGCTGCGGCTGGCGCGCACCTTCGTGTCCACCGATGCCTCCGCGCAGGAGATCGTGCAGGAGACCTGGCTCGCCGTCGTCAAGGGACTCGACCGGTTCGAAGGTCGGTCGGCGCTGCGCACCTGGGTCTTCCGGATCGTGACCAACCTCGGCAAGACCCGCGGTGTCCGCGAGGCCCGGGCGGTCCCGTGGTCGTCGCTGGCTCCCGCAGACTCGGGTCCGACCGTCGACCCGTCGAGGTTCCGCGGGCCCGATGACCCGTGGGCGCACAATTGGACTCCCGCCGGGGCACCGCAGCGGTGGGAGCCCACGCCTGAGGACGCCCTTCTGGCGGGAGAGATTCGCGCCGAGGTGGCCAAGGCGCTCGAGGCGCTGCCGGACCAGCAGCGCGTCGTGGTCAGCCTTCGCGACGTGCACGGGCTGTCCGCCGACGAGGTGTGCTCGGCGCTCGACATCAGCTCGACCAACCAGCGAGTCCTGCTGCACCGGGGTCGGGCACACTTGCGTCTGGTGCTCGAGGACTACTACCGGGGTCGGGAGATGAAGGCACGATGAGCGAGCAGCCGGGCGGTCGCGGTGCCGACCTCACCCTCACGTGCACAGAGCTCGTCGAGCTGGTCACCGACTACCTCGAGGGTTCGGTCGACGACGCGACGCGCGTGGCGGTCGAGGCGCATCTTGCTCTGTGCCCGGGTTGTGCTGCCTACATCGAGCAGATGCACGAGACCCTCCGGGTCGTCGGGCGCGTGCCCGTCGAGTCGCTCAGCGACGCGGCCCGTGACGAGCTGATGAACGCGTTCCGCACGTTCCACACGCCCGCTACGTAACGTTCGCGCGCTTCGACGTACTGAGGAACTACCGGCTGTGAGCGCGGGGGGACCTGGCGACGAGGGCGGGTGGAGCGCGTGCTGACCTGTCGCGAGCTGGTCGAGATCGTGGCCGACTACCTCGACGGTGCGCTGTCTGCGGACCGGCACGCCGCGGTCGTCGCTCATCTCGGGCAATGCGAGGGCTGCTACCGCTATCTGGCCCAGCTGCAGAGCACCCTGCGGGTCCTCTCGACGGTGTCGTCGCCGAACCTGTCCGCGCAACGGCGCTCGGCGGCCCTGGAGGCCTTCCGCCATTGGTGCTCCGCAGCGCACGCGCCCCTCGACGTACGCCGGCCGTGGTGGCGCCGGCTGCGCGGCGTGGGGTCGCGGTGACCTCGTCGCGTTGATGCACGCGGCGGCAACGGCTTGTTCCCCGAAGCGGCGTAACGCCCCGTGGACCGGCGAGACGAACGTTCAGCTGGGAGCAACCACGCTCTCCCACGACACGGAGGACCCATGCGCACGCTCGTCCGCACCACCCTTGCCGCTCTCGCGGTCACCGCGACGGCAGCCACGGTCTCGGTCGCACCACCCGCTGTGGCCGCCGGCGACATCGCCACGGGAGGTTTCACCGTCCACGGTGAGACAGCCACCTTCCCCTTGCGCCCGGGGCGCACCACCGACGGTCGCGACTTCTGGTACATCGCGATCGAGGCCTCCAACTCGTCGGCGGCCAAGGCCTTCGGCGTGCGCGTGGTCAACAAGCTGCAGAACGCTGCCGGCACCGAGGCGGTGCAACCCGCTCGGCTGGTCAACCAGGTGCTCGTCACTGCCGGGTACGTCGACTTCAGTCCCGAGCACGTCGTGGCCGGGACGCCAGGTACCGGCTTCCCGCCGGTGACCGCCGAGCCCGGCAGCGTCGCCGACGCGACGTACAGCCCGCTCGTCCAGCTTCCGGGCGGGGCGGTCGTCAACGCACCGATCATCGCCGACAGCACCGGCACGCACGACAAGGTCGTCGCGCTCGACACCGCCGCACGGACCGTCACGCTGCGGCTGACGCACGGGTTCGCCCGAGGCAATGCGGTGAGCTACCTGTCCACCGACGCGAGCGACCCCGCCGTGGCCGCTCTCGAGGGCTCGACCTCGGTCCCGCGGCTGGCTCAGGCACCGAGCGCCGGCGACGACTCCACCCACTCCGCGCGCGCCTCGCTGGCCGGTTTCGTCAACGGCCCCACCGGCGCCGACAACCCGCAGCGGCAGGGCATCAACTCGGCGCTGCTCGGTCAGGGCGACCCGCTCAACGTGCTCGCCTGGCTGCCCGGTCAGGGCCGCTACAGCTCGCTGTGGGACGTGCACCTGACCCAGTGGGCCCCCGGCCGTACGCCGACGCGGGTCACCAGGTTCGCGGACGTCGAGGACCTCGCCGACGCCGGCGCGGTCACCGGCCCCGGCGGAGCCGCATGGGCTGCGAACGACGTCGTGGTCAACTGCCCGATCCTGGCGCTCGGCTGAGTGATCTGCTCGTGTCACCGGTAGCCCGGCGGTCTCGTGCCGCTGGGCTACCGCCGCGACCTGCCCGAAGTTCTGGTCGTCTGCCTCACCGCTCGGGCCGACCTACCACCGGGACCCCTGCTAGACCCGGATCGGCCCGTCGCGGCCGACGGTCGGTACGTCGACGGTGACGGTGTCCGGATAGATCACGCCGGCGCCGGTGTTGAGCAGCACCACCTCCTCGTCTGCACCGAGCCAGCCCTGTTCGCGCAGCCGGCGGACGGCGGTCACGGTGGCGGCGCCCTCGGGGCACAGGAACATCCCCTCGAGCCGGCCGGCCAGCCCGACGTCGGCGAGCAGCGCATCGTCGTCCACGGCGACCGCCGTACCGCCCGTGGCCTTGATCGCCTCGAGCACCAGGACGTCGCCCAGCGCCTTGGGCACGTTGATGCCGAAGGCTGCGGTCATCGCGCCCTCCCACGGCTGCGACGACCGCTCGCCGGCCTCGAACGCGCGCACGATGGGGGCACACCCGGTCGACTGGACGCTCACCAGCCTGGGCAGCGGCCCTTCGACCCAACCCAGCTCGACCAGCTCGGTCAACGCCTTGTGAATGCCGATCAGGCCCACTCCGCCGCCGGTCGGGTAGACGATGACGTCGGGCATCCGCCAGCCGAGCTGCTCGCAGATCTCCAAGCCCATCGTCTTCTTGCCCTCGATGCGGTAGGGCTCCTTGAGGGTGGCGACGTCGAACCAGTCGTCGGGGGAGCCGGCCAGCGCGGCCGTGACCAGCCGCCCGGCGTCGGAGATCAGCCCGTCGACCAGCCGCAGGTCGGCACCGGTGACCACGCACTCGGCCCGGGTGATGGTCGGGGCACCCAACGGCATGCCCACGAGCAGGTGCAGACCGGCCCGTGCCGCGTACGCCGCCCAGGCCGCTCCAGCGTTGCCGTTGGTGGGCATGGCCAGGCGGCTGGCGCCGAGCTCGCGGGCGCGGGAGACGCCGACCGCTGCTCCGCGGGCCTTGAAGGACGCAGTGGGCAGCGCGGACTCGTCCTTGACCAGCAGCCGCGGGACCCCGAGCTCGGCGCCCAGCACCGGGGCCGGCAACAGCGGGGTCATCCCCTCGCCGAGGGTCACCACGTGCTCGGGGCCGGCCACGGGGAGCAGCTCGTGGTAGCGCCAGAGGTCCGGTGGGCGGCCCGCGACCTCCTCGCGGGTGACCGTCACCGAGGACAGGTCGTAGGCCGCCAGCAGCGGCGAGTCGCACCCCGGGCACAGGCCCTGGCGCACGAACGCGTCGTGGGTCGCGCCGCAGCGCGGACAGTCGAGGTGGTCCAGGGCGCTCCAGCGGGTCATCGCCGGTCCAGGCCCTCGGAGCTCGGCATACGGCCACGCTACCTGCGTGACGAGAGGGGTCGGACAGGTCGGCTCCCGACGACCGCCGTGTCTGTCGACCATGGCGGCTGTCGTGAGGTGCGGGAGGTACGGTGCCGCGGTGACCATCGCAGCGCAGACCACGACGATCGCGGCCGGCCACGGCGGGGCCTTTTCCCTGCCGCAGGGCCGACGGCTGCGGGTGACCACGGTGGAGGGCAGCCAGGTCGTCGACACCTGGGCGCTCGCTGCCGCCGACCCGGGCGAGTGGCTCTCGATGGAGCACACGCGCGGCCTGCTGTCGAAGCTCTCGCCGCAGACCGGTGACCTGCTCTACAGCAACCGGCGGCGGCCGGTCCTCGCACTCGTCGAGGACACCAGCCCCGGCGTGCACGACACGCTGATCCCCGCCTGCGACCAGGCGCGCTACGCCCAGCTCGGCCACACCGGAGCTCACCGCAACTGTGTCGAGAACTTCCGGGCTGCCGTGTCCGCGTCGGGCCGCGCCGTGCCGGCGGTGCCCTCGCCCCTGAATCTCTTCATGAACGTTCCCGTCGCCGCCGACGGCCGCCTCGAGCTCGCTCCGTCGGCCGCGGCACGCGGCGACTCGGTGACTCTCGAGGCGCTGGTCGACGTGGTGGTCGTGGTGTCTGCCTGCCCGCAGGACCTGGTGCCGATCAACGGTGCGGCTCTTACGCCGACCGACATCGCGCTCGACTTGCTGCCCTGAAAGCCGGCGACCGCGCGCCGCCGCCGATGTGGTCGAGGGCGCTATCATGGGTGGTGCGCACCGACCCGGGCACCGGGCGGTCGAGCGATGGTGTTGGTTGTGTGGATGGTGACCGACCATCCACGTGGTCGCAGCTTCCCGCCTTGGGCATGGCCCTGAGGCCCCCGGCGCGTCGATCTCTCACAGATCCTGGAGACCGACTCCCCGCCCGAGGTCGCCACCCACGGCCACTCTGCGCTACCTCCATCGCCTCGGCTGCCGGGCTGCGCCCGGGTGCATCAGTCCGCTGCGGCGAGCACGCGGCGTACGTCGAAAGGGGAGTCTGTGGCTGCACGTGGCCAGCGCCAGTCGGGCGCTCGCCGTACCGCGCCTCGCAACCAGCGACCGGGCCGCGACCAGGGCAATGACGGCATCATCCCGGTGCTGGCCCGGGCCGTGCGTGAGGTCGAGGCAGCCGCCCAGCGCGGACCCGTGCGGCCGTCGGTGCGCACCAAGTTCCAGGCCGTCGCACTGCTGGTGCGCGAGGAGCGTGCCCGGGTCCGGCGCGACGAGACGCGCAGCGAGGCCTACCGGGCCGAGCAGCTCAAGCGACTCGACGGGGTGGCGACGATCCTCGCGAAGGCCGCCGTGCGCGATGCCGCGCTCCTCGCGCTCCTCGCCGAGGACACGGTCGTCTCGGACGCGGCCAGGTCGCTCACGCGAGACATGCTGAGGGACGCCGGTATCGAGTCGGCCCCGATCGACGTGCCGCCGGCCGGGCCCGCGGACGTCGTCTCCGAGCGTCGGGTCGTGCCGCAGTCTGTCGTCTCGCGACAGCTGGCCAACCCCTTCCTTGCCCCCGACTTCGCGTCTACCAGGCAGAGCACCGCCGGCCCGCGCCGCCTGGCCAGCTGGGAGCTGCTCGACCCGCTCTTCAGCTCGTTCGAGCGCGCCGGTCGCGCGGGCGCGGCGTGCATGGCCCTGCCCGGCCCGTCCTCCCTTCGAGCGCCGGGCGGCCGGGAGCTGATGCCGCACCAGGCACAGCTGGTCGCCGCCGCGGCTGCCGGCCACCGGACCTTCCTGCTCGCCGACGAGCCAGGCCTGGGCAAGACGGCTCAGGCACTGCTGGCCGCGCAGGCAGCCGCCGCATACCCGCTGCTCGTGGTCGTCCCGAACGTGGTCAAGACCAACTGGGCCCGCGAGGTCGGCCTCTGGACACCCAACCGCTCGGCCACGGTGATCCACGGCAACGGTGACACGATCGACGGCTTCGCCGACATCGTCATCGTCAACTACGAGGTGCTCGATCGCCACGTGGGTTGGCTCGGTGACCTCGGCTTCCGGGGCATGGTCGTCGACGAGGCGCACTTCATCAAGAACAAGAACTCCCAGCGATCACAGCACGTTCTCGAGCTCTCCGAACGCATCCGGTCCCGCATCGGTCGTCCGCTCCTGATGGCCCTCACCGGCACGCCGCTGATCAACGACATCGAGGACTTCAAGGCGATCTGGCAGTTCCTCGGCTGGATCGACGACAAGAAGCCGCTCACCGAGCTGATGGACTCGCTGGAGGAGACCGGCCTCACGCCGGCCGACTCCGGCTTCTACCCCGCCGCCCGCAAGAGCGTGATCGACCTCGGGATCGTACGTCGCCGCAAGGTCGATGTGGCCGCCGACATCCCCGCCCGCCGGATCGCCGACCTTCCCGTGGAGCTCGACGAGAAGGCCAGCCGCTCGATCCGGGAGGCGGAGCGTGATCTCGCTCGCCGCCTGGTGTCGCGGTACGAGAGTGCCCTCGCGGCGCGCACCTCCGGCTCCATGGTCGAGGGCATCGACCACGCCCTCGTGCGCAGGGTCGCGACGTGGGAGCGGAAGGACACGACCTCGACGAAGGGGGAGGAGAACGTGTTCAGCATGATGCGGCGCATCGGCCAGGCGAAGGCCGGTCTCGCCGCCGACTACGCTGCACAGCTGGCGCGCAGCGCCGGCAAGGTCGTCTTCTTCGCCAAGCACGTCGATGTGATGGACGCCGCCGAGGAGACCTTCGCCAAGCGCGGGATCCGTTTCTCGTCGATCCGTGGTGACCAGACCTCGTCCTCGAGGCAGAAGCAGATCGACGCCTTCGTCAACGATCCCGACGTCGCCATCGCGGTCTGCTCCCTGACCGCGGCCGGCGTGGGTCTCAACCTGCAGGTCGCTTCCAACATCGTTCTGGCCGAGCTGTCCTGGACTTACGCCGAACAGACCCAAGCCATCGATCGCAGCCACCGCATCGGCCAGACCGAACCCGTCATCGCCTGGCGCATCATCGCGGCCGGAACCATGGACGGCAGGATCGCTGAGCTGATCGACAGCAAGGCGGGGCTGGCGGCCAGAGCACTTGACGGATCGGATGAAGAGATCTCTTCCTCGGCCGACGTGCAGCACGAAGCGCTCGTCACGTTGTTGACCGACGCCCTGACCGCACGAGCGGGCTTATCCAGCAGCTACGAGACAGAACCGGGGCTAGGCACCGGGCTGGCCTGAACGACCGCGCGGCTCGACGTGCCATCGGCCGGAGTCCGCGTCGATGGTCCACTGCTGTGGGTGGGGCGTAGCCAGCTTCAGGGTGTCGGTGAGCCACCAGGTCTGGTCGGGGCTCCAGCCGGCGAGCACGGTGGCTGCGGTGGCGTCGTTCAGGACCAGGGCGCGGGTTGCGGTGGTGAGGTAGCCGGCGACGGACACGTGCACGGCGTCGTAATCGGCGGCGACGGCGGCCCAGTCAGGGATGAACCAGCGACCGTCGCGGCCGGTTGTCCGGTACCAATCGTGACGGCGCGAGTATGTGACGTCGAGCGGATAGCGCTCGACCAGCCGTGTCCAGGCCGGTGGGCCATCGATCTCCAACACCGAGGGCGGGGTCGTCGGCTCCACCGACCAGATCGAGCCGCGCGGTTGTCCAAAGCTGTCTTCTTCCCAGGCCAGCTGTATCGATCCGAGGCCCGGCAGCGCCCGGGTCGTGGTGGACAGCGATGTGTGCACCGGTGTCGACCACCACGCCCCGCTGACGTTCGCGGCCGGATCAGCCGGCGCGTGGGCGGCCCACCGGGCCTCGTCCTCGACCGCCTTGGCGCGCCAGCGCGCCAACTTCCCATGCGCCCCGGTCAACGAGGGCGGGGTGGGCGGTTCGTCGGCGGTACGGCTGGTGTAGCGCAGCAGGCTCAGATCGAGCGACGTGTGCCACCACTCGGTGGCCGGCGCGCCGGCCAGGGCGTCGGCAATCGGGTGCAGGGCGGCGATGACGTCGGGATCGTC
>JAVEDI010000058.1 GCA_030841035.1 Actinomycetota bacterium
GCCGCTGATCGCGCGGATAGGGGCCCGTGTCAATCTGGGCTACTAAAAGATCCTCGCCCGGATCGGTATCAGGCCGGACTCGGTCCAGGCGCTCGACGGGACACTCGATTTGGGTTGCCACCCGTCCTGGGTGTGGCTCTATTCCGGTTTGGGGATCGTTGGGCGCCGTGGCGAGGCGTGGCTCAAGAGACGATCTGCCGGGGCGCCTTACCGGTCCCGGTCGCAGACCGGCTCAATGCCCGCAAGGGTTACCGGCCGCGAGACTGGGACGCCCGGGTCGGCGCGATCGATGTGGCGATCCCGAAGTTGCGGTCGGGTTCGTACTTGCCGGACTGGCTGCTGGAGCGCGGCCGCCGCGCCGAGCAGGCCCTGGTCTCGGTGCTGGCCACCTCCTACCTGCTGGGGTCTCGATGCGGCGGACGGAGCGCGTGGTCGAGGCCCTAGGTGTGCCGAGGCTGTCGACGTCGCAGGTCAGGAGATGGCCAAGACCCTCCAGGAGGCGGTCGCGGTCCGCGAGGGCGGGCGGGTGCAGATCGTGCACGCCTTGATCGCGATCGGGCACCGCCGACGGCCAGCGTGAGGCCCTTGGCGTCGACGTGGCCCACGACCTCGACACGCTCGACTACCAGGTCCGCGCTGCCTCGACGTCGCGGGCTAGTGACTCTCCTACGTTTTCTCGCCGCGGCTCCCCCGACCGCACGATCATCAGCAGGCCGACCAGCAAGGCGGTCATCGCGCCGGTCCCAGCGACGACGAACGTTGCGCGCACACCGACGTGGCCCGCCAGCGCCGCCGACAGGGTGATCGACAGCGGCGCGCTCACCGTCGAGGCCACCCAGTCGAGCGACCCGATCCTGCCGCGCAGCCTCCGCGGCACCACCGAGCCGAAAACAGTGTCCTGCCAGATGTTGCCGGCCGTCGTGCCGAGGAACAGCAGCGCCATCAACGGCGTCGCGGCCCAGACGCCCGGTGCGAGACCCAGCCCCGCGACGGCAGCAAGCCCGACGACGTACATCACGTACGACGACAGCAGCGGGCGCCGCCGCGGCCCCAGCGCGCCCACCAGTACGGCGGTCATGGTCGCCGCGGCGCCGCCCACCGCGAGCAGGTAGCCGAAGTCTGCACTCGGCGCGCCATAGCCGTGGGTAACGAGGAACGGCAGCATCGTGAACGCCCCGGAGACCGCGAGCGAGACTGCGACGCCCGATAGCAGGTTGACCATCAGCCACGGCCGAGTCCGGACGTAGGCCAGCCCCTTCCGGAATTGCGCCCAGGGCGGTTGCCCGGCGTCACCGGGGTGCGCCTCTTGCGGCCTCAGCAGCAGCACGCACACCGCTGACACGCAGAAGGTCCCGGCGTCGACGAGCATGGCAATGCCCACGTCGTAGGCCGCGAGCAGACCCCCCAGCATCGGCCCGGCCATCATCTGGGCGAACGGGGCCACACTGGCGAGCAGCGCATTGGCGGGCACGAGGTCGGCCTCGGATACGACGTCGGGCAAGATCGCGCCGAAAGCCGGGGCCGCGGCGCCCGACGCGGCGCCTAGCGGCACGACGCAGGCGACCAGCGCCCACAACGGCGGCGTCCCACTGAGCAACACCAGACCGAGCAGCGTCACGACCGTTGCGCGTACGACGTCGCAGACCAGCAGCAGCGAACGGCGGCTGAGGCGGTCGGCGAGCACGCCGCCGAGCAGGCCGAAAACAACGCGCGGCACCAGGCCGCAGACCGCGAGTACGGCGAGTGTGGATGCGGCGTCGGCTGTCCGTAGGGCGGCCACCGCCATGGCGACCGTGTAGACACCATCGCCCAGCAGCGAGACGGACGAGCCGGTGACCAGCAGCCGCAGGCCGGGTTGGCGCAGCAGTGTGGCACCCGCGGGCGGTGGGCGCGACCGGCGTGCCTTCTGCGTCGTCACGATCGGTGCTCCGGGACGTCAGGAACGGCGACGAAAGAGACCGACACGCGACCGGCCCCCTCGGGCTCGCGCCCCGCCCCGTGGGACCGGTCGAACCGGTCGAGAACCGCGCGCACCTCGGCGGCGACCTGGTCGACCTCCTCCGGGAGCAGCAGCAGGCTGGAGAACGAGAAGATGGCGACATCACGCCATGGCTCGGGGAGATCCTGGTGCCGACCGACGTAGGAGTCCTGTTGCTGGCGGCTGTCGGTGAGCATGGCGCCCAGCAACGCCCCTTCGGGGGTTTCGGTCAGCGGACCCCCCAAGCCGTCCGACACGGTCGTAATCGAATCGAAGGCCGCCCGCCATGGCTTGTACCGACGGGACGGCGCCGCGTCGAGGTCAGGCTCGATGAACCCATGTCTGGCCAGGATCGACAAGTGGTAGCTCACGCTGGCGCTCGACTCGCCTACCAGCCCGGAGAGCTCGGCGCCGGTGATCGGGTGTCGCTCGCGGACCAGTCGGAGTAGACGCAGTCGCAGCGGATGGGCCAGGGCGCGCATGGCGAGCGGGTCGGTCACCTGTCGGGTGCGCTTTTCGGGAGCCATAGG
>JAVEDI010000067.1 GCA_030841035.1 Actinomycetota bacterium
TCCCGTCGCGACCCATCGTGAGCTCCCGTCGCGACCCGTCGTGAGCGCTCCGGGCGCGACCCCGTCCCCGCACGTGATCGTGAGGGGAACCAGCACCACATCCGTGCCGATCCCCCTCACGATCACCACGACAGCAGCACCACCCGTGCCGATCCCCCTCACGATCACCGCGGGTTCACCGCGGGCGAACGGGCACGCGGGCCGGACTGTCCGACCTGGCGCGCAGAATGAAGGGGTGAGCAGCCCAGAGCCAACCGTCGCCGGCCAGCCGGCCTTGGAGCGGTTCTCGGCGGCGACCCGCGCCTGGTTCCAGGGTTCCTTCCACGAGCCGACCGCCGCGCAGACCGGCGCCTGGGACGCGATCAGCGCCGGCGAGAACCCGCTGGTCGTCGCCCCGACCGGTTCGGGCAAGACGTTGGCGGCGTTCCTCTGGTCGATCGACCGCCTGGCGAGCGCGCCGCGACCGAAGGACGCCAGGCGACGCTGCCGGGTGCTCTACATCTCGCCCATGAAGGCCCTCGCGGTCGACGTCGAGCGCAACCTGCGAGCCCCCCTGGTCGGCATCCGTCACGCGGCCAGCCGCCTCGGGCTGCCGGAGCCGGACATCAGCGTGGCGACCCGCTCCGGCGACACCCCGGCCGACGAGCGGCGCCGGTTCGGCCGCACACCGCCCGACATCCTGATCACCACACCGGAGTCCTTGTTCCTGATCCTGACCTCGCAGGCCCGCGAGTCGCTGCGAGGCGTCGAGACCGTCATCGTCGACGAGGTACATGCCGTCGCCGGCACCAAGCGGGGCGCCCACCTGGCGCTGTCTCTCGAGCGGCTCGACGCCCTGCTCGCCGCTCCGGCGCAGCGTGTGGGGTTGTCCGCCACGGTGCGCCCGGTCGAGGAGGTCGCCCGGTTCCTCGGCGGCCCGCGTGCCGTCACCGTCGTGCAGCCGCCGTCCAGCAAGACGGTCGAGCTCGAGGTGATCGTGCCGGTCGAGGACATGAGCGAGCTCGGCCAGTCGACCGGCGAGGTGAGCGGGTCGGCCGCCGGCCCCGAGGTGCGCGCGTCGATCTGGCCGCACGTCGAAGAGCGCATCGTCGACCTGGTCACCGCGCACCGGTCGACCATCGTGTTCGCCAACTCGCGGCGACTCGCCGAGCGCCTCTGCGCCCGGCTCAACGAGATCCATAGCGAGCGCGAGACCGGCAAGGAGCTCGTCGCACCCGGTGCCCCGCGGCCGGCCGCGCTGATGGGGCAGTCCGGTTCGTCGCGCGGTGCCGTGCCGGAGCTCGCCCGGGCGCACCACGGCTCGGTGTCCAAGGAGCAGCGCGCCGACATCGAGGAGGCGCTCAAGGCCGGACGGCTGCCGGCCGTCGTGGCGACCTCGTCGCTCGAGCTGGGCATCGACATGGGCGCGGTCGACCTGGTCATCCAGGTGGAGTCACCACCATCGGTCGCCAGCGGCCTGCAGCGCGTCGGCCGGGCCGGTCATCAGGTGGGCGCCGTGTCACGCGGCGTGCTCTTCCCCAAGTATCGCGGCGACCTGGTGCAGAGCGCCGTCGTCGTCGAACGAATGCGTGACGGGGCCATCGAGGCCATCCACTTCCCGCGCAACCCGCTCGACGTGCTGGCCCAACAGGTCGTCGCCATGGTGTCGGTCGACGAGTGGCCCGTCGAGCAGATGTACGACGTCGTGCGCCGCGCGGCGCCCTATGCCGGGCTGCCCCGGTCGGCGTTCGAGGCGGTGCTCGACATGCTCTCCGGTCGTTACCCCTCCGACGAGTTCGCCGAGCTGCGGCCCCGGTTGGTGTGGGACCGCGTCGCCGGCACGCTGACCGGCCGGCCCGGTGCCCAGCGGCTCGCGGTGACCAGTGGCGGCACGATCCCCGACAGAGGCCTCTTCGGCGTCTTCCTGGTCGGCGAGAAGTCCTCGCGCGTGGGTGAGCTCGACGAGGAGATGGTCTACGAGTCACGGGTGGGCGACGTGTTCACCCTCGGTTCGACCGCGTGGCGCATCGAGGAGATCACCCACGACCGGGTGCTGGTCTCGCCGGCCCCGGGTCAGCCGGGCCGCCTCCCGTTCTGGAGGGGCGACGCCCCCGGCCGTCCGGTGGAGCTCGGCCGCGCGGTGGGCGCCTTCGTGCGCGAGCTCGGCGCCCTCACCACCGCGCAGGCCCGCGAGCGGGTGCTGTCGGCCGGTCTCGACCCGTGGGCCGCCGACAACCTGCTCGGCTACCTCGCCGAGCAGCGCGAGGCCACCGGACACCTGCCCGACGACCGCACCGTCGTCGTCGAGCGCTTCCGCGACGAGCTCGGTGACTGGCGCATCGCCATCCACTCGCCGTTCGGGGCACAGGTGCACGCACCGTGGGCGCTCGCGGTGTCGGCGCGGCTGCGCGAGCGCTACGGGGTGGACGTCCAGGCCATGCATGCCGACGACGGCATCGTGCTGCGCCTGCCGGACGTCGAATGGGACACCCCCCTCGGCCCCGACTCCGCAGCCCCGGAGAGCGACGTCGCGGTGTTCTCCTCCGACGAGATCGAGTCGCTGGTGACCGCCGAGATCGGCGGTTCCGCGCTGTTCGCGGCCCGCTTCCGGGAGTGCGCCGCGCGCGCGCTGCTGCTCCCGCGGCGCGACCCAGGACGACGTACGCCGCTGTGGCAGCAGCGGCAGCGCTCCGCCCAGCTGCTCTCGGTGGCGAGCGACTACGGGTCCTTCCCCGTCGTGCTCGAGACGATGCGCGAGTGCCTCCAGGACGTCTTCGACGTCCCCGGCCTGGTCGCGCTGATGCGCGACGTCGAGCAGCGCCGGGTGCGCTTCGTCGAGGTGGAGACCTCCCAGCCCTCGCCCTACGCCCGGTCGCTGCTGTTCGGCTACGTCGCGCAGTTCCTCTACGAAGGCGACTCCCCACTTGCCGAGCGACGGGCCCAGGCGCTGGCTCTCGACTCGACACTGCTCGCCGAGCTGCTCGGGCAGCAGGGCTACGGCGCGCTGCGCGAGCTGCTGGACGCCGACACGGTGACGGCTCTCGAGAGCGACCTGCAACGGCTGTCCGACGACCGGCGGGCCCGCGACCTCGAGGGCGTGGCCGACCTGCTGCGGATGCTCGGGCCGCTCTCGACCGACGAGGCCCTCGTACGGGGCGGGACCGCTGCGTGGCTGGCCGGGCTGGAGGAGGCTCGCCGGGCCATCCGGGTGCGGGTGGCCGGCGAGCAGCGGTGGGCTGCCGTGGAGGACGCGGGCCGGCTGCGCGACGCGCTGGGCACGCCGCTGCCGTTGGGGGTCCCCGACGCGTTCCTCGAGCCGCTGCGCGACCCGCTCGGTGACCTTGTCGCGCGCTACGCCCGCACGCACGTGCCCTTCACGGTCGCCGACGTGGCCCAGCGGCTGGGGCTCGGGTCCGCCGTCGTCGGCCAGGCGTTGGCCCGGCTCGCGACGGCCGGACGACTCGTCGAAGGCGAGTTCCTGCCGGGCGGCGCGGGCGCCGAGTGGTGCGACCCGGAGGTCCTGCGCACGCTGCGTCGGCGGTCGCTCGCCGCTCTGCGCAAGGAGGTCGAGCCGGTGCCGCCGGCGGCACTCGGCACCTTCCTCGCGAGCTGGCAGCACATCGGCAGCAGGCTGCGCGGCGCCGAGGGCGTGTTGCGCGTCGTCGAGCAGTTGCAGGGCGCGCCGGTCCCGGCGTCAGCCCTCGAGTCGCTGGTCCTTCCGGCGCGCGTGACCGACTACTCCCCCTCGATGCTCGACGAGCTGTGCGCCGCGGGTGAGGTGCTCTGGGCCGGCCACGGCCCGCTGCCCGGCTCCGACGGCTGGGTGTCGCTACACCTCGCCGACGCCGCCCCGCTGACCCTGCCCGACGCCGATCCTGGCGCGGTCGCCAGCCCCCTGCACCAGGCCGTGCTCGACGCGCTGGCCGGTGGCGGGGCGTTCTTCCTGCGCCAGCTCTGCGATGCGGTCGCCGGCACCGACGACCGCGAGCTGGTGGCAGCCGTGTGGGACCTGGCCTGGTCCGGCCATCTGTCGGGCGACACGCTGGCCCCGTTGCGAGCGCTGTCCTCGGGCGGGCGCGGCAGCCACCGGGTCCGGGCGCAGACGCCGAGAGGCCGCTACGGACGCGCCCGGGCGGCAGCACCGAGCCGGTCGGGCACACCGGGCCGGTCGGGCACACCGGGCCGGTCCGGGCCGCCCAGCGGGGTCGGCCGCTGGGCCTTGCTGCCGGCGCGCGAGGCCGACCCGACCCGGCGCGCCCATGCGCTGGCCGAGACGCTGCTCGACCGCCACGGCGTCGTGATCCGCGGCGCCGTCATGAGCGAGCGGGTGCCGGGCGGCTTCGCGGCGATCTACCGCGTGCTCTCGACGTTCGAGGAGACCGGCCGCGCGCGACGTGGTTACTTCGTGGAAGGGCTCGGCGCGGCGCAGTTCGCCCAGCCCGGCGCGGTCGACCGGCTGCGGGCCATCGCGGCGACCGCCGAGCGCGCCGGCCTCGGCGAGCCCCTCTCCCTCGAGCCCTTCGACCGTCCCCCGGTGCGTGCGCCCAGAGGCCCGGCGCCCGGGGAGGCGGATGCGCCGATCGCCCTCGTGCTGGCCGCCACCGACCCGGCCAACCCCTTCGGTGCCGCACTGCCCTGGCCCGCCCGCAGGGAGGACGGCGGTCACAAGCCGGGGCGCAAGGCCGGCGCGCTGGTGGTGCTGGTCCACGGCGCGCTGGTGGTCTACGTGGAGCGCGGTGGCCGGACGCTGCTGACCTGGACCGACGACCCGCAGACCCTGCAACCGGCCGTCGACGCGCTGGCGCTCGCGGTCCGCGAAGGCCATCTCGGCCGCATCACCGTCGAGCGTGCCGACGGTGTCGGGGTCCTCGGCCGTGACGGCGGCGGTCCGCTGGGGCGTGCGCTGGAGTCGGCCGGCTTCCACGCCACGCCGCGCGGGCTGCGCCTGCGTCGCTGACGTCGGGTGCATCCGCGCCCGAGCTGCTGCTCCCCGCGGCGGTCAGGCGATCTCCAGCGTGGCCCGACGGCGGCTCTCGCTCTCGAAGAACGCGAGCAGACCCAGCCCGATCACGATGTAGAGGAGCCCGACGCCGAGCTCCTGGGCGATCAGTCCCGTCACGTCGCTCAACCGCGAGCCGCCGGCCAGCTCGCGGGCCGCCGCGATGCCGTGGGTCATCGGCAGCCAGCCCCCGACCGCCGCCATCCAGCCCGGCAGCGCGGAGAGCGGCACGTTGGTGCCACAGAAGATGAGCAGCACCCCGAAGACGATGTTGGCGAGAACCGCGGTCTCGCGGACGCGCAGGGCGAGTCCCGCGGTGACCAGCCCCAGGCCGGTGCAGGCGAACGAGCAGACCGCGACGACCAGGGCGAGCGGCAGCCAGGTCACCGGCGCCAGGGTCACGCCCAGCGCCAGAGCACCTACCGCGAGAGCCACCACCGAGCACGCGAAGCCGTTGACTATCACCGGGAGTGCTCGTCCCAGGAACAGCGGAGTGCGCCGGGCCGGCGAGACCAGCAGCAGTGACAGCGTCTGCGAGTAGCGCTCCCCGCCGATGGTGTTGGACATCGCGAACAGGCACGGGATGGCGGCGTACTGCACCGCGTTGCCGATGAGGTAGAAGCTGTTGTCGTTGACGCCGGCCGTGCGCCCGACCGCCGCGAAGAACAGCACCTGGAAGACCGGCTCGACGATGAATGTCGGGATCAAGATCCACGGGCTGAGCCAGGTGAACAGCGCCCGGTAGCTGGTGAGGCCACCGCGGAAGAAGATGCGCAGCGAGGTCGTCACGTCAGCGACAGGGTGGCTGCGGCGCGCGCGGACCGCAGCAACCTGGTGCAGACGGCGGTCGCGAGCACGGCGTAGCACGCCGCGACGGCCACGCAGACAGTGATGTCCAACCACGGCGAGCTGCCTTCAGCGGCGTGCTTGACGGCGGAGACCCCCCACGTCGGCGGCAGCAGCCACGAGATCGGGCGCACCCAGCTGGGCAGCTGCCCCAGCGGCACGAGGAAGCCGCAGATCAGCCACACCGGCAGCTCGAGGGCCGTGCCGAAGGCCCAGGCGCCGCGGTAGCGGACCGCGGACACGGCGAGCAGGTAGCCGACGAGGGCGATGGCCAGCACGGTCACGAGCGCGGCGGCGACGAACCCCGCGGGGTCGTCGATACGGACATCGATGCCGAACACCAGTCGGCCCCACAGCAAGGTAGTGACCAGGCTCCACAGCCCGATGATCGCCATCGACAGGGTGATCGGGACCACGATCAGCGGGAAGTGGGTCGGGCTCGCGACGAGGAGCTCGAGCGTGCCCTGCCGCCGCTCCGACTGCAGCGAGGTGCTCGCGGTGGTGCTGACCGCCGACCAGACGCCCATGACGCTCGCGCCGACTGCAGCACCGACGAGCGCCCCGGACTCACCACCCTGGCGGAACATCAGGAAGACGGTCGTCGCGAAGAACAGCGGGTAGACGAGTGCGAGCACGCCGTCGAACGCCGAACGGGCGCGCATCTTCAGCTGCAACCAGGTGCCGACCACCAGCAGGCGCGCGACGCTCACGCGCCCGCCACCAGCTCGACGTAGGCGTCCTCCAGGGTGGGCTGCCGGGCGGTCACCTTGCCGCGGTTCACGCCCTCCAGCGCGTCGAGCACGTGCTGGGTGAGGTCACCGACGCCGCCCGAGCGCACGACCACCACCTGTGCCTGGTCGCGCACCTCGACGATCACCGAGGTGACGCCCCGCAGCGCACGCAACCCGTCCAGCGCGAACTCCGCGGAGCCGTAGACCTCCACCTCGACCACCTGGCCGGCCGACGAGCCGGCCTTGAGCTCGTCCGGCGTTCCCTCGGCCACGATCCGGCCGTCGGCGATGACCGCGATGCGGTCGCACAGCTCGTCGGCCTCGAACATGTAGTGCGTCGTGAGCAGCACCGTGGTGCCGCCCTCGACCAGTGCGGCGACGGTGGCCCGCAGCTCTCGTGCGCCGACCGGGTCGATGCCGATGGAGGGCTCGTCGAGGAAGAGCACCTCGGGGCGGTGCAGCAGCCCACGCGCGATGTGCAGGCGCTGACGCATGCCGCGCGAATAGCCCTCGACGCGTTCGTGCTCGTGCCCCTTCAGGCCCACGAGCTCGAGCAGCTCGCCGATGCGCGCCGCCTGCTCGCGCGGCGCGACGGCGTACAGCTCGGCGAAGTAGCGGAGGTTGTCCAGCGCGCAGAGCCTCTCGTAGAGCCCGCGGTCACCGCCGAACACGTAGCCGACCCTGCGGCGCACCTCCCGGGCATCCTCGACCACGTCATAGCCGAGCACCCGCGCGGCACCGCCGCTGG
This sequence comes from Actinomycetota bacterium, assembly GCA_030841035.1. Classification (GTDB taxonomy): domain Bacteria; phylum Actinomycetota; class Actinomycetes; order JACCUZ01; family JACCUZ01; genus BP-173. Next base: position 7,304 of record JAVEDI010000067.1, read on the forward strand.
GCAGCAGCAGGGTGATCAGCATCTTGATGGTGGTCGTCTTGCCGGCACCGTTGGGGCCGAGCAGCCCGAAGAGCTCCCCCCGCTCGACCGCAAAGTCGATGCCCCGGACGGCTTCGACGACCCGGGTGGTGCGCTTGAAGACGCCGGACCGCGAGCGGTACCGGCGCTGCAGGTCGGTCACCTCGATGACGGTCATTGATACTCATCTCCCCCGTTGACGGCGACGGACTCTACTCGGGATCCTGCGCGAGGGCTTCGGGTGCCGAGGCGCTCAGCGCGCACCGGCTGACCACCGACGTTGTCCTACGGCGGCGGCGATGTCGAGCGAAAAACGCGCGACGCACGGCCCGGGAGGACCCCGTCAGGGCAACGCCCGCTCGAACCACCGGACGTCCCAGTAGCGACCGAACTTGCGCCCGACCTCGGCGTAGGTCCCGACCTCGTGGAAGCCGACCCGTCGGTGCAAGGCCTCCGACGCGTCGTTGGGCAGCGCGACACCGGCGTAGGCGCGATGCAGGTCTGCGCCCGTCAGCTCCTCGAAGAGTCGTCGGTAGAGCAGGGTTCCCAGCCCGCGTCCGGTCGCCTCCGGATGGCAGTAGACGCTGGTCTCGACCGACGTGACGTACGCCGGCTTGCTGCGGAACAGGCTGCTCGTGGCGTAGCCGAGCACCATGTCCGCGTCGTCCACCGCGACCACCAGCCGGTGCGGACCGATGTCGGCATGGTCGTCGAACCACCACCGCCGTCGCTCGACGGTGAACTCCTGCACATCGAAGGTGGCCGCGCTGGTGCGCACGTAGTGGTTGTAGATGGCCGTCAGCGCGGGCAGGTCGTCCAGACGGGCGGGGCGTACGACGGTCACCGGCCGCCGCCGGTGTCGCAGCGCCTCGGTGCGGTCGGGCAGGCCGTGGACACCGCCGTACCGCTAGGGCTGCCGACGACGGGCGCTGCCGTAGAGGAAGCGCCGGAACAGCCGCGTCATGCGCGGCATGACGACCCACGTCATCAGGCCGGTCAGGATGCCGGAGAAGACGAGCGTGCGACCGACCAGCGGCCAGCCGGCGAGGTGCGGCAGCACGAAGATGTTCATCGCCAGCACCAACGGCACGATCGCCGTCACGGTCACGAGGAACATCTTCCACTTCGGAGGAGCAGGGGCGGTCCGCCCCGGCATCGCGAACCACGTCTCCAGCCCGGACACCCGGCTGACGCCGGTCTCCTTCACGAACTCGTCGGCTGCGCAGAGCCAGTCGGCGCGCTCCTGGGACTCCTCCCACCGGCGCAGCAGATCGGAGTCGGCGAAGCGGTAGACGACGTGCCAGTCACCCGCCTCGCCGCCCTGCGCCTCCTTGGGGCGCAGGATGCCGGATCCCAGAAAGCCCGGGTAGCGGCCGGCCGCCGCGATGATGCCGTCGTACCAGTCCTGGAACTGGCCCTCACGCCCGGGCGCGACGCGGCGTGCCACCGTGACGGTCACCGGCTCGTGACCGGAGGGGCCGGACGCCTCCGGCGCCGGGCCGGGTGATCGAGACACGAGCGAGAACACCTCCGGGTAGCGCCACACCCCGCCTGCATCATTCCCCGACCGGCGGAGACGATGGTCACTGTGCCCGAGGGTGACATCGTGTGGCTGGCCGCGCGACGGCTGCACGACGCGCTGGCCGGCGCCGTGCTGACCCGCTGCGACTTCCGGGTCCCGCAGCTGGCCACCACCGATCTTGCCGGCCGCACGGTGAGCGAGGTGGTCAGCCGCGGCAAGCACCTGCTGATCCGCCTGGACGACGACCTGACCCTGCACAGCCACCTACGGATGGACGGCGCCTGGCACCTGTACCGGCCGGGCGCGCGCTGGCACGGCGGACCGCAGTGGCAGGTGCGCGTGGTGCTCGAGACGGCGGATTGGCGGGCGGTCGGCTTCCGGCTTCCGGTCCTGCAGCTGCTGCGCCGCGGCGACGAGGACCGCGCGGTCGGGCACCTGGGGCCGGACATCCTCGGACCCGACTGGGACCAGGACGAGGCCGTACGCCGGCTGCGCGCTGCGCCGGCGCGCGAGCTGGGCGAGGCGTTGCTGGACCAGCGGAACCTCGCCGGCATCGGCAACGTGTACAAGGTCGAGGCCTGTTTCCTCGCCGGCTGCTCGCCCTGGACCCCGGTCGGCGACGTCGCGGACCTCGAGCGGGTCGTCGAGGTCGCGGCGCGGCTGCTACGGGCCAACCAGGGCACCTACGCCCAGGTGACGACCGGCGACAGCCGCAGGGGGCGGCAGCACTGGGTGTTCGAGCGAACCGGACGACCGTGCCGGCGCTGCCGGACGCCGATCATGAGCGCCGAGCAGGGCGCAGCGCCACGTGCCCGGCTCACCTACTGGTGCCCGACCTGCCAGCGCTAGACGAGGCCGGCTGCCGTTTCGCGGTGATCACGCCACCGTCCACGTCCTGGTCGAGGACGGCGACGGGGGCGTTCTGGTCGGGGCTGACCAGGAAACAGGTCTGCCACGCACCATGGTTGGTCAGCCTCTCGTACCGGCCGGGCGCCAGCAGCGACCCCCAGTTCGACCGGGCCGGGTCCTGGTAGATGGCGGTGAGCCGGCCCGCCCGGTAGGCCATCGTCTCCCTGACCGGCTGGCAGGCCAGGTCGAAACCGCCGTCGTCGACCTCGACGAGCGGGTCACGGGGATCGACGTAGAACCGGGCATGGCCAGGTATCCCGTTGGACTGCGGCTCGTCCTGGCGGTAGGCGGCGATCCGAGCGAGCCGGGCACCGGTCTGGCCGTTGGTGGCAAAGGTGTCCTGAGCCGGGACCCGGCCGATCTCCTTGGCCTGCTGCCACAGGGCTGCCAGCCGGCGCGCGAGGAGTCTCGCTCGCTGATGTTGGCGCGGCGAGGGGGCCAGCGCGTAGCCCTGCCGGTCGACGACCGCCGCACCGAGCCGCAGCGGTGCTGCCTGCACGCGGCCGAACCCGCTGTTCAGCGAGACCGCCCAGGCCGCGTGCGGACCCGACTTGGTGAACACCAGGACCTCGGCCCACCAACCGCCGGGCATCTCGTGCTCCGCCTCGACCACGAAGTGAGCCGGGTAACGGGTCTGGCGCGGGACGAAGAAGCTCGTGTCCACCAGCGGGCGCGGACGTGCCACGGTCAGGCAGCCGCAGGCCAGCGCCCCCGGCTCGTACACGGCCGCCGCGCCCGTCTCGATCCGCCGCAGCCCGGCCACGTCGCGGGCGACAACCGCGCGCTCGTGCTCCGGCCAGAAACGGGCCAGCACCTGCTTCGCCTCGGCGGGGGTCACCACCACGGTGCCCCTGGGGCCATGCACGGCGGAGCCGGCAGGGCGCGCCGGCGACCCGGTCGGTACGACCGGGGCCTTGGCGGCGGCTGCCGGGGCGGGTCTCGCGCTCCCGCCCTGCGTCACGACGCTCGTGGCGAGGCTCGGCGAGAGCACCCGCCAACCCACCACGGCCGAGGCGAGCAGGGCCAGACAGAGTCCGGCGACGGCCACCGCGCGCAGCGAGGACCCCCGCCTCGCGCCGGCGACGTCAGCCGCGAGGATCGAGACACCGGGCGACGACGCGGCCGGGGGCACGCCGGGCGCCGACCCAGCGGGCCGGGGCACCGCCGTGACCGGCCCGGTCGGGACGGCCTCGGCCCGAGCCTGCGGCGTCACCAGCTGCTCGGTCCAGCGGTGACCGTCCCACCAGCGCAAGGCGCCGGAGCCGGCCGGGTCGGGATAGTAACCAGCACCTGGGTTGGAAAAGCCCGTCATGTGTCCCCCGCAGAGCAAAGATCGACAACCTCTGCTGCATCGGGGCCGTGCGCGGCAGACTTGAGCCGAGCGCGGGCACGCCACACGTGTGGCCTTGTCCGCACCAACGAACGCCCGTCCACACCCCCGTTGGTGATGGGGTGGACGGGCGGTCGGGAGAACGTTACCCAGAACAATGTGCAGTCATGCGCGCGCGCACGGCCCCGGCGCCGGGCCGGGACTCAGAGCCGAGGCTCAGGCAGCGACATTGGTGACATGCAGCGTGCCGGTCGGCGCCGGCGCCACGATCGGCACCGCGCCGTGCCCCAGGACCGCGGGCTCGGCAACCGACTCGGCGAGGGCGAGGTTGTCGCTCACCTCGCGCAGCACCTCGGAGAGCGGCACGTCCAGTGCCTCGCAGATCGAGCCCAACAGCTCGGAGGAGGCTTCCTTCTGGCCGCGTTCGACCTCGGAGAGGTAGCCCAGCGAGACCCGCGCGGCGGAGGAGACCTCGCGCAGCGTGCGCCCCTGGTCGCGGCGCCGCTCGCGCAGCACGTCGCCCAACAGTCGGCGGAGCAGGATCATGGGGTGCTCCTCTCTCTCCTGTGTACGGACCGTGCCATCACGCTCACCGTAGCGGGGCCGGCCGGCTGACGCGCCGGGATCGGCGGACTGTCTATGTAACGGTGTAATCATAGGTGGCTGTTCCCCAGTGTGTCGACCACGAGCGCCACCGCCCGGTGGACCGCGGCGGCCCGCACCGCGGCCCGGTCGCCGGGCAGCTGCAGCGACTCGACGGCCACGCCGAACCGTCCGGCACCCGGGCCGGCGAGGGCCAGGTGCACCTCGCCCGGCGGCCGACCGTCCTGTCCGTCGGGGCCCGCCACGCCGGTGGTCGCCAGGCCGTACGTCGCCTGAAGCCGGTCACGGGCACCGCGGGCCATGGTGGCTGCGACCTCGGGGTGCACGGCACCGACCCGGCGCAGCAGCGGGACGTCCACCCCCAGCAGGTCCGCCTTGAGATCGGTCGCGTAGGCGACCACGCCGCCGCGGAACGTGGCGGAGGAGCCGGCCACGTCGGTGAGCGCGGCGGCGACCAGGCCGCCGGTCAGCGACTCCGCGGTGGCCAGCGTCGCGCGGCGTAGGCGCAGCAGGCGGTGCGCCTCCGCCGCCAGGGCGCCCAGCGCCTCGGCGGTCATGGCTGCCGGGCGCGGCGGGCCCGCTTGGCCTCGGCCCGCTCACTGGTACGTCGCAGCCGCAGCGCGCGGGCGACGTAGTCCACGCCCGTGAAGACGGTCACGACCACGGCGAGGTACATCACGAGCAGCGCCAGGTCGTGCAGCCACCCGGTGAGCGGCAGCACCAGCAACCCGATAGCCACCGCCTGCAGCAGCGTCTTGAGCTTCCCGCCGCGGCTGGCCGGCATGACGCCGTGCCGGATGACGAAGAACCGCAACAGGGTCACCGCGATCTCGCGCACCAGCACGACGACGGTGACCCACCAGGCCAGCTCGCCCAGCACCGAGAGGCCCACCAGGGCGCCCCCGATCAGCGCCTTGTCGGCGATCGGGTCGGCGATCGTGCCGAAGTCGGTCACCAGCCCGCGACTGCGTGCCAGCTGCCCGTCGATCCGGTCGGTCACCGAGGCCACGGCGAAGGTGGCGAAGGCCGCCACGCGCCCCGCCGCGGCCTCCCCGCCGTCATGGAAGAGCAGCACCAGGAAGACAGGCACGAGCACCAGGCGCAGGACGGTGAGGGCGTTGGCGACGTTCCAGGCGCTGACCGGGTGCCGGGTGACGTCTCCCGCCGGGCGCAGCGGCCGGCTCATGCTGTGGTCACGCCACGGCCCCGACTCCTGAGGCGTTCGCCTCGGCGACCAGGTCGGCCCCGTCGGTGGCGATGACGGTGGCCGTCACGAACGACCCGACGAGGAGGTCGGCCCCCCGCAGGGTCGTGCTGCCGTCCACCTCGGGGGCCTGGTGGGCGGCCCGACCCTCGGCCCGGCGGCCGTCGGCCGAGACCTGCTCCAGCAGCACGGTGACCGTCTCACCGAGGCGGTCCTCGGCCCGCTGGCCGACCAGCTCCTCGGCGAGGCGGCTGACCTGCTCGACGCGGCGGCGCACCTCCTCCTGGTCCAGCTTGCCGTCGAGGGCGGCGGCCTCGGTGCCGTCCTCGTCGGAGTAGCCGAAGACGCCGACCGCGTCCAGCCGCGCCGCCATCAGGAAGCGCTCGAGCTCGGCCAGGTCCTCGTCGGTCTCGCCCGGGAAGCCGACGATCACGTTCGACCGGATGCCCGCGGCCGGGGCGGCGTCGCGGACCCGTTGCACCAGCTCGAGGAACCGATCGGTGTCGCCGAAGCGGCGCATCCGGCGGAGCACGGCGGCGCTGCTGTGCTGGAACGAGAGGTCGAAGTAGGGCACGACGCCCTCCGTCGAGGTCATGACGTCGATCAGGGTTTGGCGCATCTCGGCCGGCTGCAGGTAGCTGACCCGCACCCGGTCGACCCGCTCGAGCGCTGCCAGCTCGGGCAGCAGCGTCTCGAGCAGCCGCAGGTCGCCGAGGTCCTTGCCGTAGGACGTCGAGTTCTCGCTCACGAGCACGAGCTCGCGGGCGCCCTGCTCGGCCAGCCACCGTGCCTCGGCACGTACGTCGGCGGGTCGCCGCGACACGAACGCGCCACGGAAGGACGGGATCGCGCAGAAGGTGCAACGCCGGTCGCAGCCCGAGGCGAGCTTGAGCGCGGCGACCGGACCGTCGGACAGCCGCAGCCGCAGCGGGCCGGAGGCCGGCCCGACGCCGTCGGGCAGGTCGGGTACGGCGAGGTGACCGGGGACGTGCGCCGCCGCGGCCGCAGGCCGGTCGCTGGGCGCCAGCGGCAGCAGCCGCCGCCGGTCGCGCGGGGTGTGGGCCACGTGCGAGCCGCCCTCGACGATGGTCCGCAGCCGCTCGGAGATGTCGGAGTAGTCGTCGAAGCCCAGCACCGCGTCGGCCTCGGGCAGCGCCTCCGCCAGCTCGGCGCCGTAACGCTCGGCGAGGCAGCCGACCGCGACGACCGCCTGCGTGCGGCCGCCCTGCTTGAGCTGGGCGGCCTCCAGCACCGTGTCGATCGAGTCCTTCTTGGCCGCCTCCACGAAGCCGCAGGTGTTGACCAGGGCGACGTCGGCGTCCTCCGCGGCCGCCACCAGCTCCCAGCCGTCCGCGGCCAGCCGGCCGGCCAGCTCCTCGGAGTCGACCTCGTTGCGGGCGCAGCCGAGGGTGACCAGCGCGACGCGCCGGCCAGGAGCGGAGGAGGGCATGCCTGCGAGTTTAGTGGCGAGCGGGCCGGACCCGGGACGGCTCGGCCCCCGCGTCAGCCGCCGACCGGGTCCTGCGCAGAGAACTGCACCCGGACCACCTGTCCCGGTCGTCCCGGTGCACCGACCGCGGTGCCGTTGACGGTGAGCGTCACGGCTCCGGCGTCGCCCACGACCAGCTTGAGCCGGTTCCTGTCGGTGAACGTCCTGGCCTGCCCGCCCTGCACCAGGCCCTGGTACAGCTCCTGCCCGGACGCCGTGCTCACCTGCACCCAGCTGCGGTCGTGCGCCTTGAGCACCACGGTCACCCGGTCGCGCGGAGCCTGCGCGACCGCGCTGGGACCGCCGCTGGGCACGACCGAGGGCGAGGCCGGGGCGGAACGCGGCAGGGTCGATGCCCCGTCCGACCGGACGGCTCGTGCGTCGCTGCCGCCACCGTCGTCACTGATCACCTGGATGACGCCGTAGATCACCACGAGGACGAGCGCGGCGGCCATCGCGGCGCTCCAGTTGGGCCCGCGGCGCTCGGGTCGCGCCGCGGTCTCCGACTCGAAGACCTCGGTGGCCCGCGGCGCGCTGACCCGGTCGTGCTCGGCGTCGTACTCGGCGAGGAGCGCGTCGGGGTCGGCACCGACCGTCACGGCGATGGTGCGGATGTGTCCGCGGGTGTAGAAGTCACCGCCCAGGCGCGAGAAGTCGTCCATCTCGATGGCGTAGACCAGCGTGCGGCGGATCCGGGTGGCGTCGGAGACCTGTTCGACGGTCAGCCCCGCGCGCTCACGTGCGGCGGTCAGCGACTGGCCGATGGACACGTGCAATCCTTCCCGTGAGCCCCTGCCCGGCGCATCGTCACGACGCGCGAGGAGGCCCTCGTCAACAACCGGCGGAACCTTGAGTCTAAGGCCGGCGACGGGAGACGACCAGCGCCGACGGGAGCCCCCGGGCCCACCTCGCAGGGCACTGTGACCGGCTTCACCTCATGCCGGCCCGCGATGGTTCACCCGCCTCGGACGGTGATCAGCACCGCGTCGAGCTCGTCCGGCTTGACGAGCACGTCGCGCGCCTTCGAACCCTCGCTGGGCCCGACGATGCCGCGACTTTCCATCAGGTCCATCAGCCGCCCGGCCTTGGTGAAACCCACCCGCAGCTTGCGCTGCAGCATGGAGGTCGAGCCGAACTGCGTGGTCACGACGAGCTCGACGGCCTGGCAGAGCAGGTCGAGGTCGTCACCGATGTCCTCGTCGATCTCGCGCCGGGAGGTCGCGGCGAGCGTGACGTCGTCGCGGTAGCTCGGCTCGAGCTGCGCCTTGCAGTGCCGCACCACCTGCACGATCTCGGGCTCCGTGACCCACGCGCCCTGCATCCGCATGGCCTTGCTGGCGCCCATGGGCAGGAACAGTGCGTCGCCCTGGCCGACGAGCTTCTCGGCCCCCGGCTGGTCGAGGATGACCCGGCTGTCGGCCAGGCTGGAGGTCGCGAAGGCCAGCCGCGACGGCACGTTGGCCTTGATCAGACCGGTGACCACGTCGACCGACGGCCGCTGGGTCGCGAGCACCAGGTGGATGCCGGCGGCGCGGGCCAGCTGGGTGATGCGCACGATGGAGTCCTCGACGTCCCGCGGCGCCACCATCATCCGGTCGGCGAGCTCGTCGACCACGACCAGCAGATAGGGGTACGGCGTCAGCACCCGCTCGCTGCCGGGGGGCGGCGTCAGCTTGCCGGAGCGGATCGCCTTGTTGAAGTCGTCGACGTGGCGGTAGCCGAACGCCGCGAGGTCGTCGTAGCGCAGGTCCATCTCCCGCACGACCCACTGCAGCGCCTCGGCCGCCTTCTTCGGGTTGGTGATGATCGGCGTGATGAGGTGGGGCACGCCTTCGTAGGCCGTCAGCTCCACCCGCTTGGGGTCGACGAGGACCATCCGCACCTCGTCGGGCGTCGACCGCAGCAGGATCGAGGTGATCATCGAGTTCACGAAGCTGGACTTGCCCGAACCGGTCGCGCCGGCGACGAGCAGGTGGGGGGTCTTCGCCAGGTTCGCGACGACGAAGCCGCCTTCCACGTCCTTGCCGAGACCGACGACCATCGGATGGTGGTCGGCCCGGGCGTTGCCCGACCGCAGGACGTCACCGAGGCTCACGACCTCCTTGTCGACGTTGGGGATCTCGATGCCGATCGCCGACTTGCCGGGGATCGGCGAGAGGATGCGCACGTCGGCGCTGGCGACGGCGTAGGAGATGTTCTTCGACAGCGCGGTGACGCGCTCCACCTTGACGGCCTGGCCGAGCTCGACCTCGTACCTGGTCACCGTCGGGCCGCGCGTGTAGCCGGTGACCTGCGCGTCGATCTCGAACTGCTCCAGCACGTGGGTGAGCGACTCCACGACCGCGTCGCTGGCCTTGGACCGCGCCTTGTGGGGTGAGCCCTCGCGCAGCATGTCGGCAGGCGGCAGCGTGTAGGTCACGTCGCCCGAGAGCAGCAGCTGCTCGACGCGCTGCGGCATCGGCGAGTGCACGGGAGCGGGCTTGTCCTCGGTCGGCGCCGCGGCGCTGGGCGGGTCCGGCGCGTCGCCAGGGAGGACGGGATTGTCATAGGGCTTGTCGCCGTCGGCCTCCGGGTCGCCCAGCGCACCCACGCGGCGGCGAGGCCGGTGCCGCTTGAGCGGCTCCGGGACCGCGGGATCGTCATCAGCGCGTGCCGCCTTGCGGTGCAACAGCCGCGCCAGCGTGGCCTTCGCGCGGTCAGGAACGGCGTGCAACGGTGTCGCCGTCACGACCAGCAGACCGAACGCGAGCAGCAGCACCAGCAACGGCACCGCGACCCACGAGGTGACGGCCGCGACGACCGGCGAGGAGACAAGGAAGCCGACGTAGCCGCCGGCGTCGCGCATCGAGCCCTGCCCGTCGGGCGGGGCCGGCAGGCCCTGCGCGATGTGCACCAGGCCGGTCGCCGCGAGGACGATCGCGCCGAGACCGATGCCGACGCGGCCGCTGGCCTGCGCGTCCTCGGGATGACGCAGCAGGCGGATGCCCAGGGCGAGCAGCAGCAGCGGGAGGGCCAGGCCGACGCGCCCGAACGTCCCGGCGGTCGCAGCGTGCACCGCGACGCCGATCCCACCTCGCAGGCCCCACCACTCCACCGCGGCGACGACCGTCGCCAGGCCCAGCAGGGTCAGCCCGATGCCGTCGCGACGGTGGGCGGGGTCCAGCTCCCGCGCGCTGCTGCCGACGCGCCGCACCAGCCAGCCGACCAGGTGGGCGGCGCCGAGCCAGACGCCGCGCAGCGCCCGCCCCAGACCGCCCAGGACGGCGCCGCCGACGCTGCCGGTGGAGCCGCGGCGCCGGGCCGCCGGGCGGCGGGAGGTGCTCGTCCGTCCGCTGCCCCGACCGGTGGAGCGCGCGGCGGGCCTGCGCCCGCTGCCGGCGGCGGCGCGCGGACGAGTCGGCGTACGGGTGGCCATGCCGGCAGGCTACCCGTCAGTCACCCTGGTACCACTGGTCACAGCCGTTTCACCGCGTGTCGCCGGCCGTGCGCCGTGCTCAGACCTCCACCACCAGCGGGATGATCATCGGGCGGCGCCGGTAGCGGTCGCTCACCCACTTGCCGGCCGTGCGGCGCACGATCTGCTGCAGCTGGTGGGTGTCGCCGATCCCCTCGGCCGCCGCCTGCTCCAGGGCCTGCTCCACCAGCAGGCGCAGCTCACCGAACAACGAGTCGTCCTCGGCGAAACCACGGGCATGGATCTCGGGGCCGCCGGAGACCTTGCCGGTCACCGAGTCCACGACCACGACGATCGAGATGAACCCTTCGTCGCGCAGGATGCGGCGGTCCTTCAGCGATGCGTCGGTGACGTCACCGACGCTGGACCCGTCCACGTACACGTAGCCGCAGGGCACCTTCCCGACGATGCTCGCTCGTCCGTCGACGAGATCGACGACGACGCCGTCCTCGGCCACCACGGTCCGGTCGCGCGCGACCCCGGTCAGCACGGCGAGCTCGGCGTTGGCCCGCAGATGCCGCCACTCGCCGTGGACCGGCATGACGTTGCTGGGCCGGACCACGTTGTAGAGGTAGAGCAGCTCTCCCGCTGACGCGTGACCGGACACGTGCACCAGGGCGTTGCCCTTGTGCACGATCGTCGCTCCCCACCGGGTCAGGCCGTTGATGACGCGGTAGACGGAGTTCTCGTTGCCGGGTATCAGCGACGAGGCCAGGATGACGGTGTCGCCCTCGCCGATGCGGATGAAGTGGTCGCGGTTGGCGATGCGGGACAGGGCCGACATGGGCTCGCCCTGCGATCCGGTGCAGATGAGGACGATCTTGTCCTCGGGCAGGTCGTCGAGCTGCTTGATGTCGACGAGCAGGCCACCGGGGACCTTGAGGTAGCCCAGGTCCCGGGCGACGCCCATGTTGCGCACCATAGACCGGCCGACGAACGCGACCTTGCGCCCGTGCCGCGCCGCGGTGTCGAGGATCTGCTGCACCCGGTGCACGTGGCTGGCGAAGCAGGCGACGACGACCCGCCGCTGCGCGGCGTGGAAGACCTTGTCGAGCACGGGTGCGATGTCGCGCTCCGGAGTCGTGAAGCCGGGCACCTCGGCGTTGGTCGAGTCGGACAGCAGCAGGTCGACACCCTCGTCGGCCAGCCGGGCGAAGGCCCGCAGGTCGGTGAGCCGACCGTCCAGCGGCAGCTGGTCCATCTTGAAGTCGCCGGTGTGGACGACCAGTCCGGCGCCGGTGCGGATCGCGACGGCGAGGGCGTCGGGGATCGAGTGGTTGACCGCCATGAACTCGCAGTCGAAGGGGCCGATCCGCTCGCGCTGCCCCTCCTTCACCTCCAACGTGTACGGCGTGATGCGGTGCTCCTGGAGCTTCGCCTCGATCATGGCCAGCGTCAGCCGGGAGCCGATCAGGGGGATGTCCGGCTTCTCGCGCAGCAGGTAGGGCACCGCGCCGATGTGGTCCTCGTGCCCATGGGTGAGCACGATGCCGTCGACCAGGTCCAGGCGGTCCCGGATGTACTCGAAGTCCGGCAGGATCAGGTCGACCCCGGGTTGGAAATCCTCGGGGAACAGCACGCCGCAGTCGACGATCAGGCGCCGCCCGGCGTGCTCGAAGACGGTCATGTTGCGGCCGACCTCGCCGAGGCCGCCGAGGGCGACCACGCGCAGCCCGCCCTCCGGCAGCTCGGGCGGCGCCGCGAGCTCGGGGTGCGGGTGGCTCACGAGCCGATCCCGCTCGCCTCGACCACTCGCTGCAGGGCGTCGACCTCCGCCTCCGTCGCCTCGAACAGCGGCGGCCGCACGGTGCGCGAGCCGATGATCCCCAGGGCGTGCAGGGCTGCCTTGGCGGTGATGGCCCCCTGCGAGCTGCGAGTCATGACGGCGCGTACGACGGCCAGCAGCCGCCGGTGCAGGCGCAGGGCGGTCGCGAGGTCGCCCTGCTCGACGGCGACCACCATGTCGGCGTACTCGCGGGCGGCGACGTGGCCGACGACACTGACGACGCCCACCGCGCCGTGGGTCAGCCAGGCGAGGTTCAGTGCGTCGTCGCCGGAGTAGTAGGCCAGCCCGGTCTCGTGGATCACCCGGGAGCCCTCGAAGACGTCACCCTTGGCGTCCTTGACGGCGACGACGCGGTCGTGGGCCGCCAGGCGCATCAGGGAGTCGAACTCGATCGGGGTGCCCGTGCGACCGGGGATGTCGTAGAGCATCACCGGCAGGCCGGTGGCGTCCGCGGCCATCTCGAAGTGCCGCACGAGCGCGGTCTGGGGAGGCTTGTTGTAGTAGGGCGTGACGACGAGCAGGCCGTGGGCGCCCGCCTTCTCCGCGGCGCGGGCCAGCTCGATCGTGTGGCTGGTGTCGTTGGTGCCGACCCCGGCCACGACACGCGCCCGGTCACCGACCGCATCGACGACCGCGCGCAGCAGCCTCTCCTTCTCGGAGTCCGACGTCGTCGGCGACTCACCGGTCGTGCCGCTGATGACCAGGCCGTCGTTGCCTCTGTCGACCAGGTGGGTCGCCAGCCGTTGAGCGCTGTCGATGTCCAGCTCGCCCTCGGCGCTGAACGGGGTCACCATGGCGGTGAGCACCCGACCGAAGGAGCGGCGGGCCAGGTCGTCTGACGAGCGAGAAGCCATGGGGCCACGCTACTCGTCGGGCCCGGCCCGAGGGGCGCCGAGCGCCTCGTCGCGGACGCCCGGGTTTCCTCAGCCCGGTGACCGGGCGTAGCTGAGGATCCGGTAGCCGAGCCCGGTGCGTGACCGGCACCAGCCGGTCTCCGGACGCCTGGCGCGCTCCCGCCACTCGGGCCCCAGCTCGGGCGCCCGGACGTCGCCGGCGAACGAGTCCTGCAGCTGGGTCACCTCGACCCGCTGCGCGTGGGGCAACGCGGCGTCGTACACCGAGGCCCCACCGATCACCCACACGTCGCCCTCGGCGCCGGCGAGCGCCTCGGCAAGCGACACCGCCACGCGCGCACCCCGTGCGGCGTAGCCCGGTCGACGGCTGAGCACCACGTTGTCGCGCCCGGGCAGCGGTCGCACCCGGTCGGGCAACGACTCCCATGTCGCGCGCCCCATCACGACCGTGCTGCCGGTGGTCAGCTCCCGGAACCGGGCCAGGTCCTCCGGCAGGTGCCAGGGCAGCGCCCCCCGGTCACCGATGACCCCGTTGGCCGCCTGGGCCCAGATCAGCGCGACGGTCACACCGCGACCGGCGCCTTCAGCGCCGGATGGTGGCGGTAGTCGACCAGCTCCATGTCCTCGAACGTGTAGTCGAACAGCGATGCGACGCGCTGCAGGCGCAGCCGCGGGAACCGGTAGGCCTCGCGCGAGAGCTGCTCGCCCACCTGGTCGACGTGGTTGTCGTAGATGTGGCAGTCACCGCCGGTCCACACGAACTCGCCGACGTCGAGGCCTACCTGCTCTGCGACCATCTGGGTGAGCAGCGCGTAGCTCGCGATGTTGAACGGCACGCCGAGGAAGAGATCGGCGCTGCGCTGGTACAGGTGGCACGACAGCCGGCCCTCGGCGACGTAGAACTGGAACATGGTGTGGCAGGGCGGCAGCGCCATCTGCGGGATCTCCCCGACGTTCCAGGCCGACACCACCATGCGGCGGGAGTCGGGGTCGGCCCGCAGCGTCTCGAGGACCTGGCTGATCTGGTCGACGTGGCCGCCCCCCGGGGTGGGCCAGGAGCGCCACTGCACGCCGTAGACGGGCCCCAGGTCACCGTCGGGGGCGGCCCACTCGTCCCAGATGGTGACGCCGTGGTCGCGCAGCCAGCCGACGTTGCGGTCACCGCGCAGGAACCACAGCAGCTCGTAGGCCACGGACCGGAAGTGCACCCGCTTGGTCGTGATCAGCGGGAATCCGCGGCCGAGGTCGTAGCGCAGCTGCTGGGCGAACAGGCTGGCCGTCCCGGTCCCGGTCCGGTCGGCCTTGCGGGTGCCCTCGGAGAGCACCCGGCGCAGCAGGTCCTCGTACTGCGTGTCCGGGCTGTTCACCCGGCAATCGTATGGCTAGGTGGTCACCGCGAGCGCGTCCCAGCCCCTCGCCGGCCGTGTTCGTCGTCGCCGTCGTGCCGATCCTTCAGGGAGACGTCGACCCACACCAGCCGATGGTCGGAGCTGGGGAACCCGTTGCCGACCGACGGCGGGTTGTCGCCGAACTTCCCGGTGAGGGGGTACAGCGGGTCGGTCGTCGTCGGCCAGAACACTGCGGAGCGCAGGATGGGCAGCCCGGCGTCCGGGAGCACGTAGTCGGCATGCAGGTTGCCCGGTGCGGTGTCGCCGAAGTCGGCGGTGTCGAACTGCGGGTCAGAGCGGTGCCGGGCGTTGGCCCCGCCCTGCAGCGCCGCCGCCTCCACCGCGCCGGCACTGGACGGCATCGGCGTGCTGGCGACGCGGGGGTTGTCCAGCAGCTGCTGGGTCGCGCCGGGGACGCTGTCGCCGTCCAGCGGGTCGGAGTTCTCGTCGCCGGCGATGACGAAATGTGCGTGGCGGGGCAGGCCACCGCGCCGGCCACGGTCGTCGTACAGATAGCGGGCGGCGCCGGGAGTCACATAATCGCTCCACAGTCGGATCTCGTCGAAGTTGCGCAGCCCGTTGCGGTCCTCCGGCCCGTCGAACACCGGTGGTGTCGGGTGGCTGACGAGCACGTGCACGGTTTCACCCGGGAGCCTGAGCGGAAGGTCCCAGTGACTCTTGGAGGAGAGCCGGAAGACCGCCAGCTCGGCCGGGCTGTACCAGTCCGCCGGCGCCGCGGTAGCTGGGTCGTCGGGCAACCGGGCGCCCGGCATGTCCTTCCAGAGGAACCTCTGGAACGTGCGGATGTGCCGGCGGTCGATCGGGTAGCGCGAGTAGACCGCGAGGCCGAACTGGCCCGGGTAGGCCCCGAAGCCCAGCGCGTCGTCGCCGTACCCGGGCTGTGCCGGGTCGGTGACCGCGACACCGTTGTTGTTCAGGTCGAAGCCCGAGGCAACGCCGGTGTTGACCGGCGCGGTGAAACGGTAGCGGTAGCTGATCGGCATCGTCGTGCCGCGCGCGGCATCGCCGTGCGGCACCGACAGGTAGTTGTCCTGGAACAGCCGCAGCGCCGCGTGGCTGGGGTCGAAGTCGAACTCGTTGAGCAGCAGGACGTCGGGGCGGACCCGCTGCACGATCTCGGCGACCGTGGCGGCCTGCTGGTCGGCGGGCGTGGACAGGTCACGCACCAGCTGACCCTCCGTCAGCCGGTTGAGCGACGCGTTGAATGTCGCGAACCGCACGGTCGCCCCGCGGTGGTGCGACCGGCCGTCCGAACGGTGCTGCGACCCGTCGGCTGCCGCCGGCGCAGCCACCGCGCCCATCGCGGCGCCGACCACCAGCGCCCCTGCCAGCGCCAGCGCACCCGCCTGCTTCAGCCGCCTGCTCATCGCACTCCCCTGCTCGGTGGAACGCCTCATCTGAGCGCATGCCGGGGCTCTTGGGAAGATCTGCCGCCTGTCGTGCCGGCGAAGCCGCGGTGAACGTGCGGTCGCGCACGTCGCAGCGCTCCGCCTGCGGTGACGGCCCTGCTGCACGACCTTGGGCTACAACTGGTCCATGACGCTCAGGCCGTGTTCCGACCTGTCTGCCGCAGCCTGGATCACGGGTAGCGACCTGTCGTGGGATCGGCTGGTCACGTTCGGGCCATCGGGCTTCCCGGCGTACGGGAGGCTGCGGCTGCTGCCCGATCCCGAGTACCCGGGACAGCAGGAGGCCGACGCCGAGACCGGCGAGGACGACGCATCCGAGAGCGGGCGGCTCGCAGCGGTGCTGCAGGTGCTGAGCCGTCACACGAGCACACCCGAGGACTGCTACTTCTGCCTGTGGGACGGCTGGGGTTCGAGCAGCGACAGCGGCGACCACGTGGGTATGGTCGACGGGCGGATGATCGACCTGCCGGGAGGCATCGCCCGGCCGGGACTGGCGCCGTCCTCCCCGTCCTCGATCCCTCGGGCGCCGAAGGTCGTCGTACCCAACCGCGCCTACTTCCTCTACCGCGGGGACGTCTCGGAGCTTGGGGACTGGGGTCGGGCCGAGACGTGGCCGGACCGACCCCGGCCGGACACGCCTCCTGCGTTCGTCTGGCCGGCCGACCACGCCTGGTGCGTCGCCAACGACGTCGACCCGCACTGGGTCGGGATCGGAGCCGACACCCGGGCCATCGAAGCGCTCACGGCCCATCCGCTCCTCGACGTGGTCCCGGCCGACCCGCGCGAAGACCAGCCCAGCTATCGGTGAGGCACGAAGGCCCACGCGCGATCGGAGCCGCTTGACGGTCCGGCGGAGCATCCCTGCGTCGCCGGAATACACCGTCGGGCACCCGGGTTGCCGCGGCCATGCGAATCGGACTCATCGGCGCCGGCAACATCGGATCCGCGCTCGCCCGACACGCCGTCGACAGCGGGCACGAGGTGGTCATCAGCAACTCGCGGGGTCCTGAGACCCTCACCAGGCTGGTCGGCGAGCTGGGTGACAGCGCACGCGCCGGCACGCCGGCCGAAGCCGCGGCGGCAGGCGACGTGGTCGTGGTCACCATCCCGCTGAAGAACTACCGCCAGGTCCCGGTCGACGAGCTCGCCGGCAAGACGGTCATCGACACGAACAACTACTACCCGCAGCGCGACGGGCGAGTCGCCGAGCTCGACGACGGCAGCGCGACCACCGCCGGGCTGCTGCAGGCGCATCTGCCGACCTCGCACGTCGTCAAGGCCTTCAACAACATCACGGCAGGCGACCTCGCCACGGCCGGCAAGCCGCAGAGCACCCGCGGACGTCGTGCGCTGCCCCTCGCGGGCGACGACGTCGACGCCAAGAAGGTGGTCGCCGGCCTCATCGAGGAGTTCGGCTTCGAAGCGGTCGACGCGGGGCCCCTGCCGGAGGGCCGCCGCTTCGAGCGCGACAAGCCGGCCTACCTGGTGGCACTGGACGCCGCCGGCCTGCGCTCGGCCCTCGCCCGCGGCTGAGGACCGCGGCCTCTGCGAGCATCGCCCTGTGGCAGAGCTGAGCGTGCGTGCGGCGACGGTCGGTGACGCGGCGTACGTCGCCGACGCGCAGGCGGCCGCGTGGCACGACACCTTCGGCGCCACGCTGCCCGCGGCCCTGCTCGACCAGCTGCGCGGCGCGGCTGCCGTGGAGCAGTGGCGGCTCGCGGTCACTGATCCTCCGACGCCTCGACACCGGCTGCTCGTCGCGGTGGCGGACGCCGACGTCGTGGGCTTCGCGGCGGTGGGCCCCGCAGGCGACCCCGACCTGGACCAGGAGACCGACGCCGAGATCGTCGCCCTCTCGGTGCAGCCCGCACGCGGACACGAGGGGCACGGCTCGCGGCTGGTCAACGCCACCGTCGACCAGCTCAGGAGTGACGGCTTCCGCACGGCACACGTCTGGCTGACCGAGACGGACACGGTGCTGCGCGCCTTCCTCGAACGGGCCGGGTGGGCCGACGACGGCGCTCGGCGCACCCTCGACCTGCACGGCGACGCGACCGTGGTGGTCACTCAGCTGCGACTGGGTGTCGCTATCGGTGACGGCGGGTGAGACGGGCAACCTTGCGGGCAGCTCAGACGTCCAAGAGGACACAATGTCCCTGCGTCCAGAGAACGGGATGACGATGAACCTTGATCTGCCGTTGCGCTACCGGGTGGTCATCGCGATCGTGCTCTTCGCTGTCGGCCTGGTAGCCGGGACCTGGGGCTCGACCCTGGTCGGTGACGAGAGCCCGACCCTGTGGGGGCTGGTGCTCGGTTGCGCCGTCGGAGCCGCCGTCGCCACCGGGGTGCTCGTCGGCGGCCGACGACCCGGTCCACCGACGGGGCCGATGCTGCTCTAGCCGGGCCACCGGCTCCGGCCGGCAGACATGGCAACCCGACGAGGAGGACAGTGCCCACCACCCCGCTGCCCGAGCGCCTCCGCGCGATGCTCGACCGTCCCAACCCGGCGGTCATCACCACGCTGCGGGCCGACGGGCAGCCGGTGTCCGTGGCGACCTGGTACGTCCTCGACGGCGACCGCGTGCTCGTCAACATGGACGAGGGCCGGCGCCGGCTGGACTACCTGCGCGACGATCCCCGCGTCTCGTTGACCGTGTTCGACGGCGACGACTGGTACACCCACGTGAGCCTGCAGGGTCGGGTGACCGAGCTGTCCGCGGACGAGACGCTCGCCGGCATCGACCGGCTCGCCCTGCACTACACCGGCAGGGCTTTCGGCGCCCGCGACCGGCGCCGCGTCAACGCGTGGATAGAGATCGACCGCTGGCACGCCTGGACCGACGACTAGGTCCGCGACGCGGATGCCCGCGGGCAGCACGGCCGTCACGTCGGCGCCTGATGGTCATGTGCGCACCGAGTGGTGGCCCGATGCACCGATCCGTCGCGCCACGTCTGCGGTCAGGCGAGGCCGAGCAGGTGCTCGAGACCGACCGTGAGGCCGGGACGCTTCGCGACCTCGCGCACGCCGAGCAGCAGACCGGGCATGAACGACGCGCGGTCGAGCGAGTCGTGGCGGATCGTGAGCGTCTCGCCGGGGCCGCCGAGCAGCACCTCCTGGTGCGCCACCAGGCCACGTAGCCGCACCGCGTGCACCGGGACGCCGGCGACGTCCGCGCCGCGGGCGCCGTCGAGCGTGGTCGCCGTCGCGTCGGGCTGCTCACCCAGCCCGGCCGCCGTCCGCGCCCGGGCGACCAGCTCTGCCGTACGTCGGGCAGTGCCGCTCGGCGCGTCGGCCTTGCCGGGGTGGTGCAGCTCGATGATCTCGGCCGACTCGAAGAAGCGGGCGGCCTGACCGGCGAAGTGCATCATCAGCACGGCGCCGATCGCGAAGTTGGGGGCGATGAGCACCCCCACCTGCGGGCGCGCCTCGAGCCACCCCTGCACGGCCGCGAGCCGCTCCTCGTCGAAGCCGCTGGTGCCGACCACGGCGTGGACGCCGTGCTCGACCAGGAACGTGAGGTTGTCCATCACGACATCGGGGCGGGTGAGGTCGACGGCGACCTGTGCGCCGGCGGCGACGACGTCGTCCAGCGGGTCGCTGGACTCGATGCGGGCGACCAGCTCCAGGTCCTCCGCTTCCTCGACGGCGCGGCAGGCCTCGGCACCCATCCGTCCGGCGGCGCCGAGCACGGCCACCTTCGTCCGGCCGGTGCCGTCGACTCTCGTGCTGCTGGGTCGGGGTGCGCTCATCGCGATGGTCTACGCCACCGCGTCGCCGAAGTCGCGGTCCTCGTCGAACGGGCCGACGACGGCCAACGTCGGCCGGGGGTGCAGCACGTCGGCCGCCACCTCGGTGACGTCGTCGAGGGTGACGCTGTCGATACGCTCGATGATCTGGTCGACGGAGAGCAGCTCGCCGTAGACGAGCTCCGCCTTGCCGATGCGGCTCATGCGCGACCCGGTGTCCTCGAGGCCCAGCACCAGGGCGCCGCGCAGCTGGCCCTTGCCGCGTTCGAGCTCGTCACCGGTGATGCCGTGGGCCGCGACCTTCTCGAGCTCGTCGCGGCAGATCGCGAGCACGTCGTCGACCTTGCGCGGGACACATCCCGCGTAGACGCCGAACAGCCCGGCGTCGGCGTACTGCGCGTGGTAGCTGTAGACCGAGTACGCCAGCCCCCGCTTCTCGCGCACCTCCTGGAAAAGCCGCGACGACATGCCGCCGCCCAGCGCAGCGTTCAGCACGCCCAGCGCGAAGCGCCGCTCGTCGCGCCGGCTCACGCCGGGGGTGCCGAGCACCACGTTCGCCTGCTCGGTGGTGCGCCGTACGACGCGAACGCCCCCCGCGACCGGGAGGCGGCGGTCACCCATGCGCGCCGCGGACGGCGCGGCCTGCAGATCGGCGAGGCCGGCCGTCGCGAAGGCCTTCTTCACCAGCCGTACGACGGCGGCGTGGTCGACGTTGCCGGCCACCGCGACGACCATGTCCTGGGCCCGGTAGCGGCGCCTGTAGTAGCCGGCGATCGCCGCGCGACCGATGGACTCGATGGAGTCCACGGTGCCGAGGACCGGCCGACCGAGCGGGCCGTCACCGAAAAGGACCTGGGCGAACTGGTCGTGGACCATGTCGGTGGGGTCGTCCTCGTGCATGGCGATCTCCTCGAGGATGACGCCACGCTCCGACTCGACGTCGACACCCTTGATGACCGAGGACGTCACGAGGTCACAGACCACATCCACCGCCAGCGGCAGGTCCGTGTCGAGAACCCGCACGTAGAAGCAGGTGTACTCCTTGGACGTGAAGGCGTTCATCTCCCCGCCGACCGCGTCGACCGCCGAGGAGATGGACAACGCGTCGCGGCGCTTGGTGCCCTTGAACAGCAGGTGCTCGAGGTAGTGGGAGGCGCCGGCCAGTGAGGGCGCCTCGTCGCGTGAGCCGACCCCCACCCAGATGCCGACCGTCACGGACCGGACGGTCGGCATCGCCTCGGTGATGATGCGCAGCCCGTTCGGGAGGACGGTGTGGCGGACGAGACCGCCACCACCGTCCCCCTTCTCGAGCGTGCGACTGGTGGAGCGAGGCACAGGGTCAGCCCTGCGCCGGCTCGGCATCGGTCGGCGCGCTGTCCGCCGCCGGGCCGTCGGCCGACTCGTTCTCGACCGGCACGAGCGAGAGCTTGCCGCGCGAGTCGATCTCGGCGATCTGCACCTGCACCTTGTCTCCGACCTTGACGACGTCATCGACGTTGTCCACCCGCTTGCCGCCGGCGAGGGCGCGCAGCTTGGAGATGTGCAGCAGGCCGTCGCGACCGGGCACCAGCGAGACGAAGGCGCCGAACGTCGTCGTCTTGACGACGGTGCCGAGGTAACGCTCGCCGACCTCCGGCATCGTCGGGTTGGCGATGGCATTGATCATCGTGCGGGCCGCCTCGGCCTTGGGGCCGTCGGTCGCGCCGATGTAGATCGTGCCGTCGTCCTCGATGCTGATCTCGGCGCCGGTGTCGTCCTGGATCTGGTTGATCATCTTGCCCTTGGGCCCGATGACCGCGCCGATCTGGTCGACCGGGATCTTGATCGAGATGATCCGCGGTGCGTGCGGCGACATCTCGTCGGGCTCGTCGATCGCCTCGTTCATGACGTCGAGGATGTACAGCCGGGCCTCCTTGGCCTGGGTGAGCGCCGAGGCGAGCACCGAGGCCGGGATGCCGTCGAGCTTGGTGTCGAGCTGGATCGCGGTCACGAACTCCTTGGTGCCGGCGACCTTGAAGTCCATGTCGCCGAAGGCGTCCTCGGCACCGAGGATGTCGGTCAGCGCCGCGTACTCGGTCCTGCCGTCCACCTCGTCGGACACCAGGCCCATGGCGATGCCGGCGACCGACGCGCGCAGCGGCACGCCGGCGTTGAGCAGCGACATCGTCGAGGCGCAGACCGAGCCCATGGACGTCGAGCCGTTGGAGCTGAGCGCCTCGGACACCTGGCGGATCGCGTAGGGGAACTCCTCGCGGGCGGGCAGCACCGGAAGCAGCGCCCGCTCGGCCAGCGCACCGTGACCGATCTCGCGACGCTTGGGCGAGCCCACGCGCCCGGTCTCACCGGTCGAGTAGGGCGGGAAGTTGTAGTTGTGCATGTAGCGCTTGCGGTTCTCGGGGTTCAGCGTGTCGATCATCTGCTCCATGCGCAGCATGTTCAGCGTGGTGACACCGAGGATCTGCGTCTCGCCGCGCTCGAACAGCGCCGAGCCGTGGACCCGCGGCACGACCTCGACCTCGGCCGCGAGCGGGCGGATGTCGGACAGGCCGCGGCCGTCGATGCGGACCTTGTCGCGCAGGATGCGCTGACGCACGAGCTTCTTGGTGACGGCACGGAACGCCGCGCTGATCTCCTTCTCGCGTCCCTCGAACTGGGCGGCGAGCTTCTCCTTGGTGGAGTCCTTGATGCGGTCGAGCTCGGTCTCGCGCTCCTGCTTGCCGGCGATCGTCAGCGCCTGCGCCAGCTCGTCCTGCACGAGGTTGAAGACCGCCTCGTAGACGTCGTCCTGGTAGTCCAGGAAGCGCGGGAACTCCAGCGTCGGCTTGGCGGCCTTGCCGGCCAGCTCGACCTGCGCCTCGCACAGCGTGCGGATGAACGGCTTGGCTGCCTCGAGGCCCTGGGCGACGATCTCCTCGGTCGGGGCGGTCTTGCCCTCGTTCTTGATCAGGTTCCAGGCGGTGGTGGTGGCCTCGGCCTCGACCATCATGATGGCGACGTCGTCACCGGCGATGCGGCCGGCGACGACCATGTCGAAGACCGCCGAGCCGATCTGCTCGTGGGTCGGGAAGGCGACCCACTGGCCGTCGATGAGGGCCACGCGGGTGGCGCCGACCGGGCCGCTGAACGGCAGGCCCGAGAGCTGCGTGGACGCCGACGCGGCGTTGATCGCGATGACGTCGTAGCGCTCGGCCGGGTCGAGGGCCAGCACGGTGATGACGACCTGGACCTCGTTGCGCAGGCCCTTGGCGAACGTCGGGCGCAGCGGCCGGTCGATGAGCCGGCAGGTGAGGATGGCGTCCTCGCTGGGACGGCCTTCCCGACGGAAGAACGAGCCGGGGATGCGACCCGCGGCGTACATGCGCTCCTCGACGTCGACGGTCAGCGGGAAGAAGTCGAGCTGCTCCTTGGGGTGCTTGCCCGCCGTAGTGGCCGACAGGAGCATGGTGTCGTCGTCGAGGTACGCCGCGACCGAGCCGGCCGCCTGACGGGCGAGCCGACCGGTCTCGAAGCGGATGGTGCGCGTGCCGTGCGAGCCGTTGTCGATGACGGCCTCGGACGTGTGGATGTTCTGACCCTCCATGGGTCACTCTCCTGTTCCTTCATGGGAGCAGGACCGCGGCGGGCTGTGTGACGCCGGTCTTCGATGGAAGCCCTCGCGGCGCTGGGCGCTTCGCGGGGGCCACTACCGAGGACCGGCCGGCTTGCGCGGCCCGGATCCGTGCGTGGTCGATCTTCAGTTGTGGCATACGACGACGGGAGCGGCGACAGGCGTCACGGGAGACGGTGCCGCCGCTGACGGATCGCCGTACTAGCGGCGGAGGCCGAGCTTCTCGATCAACGCGCGGTAGCGGTTGATGTCCTTCTTGGCCAGGTAGTTGAGCAGCCGGCGGCGACGGCCCACCAGCAGCAGCAGACCGCGACGCGAGTGGTGGTCGTGCTTGTGGTCGCGCAGGTGCTCGGTCAGGTCGGAGATGCGACGCGTCAGCATCGCCACCTGGACCTCGGGAGAGCCGGTGTCGGCCTCGCTCTCGCCGTGCTCGGCGATGATGGACTTCTTGGTGGTGGTGTCGAGCGCCACGTCACTCCTCTGTGAGTACTTCGCGGTGAGCTCCGCCCGGTCTGGATCACGGGGGATGAACAAGGCTCACGCCGTCGGCACGGCAATGTGCCACGGTACCAGTCCGGCCCCCTGATCCCGAAACCGCCGCCGGACCGGCCGGAGACGTATCGCCGCAGGTCAGAGGCCGCAGCCCGGGCAGCCGGTGATCCCGTCAGCCGCCCACCAGGAGCGCGCGCGCCCGCTCGACGTCCCGGCGCATCTGCTCGAGCAGCGCGTCGACCCCGGCGAAGCGCACGGTCTCGCGCAGCCGCTGGAGGAACTCCACGCCCACCTGCTCGCCGTACAGCTCGAGGTCTTCGCGGTCGAGGACGTATGCCTCGACCTGCCGCGACGTCCCCCCGAAGGTGGGGTTGGTGCCGATGGAGACCGCCGCGGGCAGCCGCTCGCCCGACGCGCGGACCAGCCAGCCGGCGTAGACGCCGTCCACGGGCACCGCGATCGCCGGGTCGGCGTCCAGGTTGGCCGTGGGAAAGCCGAGGTCGCGCCCGCGCTGGTCGCCCTGCACGACCGGTCCGTCGATCCGGTGCAGCCTCCCGAGCGCCTCGGCGGCGGCCGCCACGTCGCCTTCCGCCAGGCACTGACGAACGTAGGTGGAGGACCAGACGACCTCGTCACGGGCGAGGCTCACCGGGTGGCTCGTGAAGCCGTACGTCGGCCCCAGCTGCGCGAGCGTGTCCACGGTGCCGGCCGCCCGGTGGCCGAAGCGGAAGTTCTGCCCGACGCGGACCTCGGTCGCGTGCAGCGCCTCGGCGAGGACCTGGCGCACGAACTGCTCGGGCGTCTGGTGGGCGAGGTCGGTGGTGAACGGCAGGACCAGGGTCGTGTCGACGCCCCGCTGGGCGAGCAGCTCGAGCCTGCGGTCGAGCGTCGTGAGCGCCAGCGGGGCGGAACCGCGGTGGATGACGCTCATCGGGTGGGGGTCGAAGCTGACGACCGCGGAGCGCGCACCGGTCTCCCGCGCCCGCGAGACCACCAGGTCGATGACGTGCTGATGACCGCGGTGCACGCCGTCGAAGTTCCCGACGGTGACCACGGACCGCTCGACGCCCTCGACCTCCTCGAGACCGCGCCAGACCTGCACCGACCCACACCTCCCCTGATCGCCGTGACCGGCGGCCCAGCGTAGGGGGCGCTCGTCAGCGGCGGGGCAGCACCAGCAGGGCGTCACCGACCGGGCGCTGCCCCGAGGGGTCCGACGGCCGGTTGCGGACCGTCCGTCCCGTCACCAGGGTGCTCGAGCCGCCGCCGTCGAGGTTCATGGCGTCGCGCAGGCCGAGCGACTGCGCCACCTGGCCGGCCTCGCGCAGGGTCAGGCCCAGGCTCCTCGTGCTCCGCCCGTCGACCACGATCAGGACGGTGCGGCCCCTGTCGTCGGTGCCGGCGACGGTGCGCGGGTTCCGCTTGGCGGAGAACCCGTAGTAGAAGCTCGGGTTCCGGACGAAGCCGTCGCGCCACGCGGTGACCCGCAGCGCCCCGCCGCGCACCAGGACCGGCCCCCCGTTGACCACGGAGGTCCCGGAGGCGGGACTGAACGCTCGGCCGCCCACCGTGCTCAGCCGGGACCGCACGACGAGGCGGCGGCCCGGGGCGGCCACGGCGCGCAACCGCTGGGCGAGCTGCCCGGTCGCCTGCACGGTCGCCCCGCCCGGGGGGACCGGGCCGCCGCGGCGCGGGCGCACCGTGCGCACGACACCGCGCCGGTCGAGGACCGCCTCGGCCCCGGCGCCGCTCGGCGTCCTGGCCCCGTAGGCGGGGGTGAACAGCACCGCCTCGGTGGCGTCGGTGCAGGTCACGTCGTGCCGGGGCGCGGAGGTCGGCTGGTCGTCGGGCGTGCCGCCGCAGCTGCGGATCAGGCCCGGGACGCGGTTGACCCCGTCCAGCGGCAGCCGCTGCTGCCCCCGCTGCACCCGGCCCCTCCAGCGCAGCCGCAGGATCTGGCTGCCGCCGTCGCGGCGTACGACGAGGCCGGGGCGCCCGTTGACCGCCTCGCTCAGCACCCGTCCGGCGTACACGCCGACGCCTGCCGGGTCACCGGGAGCGCCCGCCTCGGGGTCGAGCACGAAGTAGCCGGCGTTGACGCCGGCCCTGGCGCGGGCCCGCGCAACCAGCGCGCTCGTGGTCTCGCGATGCACGATGTCCGGTCCGTGCGAGGCGACGAGCCGCCCGGTGAAGGCCCGGGGGTCGATCGTGAGCACCCAGACCCGCCAGGGGCCCTGGTCGTCGGCGCGACCGTCCCAGCCGCCGAACACGCTCGTCGCAGCGAAGCCGGCGCCGCGGACCCGCGCCAGCTCGCCGTCCGATGCTGCCTGGTCGGCGAAGGCGCCCACCCGGACCCGGAAGCCCAGCCGGCCACCGGCGAAGTCCGCGACCGGCGCCGTCACGACCTCCTCCACGCGCGCGGCGAAGCCCTGCGCCTGCAGCCGGGCGGCCAGCGCGTCGGCACCCGGCTGGCTCGACAGCGCCGTGCTCGGCGCGTCCGGGTCCGGCGAGCCGGCGCGCCGCGGGACGGCCACCTCCACCGTCCACCCGTCGGCGGGGTCGGGTCGGCCGCGCACGATGGTGGTCAGCGTGACGCCGCGCTGCAGGGTGCGGGTCCTGCGGGTCTCCGGCAGGCCCGGCGGCCCGAGCGGCAGAGCGCCGGTGCGTACGGGGTCGCCGGCCCGCGTCGCGGCGGCGGCCTGCCCGTGCGTCGCGCCCGCACCGGGCGCGGCCGTGCCGGCCGCTGCCACGACCCCGCCGCCCCCCAGCGCGAGGACCGTGACGACGAGCAGGACCGGGCGTGACCCCAAGCGGCGCATGTCGAGAAAAATAGACATCACGGGCTCCGGCCGCACCTCGGGGAGGCCGCGGCCCTCGATCAGGTGACGGTCGTGCGCACGGCGTACCGCTCGTCGTGCTGCTCGCCTGCCGTGACGACGGCCACCAGGTGCTCGACCGCGGTGACGACGTCGACGTGCCGCACGTACAGCGGCGCGAAGCCGAGCCGGGCGAGATCGGGCTGGCGGAAGTCGCCGATCACCCCGCGGGCGATCAGGGCCCGCACCACGGCGGAGGCCTGCGGGTGGCGCAGCGAGACCTGGCTGCCGCGCTCGGCGTCGGTGCGTGGTGTGACCACCTCGAAGCCGAGCGGCGCCAGCACGTCGTCGGCCAGGGAGATGAACAGTCCGGTCAGCGACAGGCTCTTCTGCCGCACCTGTGACATGTCCAGGCCGTCGAACACGGTCAGTGCGGCCTCCAGCGCCAGCAGGGACAGCATCGGCGGCGTGCCGCAGCGGAACCTGTCGATGCCCGCTGCCGGCTCGTAGGAGCCCTCCAGCGCGAACGGGCGGGCGTGACCGGTCCAGCCGGGAAGCGGCGTACGCATGGCGCCGTGGTGGCGGGTCGCCGCCATGACGTACGCCGGTGCCCCCGGCCCGCCGTTCAGGTACTTGTAACCGCAGCCGACCGCGAAGTCGACGTCGCAGTCGTCGAGCCGGACGGGCAGCACCCCCGCCGAGTGCGACAGGTCCCACGCCATGAGAGCGCCCGCCTCGTGGACCTCTCGCGTGATGGCAGCCATGTCGTGGGCCCGGCCGGTGCGGTAGTCGACGTGGGAGTAGGACACCAGAGCGACCCGGTGGTCGAGAGCCGCACCGACGTCGCCCGGCTCGACCCGCCGTACGTCGAGGCCGAGCAGCTGCCCCACGGAGTCGGCGATGTACAGGTCGGCCGGAAAGTTTCCCGGCTCGATCAGCAGCACGCGGCGCCCAGGTCGCAGCCCGAGGGCAGCGACCAGCACCTTGAACAGGTTGACCGACGTGGAGTCGGCGACGAGCACCTCGTCGTCACCGGCACCGACCAGGCGGGCGAGCCGTGCGCCGACGCGCCGTGGCGCGTCCCACCAGTCGTTGACGTTCCACGACCCGATCAGGTCGCAGCCCCACTGGCGCTCGACGACGTCGCGGGTCACCTCGGGGACCGCTGCGGGCAGGGCGCCGAGGGAGTTGCCGTCGAGGTAGACGACGTCGTCGGACAACCGGAACCCGTCGCGGGTGTGCGCGAGCGGGTCGAGGAGGTCCAGCCGGACAGCGTGCCGGCGCGCCGCGGTGAGGTCCACGAGACGCACCCTAGAACCGCTGCGCCACCTCGGGTGCGGCCACGGGAGGACGTCAGACGAACACCGCGGTCGGCTTGGCCCGCCCGTCGCGCTCCTCCACCAGGGCGAGGAAGGCCCCGTCGGGTCCGAGCACCGCCACCGGGCCGGGGCCCATCCCCAGCGCCGGCAACGGACCGCCGTGCGAGATCACCACGGCTGCGGCGGCGTCGACCTCGCGGACCGGGAACGCCGCGCGCACCGCGGCCGCCATCGGCAGCACGTCGAGCTCGACCTCGAGCTGCTCGAGCGTGCGCGACGCGTCCAGGTCGTAGGGCCCTACCCGGGTACGGCGCAGCGCCCTGAGGTGACCGCCCACCCCCAGCGCCGCGCCGAGGTCCCGGGCCAGCGCCCGTACGTAGGTGCCGCTGGAGCAGACGAGCGACACGTCGACGTCGACGGAGTCGCCGGTGCGCCGCACGGCGAGCACCTCGAACTGCGACACGACGACGGGCCGGGCGGCCAGCGTGACCTCGTCACCGGCCCGCACCCGCCGGTAGGCCCGCTCGCCGTCGACCTTGATGGCGCTGACCGAGGAGGGCACCTGCTCGATCGCGCCGGTGAGCGCGGCCACGCCCTCGCGGATCGCCTGCTCGGTGACCTCACCGGCGGACGTCGTGGCGGTGACCTCGCCCTCGGCGTCGTCGGTCAGCGTCGACGCCCCCAGCCGGATCGTGGCGTCGTAGGCCTTCTCGGTGAGAGTGAGATGGCCGAGCAGCCGGGTGGCCTTGCCCAGTCCCAGCACGAGGACGCCGGTCGCCATCGGGTCCAGCGTCCCGGCATGGCCGACCCGGCGCGTGCCGGCCAGCCGTCGCGTACGCGCGACGACGTCGTGGGAGGTCCAGCCGGCCGGCTTGTCGACGACGAGCAGGCCGTCGGTGGGCCCACCGGCGGAGCCCATCGTCAGTCCTCGTCGTCCTCGACGGCGCGCGGCGCGCGGTAGGGGTCGGCCTCACCGGCGTACGTCGCGCTGGCCGCGGCACGGTGCACCTCGGCGTCGGCGGCAGCGACCTTGGCGAGCAGGTCCTCGATCTGCGCGGCGTTCTCGGGCACCGCGTCGGCGATGAAGGTCAGCGACGGCGTGCGGCGCACGCCGGTCTGGCGGCCGACCTCCGAGCGCAGCACGCCCTTGGCGCTCTCCAGAGCCGCGGCCGTGTCGGCCTTCTGCGCCTCGTCGCCCAGGACGGTGTAGAAGATGCTCGCCTGCTGGAGGTCACCGGTGACCCGGACGTCGGTGATGGTGACGAAGCCGAGCCTGGGGTCCTTCACCCGCAGCTCGAGCATCTCGGCGACCACGACCTTGATGCGGTCGGCCAGCTTGCGTGCTCGTGCGGTGTCCACCACGGCTACTCGCCCCATCCTCGTCGTCCGACTGGTAGGTCATGCGTTCGTTGGTCGTGCGGTTGATTCATCGTGCTCGGTCGTCCTGCCGTTCAGTCGTCCTCGGTGCTGTGGAACTGCTGACGCGCGGACAGCAGGTCGACCTCCGGCCGCCCCGCCACCAGGCGCTCGCACGCATCGAGGATCTTGACGCAGTGCGAGCGCTCGGTCGCGACGACGGCCACTGCGACGAGCGACCGCCGGTGCAGCTCCACGTGACCCGCCTCGGCGGCCGAGACGTCGTACCTCTTGCGCAGCTCCGCCACGATGGGGCGCACGACCGAGCGCTTGGCCTTGAGCGAGTGAACGTCGCCCAGGAGCAGGTCCAGGCTCAGTACGCCGACGTACATGCGTCCCTCCGTCAGACGGGTGTGGGGGCGGGCCGTGTCGCCCACCCCCACGCCGTCGTCACTGTCGCGCCGGCGGCCTAGGCGCGTGCCTTCTCGCGCATCTCGTACGTCTCGATGACGTCCTCGATCTTGACGTCGTTGAAGGACCCGAGACCGATGCCGCACTCGAAGCCCTCACGGACCTCGGTCGCGTCGTCCTTGAACCGACGCAACGACTCGATCTGCAGGTTCTCGGCCACGACGGCACCGTCGCGCACGAGGCGTGCCTTGGCGTTGCGGCGGATCTCTCCGCTGCGCACCAGGCAGCCCGCGATGTTGCCGAACTTGCTGGACCGGAACACCTCGCGGACCTCCGCCGTGCCCAGCTGCGCCTCTTCGTACTCGGGCTTGAGCATGCCCTTGAGTGCAGCCTCGACCTCGTCGATGGCCTGGTAGATGACC
Source organism: Actinomycetota bacterium (assembly GCA_030841035.1). Lineage (GTDB taxonomy): Bacteria > Actinomycetota > Actinomycetes > JACCUZ01 > JACCUZ01 > BP-173. The sequence goes on from JAVEDI010000067.1 coordinate 37,461, forward strand.
GAGTAGTAGCGGACGTCGACACCCTCGCGGTCGATCAGGTCGGTGACCCGCTCGGCCGGTCGGACGTTGAAGCCGATGATCACCGCGTCGGAAGCCACCGCGAGGTTGACGTCGTTCTGCGTGATGGCGCCGACCCCGCGGTCGATGATGCGCAGGTCGACCTCGGCGCCGACGTCGATGTTGAGCAGGGCGTCCTCGAGTGCCTCGACGGAGCCGGAGCCCTCGCCCTTGAGGATCAGGTTGAGGGTGTCGACCTTGCTCTTCTCGAGCCAGTCCTCCAGCGAGATCCGCTTGCGGGCCTTGGCCAGCGCCGCGTTGCGGTCCATCGCCTGTCGCTTCTCGGCGATCTGCCGGGCGATGCGGTCCTCCTCGGCGACGAGGAACTTGTCACCCGCATCGGGCACCGACGTGAAGCCGAGCACCTGCACCGGACGCGAGGGGCCGGCCTCGCTGAGGTTGTCACCGTGCTCGTCGAGCATGGCGCGCACGCGACCGAACGCGTCGCCGGCGACGATCGCGTCGCCGACCCGCAGCGTGCCGCGCTGCACCAGCACGGTCGCCACGGGGCCGCGGCCGCGGTCGAGGTGGGCCTCGATCGCGACACCGCGAGCGTCCTGGTCGGCGACGGCGCGCAGGTCGAGGGCGGCGTCGGCCGTAAGCAGGATCGACTCGAGCAGCTTGTCGATGTTCACGCCCTCGCGGGCCGACACCTCGACGAAGATGGTCTCGCCGCCGTACTCCTCGGCCACCAGGTTGTACTCGGTCAGCTGCTGCTTGACCTTGTCGGGGTTGGCGCCTTCCTTGTCGATCTTGTTGACCGCCACGACGATCGGCACGTCGGCCGCCTGCGCATGGTTGAGCGCCTCGATCGTCTGCGGCATGACGCCGTCGTCCGCCGCCACCACGAGGACCGCGATGTCGGTGACCTGGGCGCCACGGGCACGCATGGCCGTGAACGCCTCGTGACCGGGGGTGTCGATGAACGTGATCGCCCGGTCGAGGCCCTCGTGAGTCGTGTGCACCTGGTAGGCGCCGATCGCCTGCGTGATGCCACCGGCCTCACCGGAGATGACGTCGGTCTTGCGGATCGCGTCCAGCAGGCGGGTCTTGCCGTGGTCGACGTGACCCATGACCGTGACCACAGGCGGACGGGAGACCAGCTCGTTCTCGTCGACCTCGTAGAAGTCGATGTCGAAGGAGTCGAGCAGCTCGCGGTCCTCGTCCTCGGGGCTGACGATCTGCACGTCGTAGCCGAGCTCGGCACCGAGCAGCGCAAACGTCTCCTCGTCCAGCGACTGGGTCGCCGTGGCCATCTCACCGAGATGGAACAGGACCGTGACGAGCGAGGCCGGGTTGGCGTCGATCTTCTCCGCAAAGTCGGTCAGCGACGAGCCGCGCGCCAGGCGCACGACGGTCGAGCCGTCGCCGCGGGGCACCTGCACGCCGCCGATCGACGGCGCTGCCATGTTGTCGAACTCCTGGCGCCGCTGCTTCTTGGACTTGCGACCGCGACGCGGGGGGCCGCCCGGACGCCCGAAGGCTCCGGCCGTGCCACCACGACGAGGGCCACCACCGCGACCGGCGAAGCCACCGCCGCCGCCACCGGGACGACCGGCCCCGGGCGCACCGGCCCCGCCGCCACCGCCGGCGTAGCCGCCGCCACCGCCACCGGCACCGCCGGGTCGGGCTCCGGGGGCTCCGGGACGGCCGCCGGTGCGGCCGCCGGGACCACCCGGGCCGCCGGGACCGCCGGGGCGGGCCGGCGCACCCGAGCGCCCGCTGCCGACGCCGGGGGCGGGGCGCGCGGGCATCATGCCGGGGTTGGGGCGCGGCCCACCGGGGCGCGGGGGCCCGCCGGGCGGCCGGGTGCCGCCGCCGGGACGGGGCATGCCCGTGGAGCTGCCGCTCGAGTAGGGGTTGTTGCCCGGTCGCGGCGCGCTAGGACGGCCCATGCCGGTGCTGCTGCCGGACGTGAACGGGTTGTTGCCGGGCCGGGGGCCGGCCGGGCGCGGACCGGCCGGGCGCGGCGCGGCCTCGGTGCCGGGCGCCTGCGCTGCCGCGGGTCGCACGACCTCGGGTGCCGGCGCCGGCACCGTCGGCTCGGGCGCCGGCGCCGGGGTGGCCGGCGCGGCGGGCGCGGGAGTGCGCGACACGGCGGGCGCGACGGGGTCCTCGACCGGCGCCGGGGCGGGCGCGGCGGGCTTGGGGGCGGCCTTGTGGACAGCCGCCTTCTTCGCGGGCGCCGCAGCGGCCGCGGCGGGAGCCCCGTCACCGGCACCGCCGGCGGGGAACACTCCCATGAGCTTGCGTACGACGGGCGGCTCGACGGTCGACGACGCCGACCGGACGAACTCTCCCATCTCCTGGAGCTTGGTCATGACGACCTTGCTCTCGACACCGAGCTCCTTGGCGAGCTCGTAGACCCGGACCTTTGCCACAACTCTCCTGTCTCGGTCCGGACCGGTCGCTCCCGGCTCAGACCGTCGTTACTGCATGGGGGCACTCATCGGTGCGTGCTCATCGGGTGCTCATCAGCGCTTCAACCCGCTTTCGCTGGTGGGACGTGAACTGACTGACCGGCCCCGCGCAGACCACACCGGGCGGCCCGGGCGAGGGTAGGACGGCGACGGCTGCTGCGGGGCACGACTGAAGACGGCCCGCAGCCGTCACCCCAGAGTCTAACTCCTCGGCGCCGCCTGGCGCGCCCCCGCGGCCCCGATCCAGGCCCGCAAGGGGTCCAGGTCCAGAGGTGTCTCGGCACGCAGCGCGCGCGGCAGCGCCCGGCGGCGCTGCGCGAGCGCCAGGCAGGCGGGGTCCGGGTGCAGGTGCGCCCCCCGGCCCGGCAGCCTGCGGTGCGGGTCGGGCACCGTCGCCCCGTCGCGGGCGACCACCCGCAGCAGGCTCTCGGCGGGACCACGCACTCGGCAGCCGACGCAGGTGCGCAGGGGGCCGCCCCCGGGGGGTGACGCGGCCGGCACGCCCACGGGGCGCCCGGTCAACCGGTGACCGGCGGGGCGGCAGGTGCCTGCCGCGCGGCTGGCGCGTCCTCGCCCCGATCGGCATCGGGCACGACGTCGGGACGTATGTCGATGCGCCAGCCGGTCAGTCGGGCGGCCAGCCGGGCGTTCTGGCCCTCCCGCCCGATCGCCAGCGAGAGCTGGTAGTCGGGCACCGTGATCCGGGCGGCCCGCGCCTCGGCGTCCACGATCTCGACGTGCGTGACGCGCGCCGGCTGCAGCGCCTGGGCCAGGAAGGTCGCCGGGTCCTCGGACCAGTCGACGATGTCAATCTTCTCGCCGTGCAGCTCGGCCATCACCGCTCGGGCCCGTGAGCCCATCGGCCCGATGCACGCGCCCTTGGCGTTGACGTTGGGCTTGTTGGACTTGACCGCGATCTTGCTGCGGTGGCCGGCCTCGCGGGCGATCGCCGGGATCTCCACCGTGCCGTCGGCGATCTCGGGCACCTCGAGCGCGAACAGCTTGCGCACCAGGTTGGGGTGCGTTCGCGAGAGCACGATCGAGGGACCGCGCGCGCCCTTGCGCACCTGCACGACGTAACAGCGGATGCGGTTGCCGTGCTCGTAGCTCTCGCCGGGGACCTGTTCGGGCGGCGGCAGCACCGCCTCGACGCGGCCGAGGTCGACGAAGACGTTGCGGGGGTCCTTGCCCTGCTGGATCACCCCCGAGACGATGTCGCCCTCCTTGCCGGAGAACTCTCCGAACGTCTGCTCGTCCTCAGCATCACGCAGCCGCTGCAGGATGACCTGCTTGGCCGTCGTCGCGGCGATGCGACCGAAGCCGGACGGAGTGTCGTCGTACTCCCGCAGCGTGTTGTTCTCCGCGTCGGTCTCGGCGGCCCACACCGTGACATGCCCGCTCTTGCGATCGAGCTCGACGCGCGCGACGGGCTGGTGCCCCTCGGTGCGCTGGTAGGCGATGAGCAGAGCAGCCTCGATGGCCTCGACGAGCAGGGCGAACGAGATCTCCTTCTCGCGCTCCAGCGCTCTCAGGGCGCTCATGTCGATGTCCACGGTCACTCCTCCCTGGTGGTCGAACGGTTGAACTCCACCTGCACGCGGCCGGGTCCCAGGTCGACCCACGGGACCCGCAGCGGCTCGCCCGCATGGTCGCCGTCGACCTGCAGGTCGACGCCGTCGTCATCGACCGCGAGGACGCGCCCGGTGCGCTCGCCGACCCCGGCAACACCGACGGTCACGAGACGGGCCGCGGCCCGGCGCCAGTGGCGGGGCTGGGTCAGGGGTCGGTCGACCCCCGGGGAGGTGACCTCCAGCACGTACGGCGCGCCGCCCATCGCGTCGGACGCGTCGAGCGCACCGGACACCGTCGTGCTGACCCGCGCGATGTCGTCGAGGTCGACGCCACCGTCCTTGTCGACCACCACCCGCAGCATCCGACGCTTGCCGGCCGGGGTCACGACGACGTCCTCGAGGTCGAATCCCTCGGCGGTGACGACCGGCTCGAGAGCGCGCCGCAGGCTTTCGCGATCGGAGGCGCTGCCCATCGTGGGACCTCCCTCGCGTCTGTGCTGTTGTCGCCTGCATCTCGACCCTAGCGGGTCGCGGTGGCGGCCCCTGCACGTGGCAGCATGGCGCACCCGGGCAGCGGCCGCACCTCTGCCGGCCCGAACGCAGCACCGAGGAGGCGACGCGCGGATGAGCATGGCACGGCCGCCGGAGCTGCGGCGGCCGTCCCGGCGCGAGGTGCTCATCGGCGCCGGCCTGCTGGTCGCCTCCGGCTGCGCGCGAGCTGCCGTCGACGTCGCGCCCCGGCCTACCGCGGACCAACGGCTGGCCGCGGACGTCGCCGAGGAGATCCGGGCACTGGCGGCCCGCTATGCAGCAACCGTCCGACGACACCCAGGCCTCGGCGGCGTGCTCTCACCGCTCGCCGCCGAGCACGACGCACACGTGCGCGCACTGGTGGCACTGCAGCCGGTGGCCTCACCCTCGCCGTCCGCGTCTGCCGCTGGGTCTGCCGCTGGGTCTGCGGCTGCGTCGCCCTCGGTCTCTCCCACAGCGGCAGCGGTCCCGGCCACGCCGGCGGCCGCGCGTGCCGCGCTGGTCGAGGCGGAGCGGGTCGCCGCGCAGCGGCGGCGCACGCAGAGCCTGCGGGCCGGGGCCGGGCTCGCGCGGCTGCTGGCGTCGGTCGCGGCGTGCGAGAGCGTGCACGCCGCCCTGCTGGGCGAGGGCTGATGGCCTCCCGTCGGCGCTCGCTACGGGCGTTGCAGGACGTGCTGGCCGGCGAGCACGCGGCGATCTACGGGTACGGCGTCGCGGGCGCGTGGCTCTCCGGCCGGCGCCGCGACCGGGCGCGCGCGGCGTTCGCGGCGCACCGCACGCGTCGCGACCAGCTGCAGGCGCTGATCCGGGCACGCGGCGCCGAGCCGGTCGCGGCCGCGGCGTCGTACGCGCTGGCGCGGCCGGTGACCTCGGCGGCCGATGCCGTGGCGCTGGCCACCCTGCTGGAGGAGCGGCTCGCCGCGGTCTGGGCCGACGCGGTCGCGCAGCTGGAGGGTGATCTGCGCCGGCTGGCCGTGCGGGCGTTGCGCGACGCCGCCGTGCTGGGTGCCCAGTGGCGCGGTGCCAGCGTGGCCTTCCCGGGCCTGCCGGAGCTCTCCCCTTGAGCGTGCCCCTCAGGGCGCGAGGCGCGGGACCAGCGGGCGCAGCCGGGGCCACTGCTCGCAGTTGAGCAGGTGCTGCACCGGGTCGTAGTGCGGGTCGCCGACGTAGGGCTTGGGGTCGATCGCGAGCCACGGCTGCCGCGTGGCGGCCAGCACGTTCATGGCGTGCAGGTCGGTGGCGAGCAGCACCCGCCGCGGCGGCTCGACCCCACCAGCGCTCGGCCAGGCCGCGACCGTCGCTGGCAGCGCCGCCAGCCACGGCCTCGTGTCGACGTCGGTCTGCGACTCGATCGACTCGGCGAGGTAGCGCGGGACGGTCAGCGACATGGTTGCCATCCTCGCGCGTCCCGGCGCGCGGCTCACTCCGCCGGCAGCAAGCCCGTCGCCGACCGCACGGGTGCCGGTTGAATAGCCTGCGGAGATGTGCCTGGACCACACCGAGCTCGTGCACCTCGGGAGCGACGAGGCGGCCCTCGTGTCACGGCTGCTCGCCGACGCACCCCTGGACCGCCCGGTGCCGTCCTGCCCCGGATGGCTGGTGCGCGACCTCGTCGGCCACCTCGGGTCCGTGCACCGCTGGGCGACCGAGGTCGTGCGCACCGGAGGGGTCGCCCGCCCGCCCGAGCCCCCGTCAGAGGACGCGCAGCTGGCGCCGTGGTTCGCGCAGGGTGCCGCCGGCTTGACCACCACCCTTGCGGGGGCCGACCCGAGTGCCGGCTGCTGGACGTTCGCGCCACCCCACCGAGTCGGGTTCTGGTCGCGCCGCCAGCTGCACGAGACGACGGTGCACCGCTGGGACCTCGAGGCGGCCCTGGGCCGTGACAGCGGTCTCGACCCGCGGCTGGCCGCCGACGGCATCGACGAGGTGGTCACGATGTTCTTCCCCCGCCAGGTGCGCCTGGGTCGCGAGGCACCCCTCACCGACGTCCTGGCCCTGGTCGACAACGCCACCGGTCGCCGGTGGGTCCTCGCCGGTGACGGCACCACGGACGTCGATGGCACGCCCGACGCGACCGTCACCGGCGACGCCGCCGACCTCCTGCTGCTGCTGTGGCAGCGCCACTCGCTCGACGACGGCGCCGTGGGGGCGGACGGGTCCCGCGAGGCAGCCGAGCGGGTGCTCTCGGCCCGACTCACGCCGTGAGGGCCGGCCCTCAGCCGGTGCGCACCACGTCGTAGCCGAGCCGCGCCACCAGGGCCGCTACGACCAGGAGGAACACGACACGCACGAAGCGGCTCCCGCGACGGATCGCGGCGTGGGCACCGAGCCAGCCGCCCAGCACGTTGCACGCGCCCATCAGCAGCCCGACGCGCCACAGCGGTGCGCCCTGCGGGACGAACACGAGCAGCGCGCCCAGGTTCGTGGCCAGGTTGACGATGCGGGCCTTGGCCGAGGCCTGCAGGAACGAGTAGCCGAGCAGTGCCACGAGCAGCACGACGAGGAAGCTGCCGGTGCCCGGCCCGAAGATGCCGTCGTAGAACCCGATGCCCAGACCGCCGAGACCGGCAGCCAGGTGGTGGCGGCGGCCGGTGAACCGCAGCGACTCGTCCTCTCCGATGGCGGGGTTGCGCAGCACGTAGGCGGCGACGACGACCAGCAGCACGAGCACCAGCGGTCGGAAGACGTCGCCCGGGAGGGCGGATGCGCTCAGAGCGCCCAGGGCCGCGCCGACGAGAGCGACCGCCGCCATGGGCAAGGCGGTGCGCAGGTCCGGCCGGAGGCGCCGGTAGTACGTCGCTGCGGCGACCGACGTGCCGCAGATGCCCGACAGCTTGTTGGTCGCGAGGATCTGCGCCGGCGCCGCACCCGGCAGCAGGACGAGCAACGCGGGGAGCTGCACGAGGCCACCACCGCCGGACACCGCGTCGACCCAGCCCGCGAAGCCGGCCGCCAGGCAGAGCAGCACGAGGTGGGAGAGGTCCGGCACGGCACCCTCAGGCCTGCACGGTCTCGCCGAGCCACCGGTCCACGACCGGCAGGACGTCGGCGAGCCGCTGCACCACTGCATCGGGGTCGCCCTCCACGTGGCCCTTCTGGTTCTCCGGGATCGCACTGTGGGGCACCAGGACCGCGCGCATGCCGGTCTCCTTCGCGCCGTGCACGTCGTCGTACGGGCGATCGCCGACGAAGACGACCCGCGCCGGATCGGTCACCGCGAGCGCCGTCATCGCGGCCCGGAAGGCCTCGGGGTGCGGCTTGGTCCACTCGATCTCGCAGGTGTAGACCGCGCCGTCGATCAGGTCGAGCACGCCGTCGCGGCGGAACACCTCCTCGTGGTGCTCGCGCGTCCACAGCGTGTTCGACAGGACGCCGACCTTCACGCCCCGGTCCCGCAGCGCGGCCAGCAGCGGTGGCACATCGGGGTCGATGTAGGTGTGCGGCTCCCAGAAGCGGTGGTAGGCCGCGAGAGCCTGCTCATGCCGCTCGCCCGACGGCTCGACGCCGACCGATCGCAGCAGGTCGTCCAGTGTCCCGCTGCGCTGGTGGTCACGGGCGCGCCGCCAGGCCTCTTCCTCGGCGGCCAGCAACAGCCCGGCCAGCTCGTCGGCGCGGCCGGCGTCGTAGACCTGCGTGTAGTGCGCCCACTGCTCGCGCAGGTCGACCGTGTGCCACGGGGTGAGCGTCCCGCCCCAGTCGAAGATGACCGCCTCGACGGCGCCTGTCACGAGCGCAGCGTCGCAGCGATGCGTGCCTGCGCCTGCGCGACGGGCACGTTCTCACGCTCGCCGGTCCTGCGGTCGCGCACCTCGACCACGCCGTCGGCCAGGCCCCTGCCCACCACGACGATCGTCGGCATGCCGAGCAGCTCGGCATCCTTGAACTTCACCCCGGGCGAGACGCCGCGCCGGTCGTCGTAGAGCACCGTGAACCCCTCGGACACCAGGTCGTCGGCGAGCGACTGCGCGGCGTCGAAAACCGTGTCGTCCTTGCCGGTTGCGACGAGGTGGACGTCTGCCGGTGCGACCTCCCGGGGCCACACCAGCCCCATCTCGTCGTGCGTCGACTCGGCGATCGCGGCGATGGCGCGCGAGACCCCGATGCCGTAGGACCCCATCGTGACGACGACCTGCTTGCCGTGCTCGTCGAGCACCTTGAGGTCGAGCACGTCGGCAAACTTGCGGCCGAGCTGGAAGATGTGGCCCATCTCGATGCCGCGAGCCATCTCCAGCGTCGCGTTGCCGCAGTTGGGGCAGGTGTCGTCCTCGCGCACCTCAGCGGACTCGACGGTTCCGTCGCCGGTGAAGTCGCGCCCGGCGACCAGGTCGAAGACGTGCCGGCCCGCCTCGTTGGCCCCGGTGATCCACCGGGTGCCCTCGGCGACGCGTGGGTCAAGCAGGTAGCGGACCCCGGCCGGCTTGTCGCTGCCCAGCGCGGCGGGCCCGATGTAGCCACGGACCAGGCCCGGGTTGTCGGCGAAGTCGGCCTCGGTGAACGGCTCGACGGTGGAGGGGTGCACTTGGGCACCGAGCCGCTTGAGGTCGATCTCCCGGTCACCGGGCACGCCGATGGCGACGACCTCGTCCTTCGCGCCGGGGTGGCGCAGCTTGACGACGACGTTCTTCAACGTGTCGGCCGCCGTCCAGTCGCGGTCGGGGCGGCGCAGGTCGTCGCGCGCGTTGGCGAGGGCGACGAGCGTGTCGATGGTGGGCGTGTCGGGGGTGTCCTCGACGTGCGCCGCAGGTACGTCGTCGTAGGGCTGCGCCGGGGGCGCGGGCGACCGCACCGCCTCGGTGTTGGCGGCGTAGTCGCACGTCGTGCAGCGCACGTAGGTGTCCTCGCCGTTGGCCGCGGGAGTGAGGAACTCCTCGCTGCGCGAGCCGCCCATGGCCCCCGACATCGCCGAGACGATGACGTAGTCGAGGCCGAGCCGGTCGAAGGTGCGGATGTAGGCCTCGCGGTGCGCGGCGTAGGACGCCTCGAGCCCGGCGTCGTCGACGTCGAAGGAGTACGAGTCCTTCATCACGAACTCGCGGCCGCGCAGCAGCCCGGCGCGGGGCCGCGTCTCGTCGCGGAACTTGGTCTGGATCTGGTAGATCCACAGCGGCAGGTCCTTGTAGGACGAGTACAGGTCCTTGACCAGCAGGGTGAACATCTCCTCGTGCGTGGGACCGAGCAGGTAGTCGGCCCCCTTGCGGTCCACCAGCCGGAAGATGTCCTCGCCGTACTCCGTCCAGCGGTTGGTGCGCTCGTAGGGCTCCCTGGGCAGCAGCGCCGGGAAGTGCACCTCCTGGGCGCCCATCGCGTCCATCTCCTCGCGCACGACCCGCTCGACGTTGCGGTAGACCCGCCAGCCCAGCGGCAGCCAGGTGTAGCCGCCGGGAGCCGCCCGGCGGATGTAGCCGGCGCGCACCAGCAGACGGTGGCTCGGCACCTCGGCGTCGGCCGGATCCTCGCGAAGGGTCCGCAGGAACAGGGTCGACATCCGCAGCAGCACGGTGGGTTCTCCTCGATAGGTCTGTGGCGCGAGGATAACGACGTGGCGGCCGGGTGGCCGACCCGGTTTCGCGCCCGGCCGCGGCCCGGACAGCGCTCAGCCAGCGATCAGGCAGCGACGGGCGCCGGCGCCGGCCCTTCGCGACGCAGCGGGGAGGCCCACGCGGCGCCGGCCCCGACGACCAGCACGGCGGCCCCCGCCAGCATGCCGGCGCGCGGGCCGGCGACGTGGGCCACGAGGCCGCCCAGCACCGACCCGCTCGGCCAGCCCAGCCCGAACGACAGCATCCGCCCGGTGGTGTTGACCCGGCTCAGCAGCGGCTCGGGTGTGACCTGCTGGCGGTAGGTGATGGCGTTGGTCACCACCGCCATGTAGGCCGCGCCCCAGGCGAGAAGGACCAGGCTGGCGACGACCCAGTCGTCGGCCAGCGCCGCGAGCACGCACAGGACGGCGCTGGCGGGCAGCGCGAGCAGGGTGACCCGCGCCGCGCCCAGCCGGCGTACGACGCGCGGCACCGTGAGGCTGGTCACGAGCACGCCGACTCCCCACGCCGCGAACAGGACCCCCAGCCGCCAGTCGCCGGCCCGCACGCCGAGCGCGCGGTCGGCCCACACGACCATCTGCCCCACGAAGGCGCCTCCCGCGATCGACTGCGCGGCACCGACGACGGTCATGCTGCGAACGGTGACGTGACCCCACAGGAACCGCAGCCCCTCACGTACGTCGGCCACCAGGGCCCGGCGGGTGAACCGCTGCGTCGGCCGGCGACCCGGGTCGGACAATGGCCGCCGCAGGGAGCGGATCAGCAGCGCGGAGGCGACGTAGCTCAGGGCGTCGACCGTGATCAGCGTGGCCCCGTCGACGACGGCGAGCAGCGCCCCCGCGAGCAGCGGCACCGAGGTCTCGATGAGCGTGCTGCTCGACCACAGCGCGCTGTTGGCCATGGCGATGCGCGGCTTGCCGACCAGCGTCGGCAAGGCGCCGAAGTCGGCGGCGTCGAAGAAGACGAACAGCGCGGATGCGACGAACGCCGCTGCCAGCACGTGTGGCACGGTCAGTGCACCGAGCCACCAGGCCACCGGGATGCTCCCGAGCACCAGCGCGCTGACCAGGTCGGCCGTCGACATGACGCGCTTGCGGTCGAACCGGTCGGCGACGGCGCCCGCCGGCAGCCCGAGCAGCAGGTAGGGCATCGCCTCGAAGGCCGTGACCAGGGCGGTGAGCAACGGCGACCCGCCGGAGATCCGGTACATCAGCACGGGAAGCGCCACGTAGGTCACCGAGGTCCCGGCCAGCGAGATGAGCCGGGCCACCAGGAAGCGTCGCCAGTCGGGGTCGTCGCGCAGCCGCGTGACGAAAGCCGCGGGCTCGTCGGTCAACGGAAGGCCCGTGCCTGGATCGAGTACAGCTCGGCGTACTGCCCGCCTCGGGCCATCAGCTGGTCGTGGCTGCCGACCTCGGCGACCCGGGAGCCGTCGAGCACGACGATCACGTCGGCCATCCGCACCGTCGAGAACCGGTGGGACACCAGCACGGTCACCCGGCCTTTGGCGGAGGTGCCTCGCGAGGCCGCCGCGAAGCGCTCGAACAGCGCATGCTCGGTCTCGGCGTCGAGGGACGCCGTCGGCTCGTCGAGCACCAGCAGGAGTGGCTCGTCGCGCATGAAGCCGCGGGCCAGTGCGAGCTTCTGCCACTGGCCGAACGACACGTCGACGCCCTCGTCCCACGTCGGGCCGAGCTGGGTGTCCAGCCCGTGCACCAGCCGCTCGATCACGTCGTCGGCACCGGCCCGCACGACCGCGGTCTCGGTGGCGGGCCGGTCGCCCAAGCGCGGCAGGTCGCCGACCCCGACGCTGTCGAGGGCGCGCAGCTCGAAGCGGAAGAAGTCCTGGAAGGCGCCCGCGAGCCGCGAGCGCCACTGCGTGACCGACATCGTGGCCAGGTCGACACCGTCGACCTCGATGCGGCCGCTGTCGGGGGCGTACAGGCGGGCCAGCAGCTTGACGAGCGTGGTCTTGCCGGCGCCGTTCTCGCCGACGACCGCGACCACGGCGCCGGCAGGCAGGTCCAGCGAGACGTCGTCGAGCACCAGCCGCTCGGTGCCGGGATAGCGGAAGGACACGTGGTCGAGGCGGATGCCGTGCTGCAACGCGTCGGGCGGCGTGCCGTGCGACTGCTCGTCGGCGGCGGCGGCGTAGTCCTCGAGCCAGATGAGCCGACGAGAGATGTTCAGCCAGATGCTGCGCAGGAAGCCGAGCTCTCCCACGGCCGCGCCCACGAACTGGGACAGCTGGTTGCCCACCACCAGCACGAGCACGACCGCACCGGGCGACGCGTGGATGCCCACGGCGGTGAACACGACGGCACCGACGTAGCCGAGTCCGAAGACCGCCCAGGCGAGGCTGCTCCACACCGCGGTGCCCCACGTGGCGGCGCTCACCGGCCCGTAGACCTTGCGCCACTCGGCCCGCCGGGCCTCCACGAGCGCGGGGCCGTTGCCGGTGACCCGCAGCTCCTTGCCGGGGGCCGCGGTCGTGCCCAGCACGAACAGGTGGCGGACCCGTCGCTCGTGCTGGGCCACGCTGTCCCGCACGGCCTGCTCGATCCCGGGCCGCACCCCGGCGGCCACCACCGGTGGCACCGCGAAGAGCACCAGCAGCGCCAAGGCCGGGTGGACCCGGGTGACCAGCAGGATCAGCACGATGACCAGCCGGAGCACCCAGCCCAGTGTCGAGAACAGCGACATGAACAGGTGGTCGAGCCCGAACGTGTGCCGTCGCAGCACCTCCAGCCGGTCGAGGTGCTCGCGGCGTTCCTGGTGGGCGATGGTCGCGACCCGGGCGTGCAGCTCGGCGACGTGCGCCTCCATCGCGATGCCGATGCGGTCTCGTAACCGGCGGCTGAGCCGGTCGAAGACCACCTGCAGCCACCACAGCAGGGTCGCGGACGCGGCCAGGCCCACCGCCGCCACGTGGACCCTGGTCGCGTCGCCGGCGCGGACCCCGTCGACGAGCAGGGCGAGCCACAGACCCACCAACGACGACGGCAGCGCCACGGCGAGCGTCATGACGAGCGAGACCAGCAGCAGCCGCGGCTGGAAGGCGTAGGCCAGCTTGACCATGCGCCACAAGGACTCCAGCGGGGGCGGCAGGTCGGCGTCGCGCTGGGCGCGCTCGTTGCGGGCCTCACGGCGACGCTCAGTCGAGCGAGTCATAGGCCACTTCCTGCCCCTGCTCGTCGACCTCGGCGAACCGGGAGGCCTGCAGCTCGAACATCGTGCGGTAGCGGCCCCCGCGGGCCATCAGCTCCTCGTGCGACCCGAGCTCGACCACCTGTCCGTGCTCGAGCACGCAGATGCGGTCGACCTGGCGCACGGTGGAGAAGCGGTGGGAGATCAGGACCGTCGTGACGTGGCGGGTCGCCTCGAGGATGCGCTGGAAGATCTCCGCCTCCCCGCGCACGTCCAGCTGGGCGGTCGGCTCGTCGAGCAGGACGAGCCCGGCGCCCTGCTGCACCGCCGCGAGCGCGCGGGCGAGCGCCACCCGCTGCCACTGCCCACCGGACAGCTCGCTGCCGTGGTCGTAGCCGCGGGCCAGCACCGTGTCGAGGTCGGTGACCGCGGTGGCGCCGGCGGCCGCGAGCGCCGCCCGGACAGCGGTGTCGGGCGCCCCCAGCGGCGCCACGTTGTCGCGCAGCGCGAGCTCGTAGCGCACGAAGTCCTGGAAGACGGCCGTGACCCGGCAGCGGTAGGCGTCGACGTCGAGGTCGCGGATGTCGACACCGTCGACCTCCAGCGCGCCCTCCTGCGGGTCGTAGAGCCGACACAGCAGCTTGGCCAGCGTCGTCTTGCCGGCGCCGTTGACGCCGACGATCGCCATCGAGCTGCCCGCCGGGATGGTGAGATCGAAGTGGTCGAGCACCGGCCGGCTGCTGGTGTCGTAGCCGAACGTGACGTCGCGGAAGCGCACCTCCCGCGCGGGCATCGCGGCGACGTCGAGCACGCCCGTCGACGTACGCCGGGTCGCCGCCGGGGGCCGGGGAGCGAGCGCGCCGGCCTCGGCCATGGCCGACGGGAGGCGCAGGACGGCGACCGCGGGAGCGGCCGCACCGTCCAAGGCCCAGCTCAGCCCACCGAACGCGACGGCGCTGACGCCGACCGCGGTCTGCAGGTACGTCGTCGCCGCGCCGAGGCCGAGGCGGCCGTCGGCCACGGCGTCGGCCAGGGCCCAGAAGACCAGGGCGTTGCCGGACAGCACGAGCAGCAGCGCACCGGCCAACGGGCGTTCACGCAGCCGGGTCGCCTGGTACTGCAGGTCGAAGAGCCGGGTGCGGCTCTCGGTGAACCGGTCGACCACCCAGTCGCCCAGGCCGAACAGCCGCAGCTCCTTGGCCGCGGGCGGGTCGGTGGCGAGGGTGTAGGCGTACCCGGCCTGCCGCTGCGCGGCACGGACCTCGGGGGTGTTGCGATCGCGCCACACGCCGCTCTCGCGCAGCAGCCAGTGCGTCGAGCCCCAGGCGAGCAGCAGCACGAGCGGTGCCCACCAGGCGAAAGCGACGAGCACGAGGGCCGACAGGACGCCGGCGACCAGCTGGACGAGCCCGCTGGCGATGAAGCCCATGCCGAGCACCAGCGGCGGGCCCGTCATGCCGAGGTCGAAGTCGCGTGCCATCGAGAGGTCGTCGGCCAGCTCGGGGCTCTCGAGGTGGCCCATCCCGGAGGGCGCGACGGCGCCCACCATCAGCCGGTCGTGCAGCCACTGCGCCGTGCGGGCGCCGAGCACTGCGCCGACTGCCTGCTGCAGCGGCGTCAGGACCTGGAAGAGCACGAAGACGATGCCGACGAACGTCAACGGAGCAGTCAGGCGCTCACCGCCGCGGACCGCGGCGACCAGCACTCCGGTGGCGATCGCCAGCAGCGCGGGCATCGCACCACGCAGCACGAGCAGCACCCACCACGCCGCGGCGAGACCCCTCGACGCCTTGACGAGCACGCCGAAGAAGGCCCACTCGCGTCGTCGCCGCAGCGCCCTCCACATGCCCACATCGGCACGATGGCACATCGCCCGGACAGTCGCCGGGCCCGCCAGGGTGCCACCTCCGGCACTGGGGCTGCCTGCCCCTGGCGATCGGCCGGTGTCCGCGAGCAGACTCGGCGTCATGGACCTGCACCGCTACCGCTTCCGCAGCGTCTGGCCGGTCCAGGTCTCGGTCGAGGAGGCCTACCGGGCGCTGCGCGAGGTCGAGGACTACCCCGCCTGGTGGCCGGAGGTGCGCCGCACGGAGCGGGTCGACGATGCGACGTACGACATGGTGGTGCGCTCGGTGCTGCCCTACGACCTGGCCTTCCGCACCGAGCGCTCGCGCGAGGACCCGCGGGCCGGTGTGCTGGAGGCACGGATGGTCGGGGACCTCGAGGGGTTCTCCCGCTGGAGCATCACGCCCGCGGCGGGAGGCGCGACGGCGGTGTTCGAGGAACAGGTACAGGCGCGCAAGCCCCTGCTGCGCCGCCTCGGCTGGCTCGCGCGGCCGGCGTTCGTCGCCAACCACACGATGATGATGCGCCATGGCCGGGCCGGGCTACGGGCCTACCTGGCGGGCGTGCGGCGCGGCAGCGGCGGTGGCAGCGGCGGTGGCAGCGGCGGGGGCGAGAAGGGCCGCCTCTAGAACAGCACCGACATGAAGGTGCCGCCGGGGGCGAAGCCGACGCGCCGGTAGGCCGCTCGGGCGGCGGTGTTGTAGTCGTTGACGTAGAGGCTGACCGTCGGCGCGATGTAGCGCTGCGCCAGCTGCACCACCGCCGCCATCCCGCCCACCGAGAGCCCCCGACCGCGCAGGTCGGGAGCGACCCACACACCCTGCACCTGGCAGGCGGTGGGGCTGACCGCCCCGACCTCCGCCTTGAAGACCACCCGGCCGTCCTCGATGCGGGCGAAGGACCGGCCGGCGCGGACCAGCTCGGCCACCCTTGCTCGGTAGGCGGCTCCCCCGTCGACCGCCATCGGCGACACGCCCACCTCCTCGGTGAACATCGCCACGCAGGAGGGCAGCACCAGGTCGATCTCGTCCGGGCGGACGCGGCGTACGGCGGGGTCGGCGGCCACCGTCGGCGCCCGACTGGTCGCCAGCACGGGCTGCCGCGGCCGGACGTCGCGAGCGGGACCCCACGCCGGCTCCAGCTGCTCCCACAGCGGCGCGACCATCTCGCGCGGCCCGACGATCGACGCGCAGCGTCGGCCCTGCCGGCGGGCCCGCTCGGCGAAGACCCGCACCGCCTCGGGGCCGGCTTCGACCGGCACCAGGTTGGCGCCGCAGTGGCAGACCGCCTCGATTCGCCCGTCGACGACGTGGCCCCACATCTCCCCGCCGAGGCGCAGCGGGTCCAGGCCGACCGCGCGCACCCGCGACTCGACGAACACGTTCGCGATCGGGTCGCGGGCGAGCAGCTCGAGGACCTCGTCGACGTCGGAGGGCCGCAGCACGCGCAGGGACGACATGCGCAGCACGGCTTGCCTTCCTCCCTCGCGTTCGGGTCTACCCGATGCTGACGGCGGGTGCGCCAGAGGCTACGCCCGAGTGTTCCATCTCCTGGGCGAGGCGCATCGCCTCCTCGATCAGGGTCTCGACGATCTGCGACTCGGGCACGGTCTTGATGACCTCGCCCCGGACGAAGATCTGCCCCTTGCCGTTGCCGGAGGCGACACCGAGGTCGGCCTCCCGCGCCTCGCCGGGACCGTTGACGACGCAACCCATGACAGCCACCCGCAACGGGACCGTCAGCCCTTCCAGGCCCGCGGTCACCTGGTCGGCGAGGGTGTAGACGTCGACCTGGGCCCGCCCGCAGGAGGGGCAGGACACGATCTCCAGGCCCCGCTGCTTGAGCCCGAGCGACTCCAGGATCTGGTTACCGACCTTGACCTCTTCGACAGGCGGCGCGGACAGCGAGACGCGGATGGTGTCGCCGATGCCCTCGGCGAGCAGCGCGCCGAAGGCGACTGCCGACTTGATGGTGCCCTGGAAGGCCGGTCCGGCCTCGGTGACACCGAGGTGGAGGGGGTAGTCGCAGCGCCGGGCGAGCAGCCGGTAGGCGTTGATCATGACCACCGGGTCGTTGTGCTTGACCGAGATCTTGATGTCCCGGAAGCCGTGCTCCTCGAACAGGGAGCACTCCCACAGCGCCGACTCGACGAGCGCCTCGGGGGTGGCCTTGCCGTACTTCTCGAGCAGCCGCTTGTCCAGCGAGCCGGCGTTGACCCCGATGCGGATCGGGATGCCGGCGTCCGTGGCTGCCCTGGCGATCTCGGCGACCTTGTCGTCGAACGCCTTGATGTTGCCCGGGTTGACCCGCACGGCCGCGCAGCCCGCGTCGATGGCGGCGAACACGTACTTGGGCTGGAAGTGGATGTCGGCGATGACCGGGATCTGCGACTTCCGCGCGATTGCCGGCAGCGCGTCGGCGTCGTCCTGGCTCGGACAGGCCACCCGCACGATCTGGCAGCCGGCCGCCGTCAGCTCGGCGATCTGCTGAAGGGTGGCGTTGATGTCAGTCGTGGGCGTCGTCGTCATCGACTGCACCGATACCGGCGCTGTGCCGCCGACCAGCACCCCACCCACGTCGATCTGCCGCGACGTACGGCGCTCGGCGAGCGGACGGGCGGGCAGCTCGGGCATGCCGAGACTGACGGGGCTGCTCATACCTCCATTGTCGCGCATGAACACCCGTTGCCACGCCCACCGCGCTGCCCGCCCGCACCGAGGCACCGTCGGGGGGGCGCGTCCTTCCGCAGAGGAGCGACGCGTCTTCCCGTGATCGTGAGGGGATCCAGCACCCAAACAGTGCCGATCGGCCTCACGATCACCGGCCCGGGCGGGCCCGCAGACGAGCGACGCGTCCTTCCGTGATCGTGAGGGGATCCGGCACCCAAACAGTGCCGATCGGCCTCACGATCACCGGCCCGGGGGGCCCCGCAGAGGGACGACGCGTCTTTCCGTGATCGGGAGGGGATCCGGCACCCAAACGGTGCCGATCGGCCTCACGATCACGGACAGGGGGCGGTCCCGACAGGGGCGGTGCCGACAGGGGCGGTGCCGACAGGGGCGGGGGGACGGCGGCCCGGGTC
Organism: Actinomycetota bacterium; assembly: GCA_030841035.1. Classification (GTDB taxonomy): domain Bacteria; phylum Actinomycetota; class Actinomycetes; order JACCUZ01; family JACCUZ01; genus BP-173. The sequence goes on from JAVEDI010000067.1 coordinate 55,654, forward strand.
GCGCTGCGAGCGCGCTACTGCAGGCGGACCGGGTTGATGATGTCGGCCGCGAGCGTCAGGACGGTCAGGCCCCCGAACAGCACGATGACCAGGTAGGTCAGCGGCAGCAGCTTGTTGTAGTCCACCCGGCCGGGGTCCTCCTTGCCGCGCCGCGCGGCCGCCCACGAGCGGGCCTTCTCGTACCAGGCGATGGCCACGTGCCCGCCGTCGAGCGGCAGCAACGGGAACAGGTTGAAGATCCCGATGAAGACGTTGAGCCCGCCCAGGAGCAGCAGGAAGAAGATCGGCTGGCCGATCTGGATCGCCTCGCCGCCGATCCGGCTGGCTCCGACGACGCTGATCGGGGTCTGCGGGTCACGCGGCTGGCCGCCGATGGCGTCGAGGAGCTTGGGGACCTTGGACGGGAAGGCACCGACGGCGTGGAAGGTCTGCTTGACGCTCTCGCCGGTGAACGCCACCGACGCACCAACCGACCCGAGCACGGAGTAGTGGGTCACGCCCGGCGGCGTCCGGACCGCTACGCCGATCGCCGAGACGGTCTCCAGCTTGCCCTCGGCCTGGCCGAACGCCGGTCGCCTCGTCGCCACGAGGTCCGCCGTGGTGGTGCGGCGCACGCCGTCGCGCACGTAGACGACCTGGATGGGGCCCGGCGCGCTGGCCCGGACCTTCTTGACCAGGTCGCCGTACGTCGACACCGGCGTGCCGCCGAGGGAGACCACCCGGTCGCCGCCGCGCAGTCCCGCGGCCCTGGCCGGTCCGACCGGGTCGCCGGGACGGCAGTCGCGCAGCTGGTTGTCGACGACCTTGAACTCGGGGACGACGCACGGCAGCACCGAGCCGATCACCGGCTGGGCGGTCTCGGCCTCGAAGTGCAGGGCGCTCACGTTCGGCAGCCCGGTGGTGAAGCCGGCGAGGAAGAAGATCACCAGCGCCAGCGCGAAGTGGGTCAGGGACCCGGCCACCAGCACGACGGTGCGCTGCCAGAGCGGGAACCGCCAGAAGGCACGCGCGGTGTCGGCGGGGTCGACGTCCTCGAGAGGCGTCATCCCCACGATCTTGACGAAACCGCCCGCGGGGACGGCCTTGAGGCCGTACTCCGTCTCCCCGCGCCGGAACGACCAGATGGTGGGCCCGAAACCCGCGAAGTACTGGGTGGCCTTCATGCCGAAGCCCTTGGCGGTCAGCAGGTGGCCGGCCTCGTGCAGGCACACCGACACCAGGATGCCGACAGCGAAGATGATCACGCCGAGGGTGTAACTCATGCGAAGAGCTCCGGTCCGGGGGGTCTCAGGCCTGGATGGCCGCGGCGGCCCGTTCCCGGGCCCAGGTCTCTGCATCCAGAACATCGGCTAGGGCCGAGAGGTTCCTGACCTCGTGCGCGTCGAGAACTGCGGCGACCGTGTCGACGATAGCTGTGAAGGGCAAATGGCCGGCCAGGAACGCCTCGACGCAGACCTCGTTCGCGGCGTTGAAGACCGCCGGAGCCGTGCCGCCCGCCTCACCGGCCCGCCGGGCCAGCCGCACCGCGGGGAAGGCGTCCTCGTCGAGGGGCAGGAACTCCCAGCTGGCCGCCCGGCTCCAGTCGCAGGGGCTCGCGGCCCCGGCGACCCGCTGCGGGTAGCCGAGCGCGAGCGCGATCGGCAGCCGCATGTCGGGCGGGCTGGCCTGCGCGATCGTCGAGCCGTCGAGGAACTCGACCATCGAGTGGACCACCGACTGCGGGTGCACGACGACGTCGATGCGGTCGTAGGGGACGTCGAAGAGCAGGTGCGCCTCGATCAGCTCGAGACCCTTGTTGACCAGGGTCGCCGAGTTGATGGTCACCACCGGGCCCATGTCCCAGGTCGGGTGGGCCAGGGCCTGCTCGGGCGTCACCGCGGCCAGCTCGGCGCGCGTCCGACCGCGGAACGGGCCCCCGCTCGCGGTCAGCAGCAACCGGCGTACGTCGGCTGCCGTGCCGCTGCGCAGGCACTGGGCGAGCGCCGAGTGCTCGGAGTCGACCGCCACGATCTGGTCGGGGCGCTTCATGGCCGCCTTCACCAGCGGACCACCGGCGACCAGCGACTCCTTGTTCGCCAGCGCGAGAGTGCGCCCGGCCTCGAGGGCCGCGAGCGTGGGAGCCAGCCCGATCGAGCCGGTCATGCCGTTCAGCACGACGTCGCAGGGCAGCTGGGCCAGCTCCCGGGCAGCCGTCGGGCCGGCGAGGATCCGTGGCAGCGGGTACTCACCGGCGCTGTAGCCGCCCGCCTTGGCGGCCGCGTAGAACGCCAGCTGCAGGTCCTGTGCCGCGCTGGCCCGGGCCACGGCGACGGCGTCCACCCGCAGCTCGAGTGCCTGGCGCGCGAGCTGGCCGACGTTCGTGCCGCCCGCGGCCAGCCCCACGACACGGAAGCGGTCGGGGTTGCCCAGGATCACCTCGATCGCCTGGGTGCCGATGGAGCCGGTCGACCCGAGGATCACGATCTCGCGCACCGAACTCATGGCCCCAGTGTCCCGCATGGGTCACGCCGGTCCGCCCACGCCCAGCCGCGACCACGGACTGGCCCGTCGGGGACCAGGCCCACGACGTGGTCAGCTGCGCGGCGGTCGCAAGGCTGCGGATTTCGTCACCGTCGCGCGCCTTCTCCACCGGAATCCGTCACAGTATCGTGGCACCCATGACTGACTCCACCGCCTCGAACCCGGTCGCCGGCGGCCCCGGGCTGCCCCAGCAGCGCCTGCTCGTCACCGGTATCCCCGGCCCCCGGTCCCAGGCGCTGCTCGCCCGACGGACCGCGGCCGTGGCCGCGGGCGTCGGCACGACGCTGCCGGTGTTCATCGAGCGGGCAGGTGGTGGCGTGCTGGTCGACGTCGACGGCAACTCGCTGATCGACTTCGGTTCCGGCATCGCGGTGGTCAGCGTCGGCAACGCCGCGGAGGCGGTCGTGTCGCGGGTGCAGGACCAGCTCGCCCGCTTCACCCACACCTGTTTCATGGTCACGCCCTACGACGGCTACGTCGAGGTGTGCGAGGCGCTCAACCGGCTGACGCCCGGTGACCACGAGAAACGTTCCGCCCTGTTCAACTCCGGCGCCGAGGCGGTCGAGAACGCCGTCAAGATCGCTCGCGCCCACACCCGCCGCCAGTCGGTCGTGGTGTTCGACCACGCCTACCACGGGCGCACGAACCTGACGATGGCCCTGACCGCGAAGAACATGCCCTACAAGCACTCGTTCGGTCCGTTCGCCCCCGAGATCTACCGGGCCCCGATGTCCTACCCGTTGCGCGACGGTGGGCTGGACGGCGCGGAGGCGGCGCGCCGGGCGATCGACGTCATCGACAAGCAGGTGGGTGCCGACGAGGTCGCCTGCGTCCTGATCGAGCCCATCCAGGGTGAAGGCGGCTTCGTGGTCCCCGCGCCGGGCTTCCTGCCTGCGCTCGCGCAGTGGTGCCGCGACAACGGGGCAGTGTTCGTGGCCGACGAGATCCAGACCGGCTTCTGCCGCACCGGCGACTGGTTCGCCTGCGAGCACGAGGGCGTCGTCCCCGACCTCGTCACGACCGCCAAGGGGATCGCCGGAGGGCTGCCGCTCGCAGGCGTAACCGGCCGGGCCGACATCATGGACGCCCCGCACGTGGGTGGTCTCGGCGGCACGTACGGCGGCAACCCGCTCGCGTGCGCAGCCGCGCTCGGTGCGATCGAGACGATGGAGTCCCTCGACCTGCGCGAGCGCGCCCGACGCATCGGCGCCGTCATGACCGAGCGGCTCACCGAGATGGCCGGCCGCTACGACGTCATCGGCGAGGTGCGCGGCCGCGGCGCGATGGTCGCCGTGGAGCTGCTGCGCGCCGGCAGCCACGAGCCCGACGCGGCCGTGGCCGCCGCGGTGGCCAGGGCCTGCCACGCCGAGGGACTGGTCGTGCTGACCTGCGGCACCTACGGCAACGTGTTGCGGCTGCTCCCGCCGCTGGTGATGCCCGACCATCTTCTCGACGAGGGGCTCACCGTCCTGGACAAGGCGTTCGCCGCGTCGTCCTGAGATCCATCCTGCAACCGCCGCAATTCCTTGTGGACAAAGGGCTTCTGGCGGTGGGCGGCTCCGGTGCGGCCGTCGGACCGAGGGTCGCGTACGGCGAGGGTGGTGCGGGCGGCGCCGATCCCTCGGGCCTGCGAGCGGCGGCCGGCTCGCACGAAGAAGGTCCGCGGCACCGGTTCCCCCGTGGCGCCGCGGACCCTCCCGGAGAACGGTAGGAGAGGCGTCCCAGGCCCTACCGGGATTCCATGGAAATCTGGAATCGCGATCTTCAGCAGGTCGCGGTCGCTGGGCCGCCCGCGATGCCGTCTGTCACGCTTCTCCCATGACCACTGAGACCGCGACCACCGACACGACCCGCCGAAGCGTCATGGTCGAGCGCACCGGCAACGGCCGGTTTCGCGTCACGAACCAGCGCGGTGGGCACATCACGATCGGCAGCGGCGGCGACGGCGACTTCTCGCCCACCGAGCTGCTGCTCGCCGCGATCGGCGGCTGCACGGCGATCGACGTCGACGTCCTGACGGCCCGGCGAAGCGAGCCGGAGGCGTTCACCGTGCGGGTCGATGCCACCAAGCTGCGCGACGACGAGGGGAACCGCCTCACCGACATCGACGTGACCTTCCACGTCAGGTTCCCCGACGACGAGGGCGGCGCGAGCGCGAGCGCGGTGCTGCCCGACGTGGTGCGCCGTTCGCACGACCGGCTCTGCACGGTGGGGCGCACCGTGGAGCTCGGCACACCGATCGCGACCCACATCGACTAGTCCAGCGCACGCACCGCCACGACCGCATCGACCGGCAGGGGGCCGTAGATGTGCGGGAACGCCTCGTCGGCGCCCGGCGGCGCCTCCAGCCGCAGCGGCACCTTCAGGCGGTCGGGTTCGATCTCGAGCATTACGAGGGGCTCCGTCACCTGCGCGTAGAACAGCCGACGTACGCCGTCGAGCTGGTGCCGACGGGATGCGTGGATGAACCCCTCCTCGGCCAGGCTCCGCCCCAGCGTGGACGTCCGGTAGTCGCCGGACAGCGCCGCCGCCTCCCACTCGCTCTCCAGCGCGATGTGGAAGATCCGCTCCCCCGGCTCCAGCGTGGCGTCCGCCACGTCAGTGGCCCCGCGCGATCCACTCGTCCAGGTGCGCGGCCTCCGCACCGATGGTCGTGTCGGGGCCGTGCCCGGTGTGCACGACCGTCGTCGGCGGGAGGTCGAGCAGGCTGCGTCGGATCGAGGCGATGAGAGTCGGGAAGTCGCTGTAGGAACGCCCGGTCGCCCCGGGGCCGCCCTGGAACAACGTGTCGCCGGAGAACACCGCATCGAGCTCCGGCGCGTACAGGCAGACACCTCCAGGCGAGTGACCGGGCGTGTGCAGCACGGCGAGTCGGATGCCGGCGACATCGAAGCCCGTCGCGTCGGCGGCGTCGATGTCAGGACGCAGGTCGTCGTACTCCTGCTCCCAGAGCATCAGGTCCGCGTTGTTCAGCGCGATCGGCGCGTCGGCGTCGGCCGCCACCTCGACAGCGGCGTTGACGTGGTCGTTGTGCCCATGGGTGCACACCACGGCGACGACCTTGCGACCCCGCACGGCCTCGAGGATCGCCGCCGCGTCATGGGCTGCGTCGATGACCAGCACCTCGCGGTCGTCTCCGACCAGCCAGACGTTGTTCTCGACCTCCCACTCACCGCCGTCGAGCCGGAACGTCCCTGACGTGAGGACCTTCTCGATGCGGGCGACCATCAGAAGACCACCACGGAACGCAGCACCTCGCCGCGGTGCATCTTGGCGAAGGCGTCCTCGATCCCGTCGAGCGCGATCGTCTCCGACACGAAGCGGTCGAGGTCGAGCCGTCCCTGCAGGTACAGGTCGATGAGCATCGGGAAGTCGCGGCTCGGCAGGCAGTCGCCGTACCACGAGGACTTGAGCGCGCCGCCGCGACCGAAGACGTCGATCAACGGCAGCTCGATCGTCGTGTCCGGTGCAGGAACGCCGACGAGTACGACGGTGCCGGCCAGGTCGCGTGCGTAGAACGCCTGGCGATAGGTCTCGGGCTGGCCCACCGCGTCGATGACGACGTCGGCACCGAAGCCGCCGGTCAGCTCCCGGACAGCCGCGACAGGGTCCTGTTCGCGGGAGTTGACCGTGTGCGTGGCGCCGAACTCGGTTGCCCACCCCAGCTTGCGGTCGTCGATGTCGATGCCGATGATGCGCGTCGCACCGGCCAGCCGGGCACCCATGACGGCGGCGTTGCCGACGCCGCCGCAGCCGATGACCGCGACGCTGTCTCCCCGGCTCACGCCCCCGGTGTTCATCGCTGCGCCCAGCCCGGCCATCACACCGCAGCCGAGCAGGCCCGCCGCGGTCGCAGGAGCGGCCGGGTCGACCTTCGTGCACTGCCCCGATGCGACCAGCGTCTTCTCGACGAAGGCGCCGATGCCCAGCGCCGGCGACAGCACGGTGCCGTCCTCGAGGGTCATCTGCTGGGTGGCGTTGTGCGTGTCGAAGCAGTATTGCGGCCGGCCCCGGCGGCAGGCGCGGCACTGGCCGCACACGGCCCGCCAGTTGAGGATCACGTAGTCCCCGGCTGCCACGTCGGTCACCCCGTCACCGACCGCCTCCACGACGCCGGCCGCCTCGTGGCCGAGCAGGAACGGGAACTCGTCGTTGATGCCGCCCTCGCGGTAGTGCAGGTCGGTGTGGCACACGCCGCAGGCCTGGATCGCCACCAGCGCCTCGCCGGGGCCGGGCTCGGGTACCAGGACCGTCTCGATCGTGACGGGCGCCCCCTTCTCCCGGGCGACGACTCCTCGGACCCGCTGGACCATGCCGGCTCCTGCCTCTCGTCATCCGAACGGCCTATCGCCGGGATCATGTCACGTGCCGATCCCACACGAATGGCAGCCGTCCGGGCGTTCCAGGCGGAGCAGACGGTCGACGGCGCGCAGCCCCGACCGGAGTTGGCACGTGCCCTCGCCGGGGGTGACCCGGTCATCGTCTTCCAGCCCATCATGGACCTGGCGAGCGGGTTGGTCACCGGGTACGAGGCACTGTCCCGCTTCCCCCGTCTCGCCGGGATCGCGCCCGACCTGGTCTTCGCGCAGGCGCACCGACAAGGCCGAGGCCACGACCTCGAGACGTTGGCCATCGTCAAGGCACTGGAGTCCGGAGCCGCTCGACCTGCCTCGACCGTGCTGTCGGTGAACGTGAGCCCCTCGACCCTGCTCACCCGACAGCTGCACGACGTGCTGCCCGAGGACCTGCACGGGCTGCAGCTGGAGATCACCGAGCACGAGCAGGTGGCCGACCAGGAGCACACGCTGTCGCTGCTGCGAGAGCTGCGCCACCGCGGCGCGACGGTCGCCGTCGACGACGTCGGCGAGGGCTACGCCGGTCTCCAACAGCTGATGGCGCTGGAGCCGGACGTCATCAAGCTCGACCGGTCACTGGTCACCGATGTCGACCACGACGCCGCCCGTGCCGCGCTCATCGAGGCCGTCTCCCGCTTCGCCCGAGGCACCGGCGCGCGGGTGTGCGCGGAGGGTGTCGAGCGGCTCGAGGAGCTGCGGCTGCTCGCGGATCTCGACGTGACGCAGGCGCAGGGCTGGGCCATCGGGCGGCCGACGGTGACGTTCGCCGACGCCGCCGAGGACGCGCGCACGACCTGTGCCGCTGCACTGTCGAAGATCCTGGAGATCGGCGACGTCAAGGACAGCGCCCACCCCGACCTGGCCGGCGTGCTCTCGCGCATCGCGACGACGGAGTCGCTCGACGAGCTGGCCCGGCTGATGAGCTGGGTCGCGGCGATGCTCGGCTGCGACAAGACGCAGCTCTCGTTCTGCGACGACCGGCTGGAGTACGTCGAGGCGGTGCTGCCCCACGCGTGGGTCCCGGAGGGCCGGCGGTTCCGCGTCGAGGACTACCCGGTGACCCGCGAGGTCCTGGAAGGCAACCTCGTGGCCCAGGTGATCACCGGGGTCCCCGGTGCCGATGCCGCGGAGTCCCGCTTGCTGCACGAGGACGGCTTCGGCTCGTTGCTCATGGTGCCGGTGTACGGCGGCCGGCGTCCCGTCGGCCTGCTCGAGTGCTACCTCGCCAGTCATCGGCCGTGGACCCGCTACCAGATCAGGACCATGCGCTGCGTCGCCGCGGTCGTCGGTCCGGTGCTCACCAACCTGCTGCGGTCCGACCGCAGCTGATCGAGCTCTCCCCCACCGTCTCCCGTCTCCGCCGACGCTTGACATGTGACTAAATGGTCACCTATTCTGCCGGCAGGAGCCGGACGGACGGGAGAATCCGATGGAGAAGGTCTTCGAGATCTACATCCGCACCACGCCGGAGCGCCTCTGGGAGGCCATCACCGACGAGGGGATCAGGAGCCGGTACCAGTTCGGCTCCCGCGTCAGCTCCGACTGGACGCCTGGCTCGCGCGTCGAGGTGAGCCACCCCCGCGCCCCCGGGCTGTTGAGCGAGGGCCAGAACGTCGAGGTCGACCCCCCGCGCCGGCTGGTCCAGACGATGGTGGCGCTCTGGGAGGAGGACGTGATGAGCGAGGGCACCTCGCGGGTCACCTGGGAGATCCAACCGGTCGGCGACTCCTGCCGGCTGACGGTGACCCACGACCAGCTGCGCGACGGCGCCAACGACCAGCTGTACGGCGGTTGGCGGATGATCCTCTCGGGCCTGAAGACCTGGCTCGAGACCGGCGAGCAGCTCACCACACCCGGCTCGCTGATGTACGGCTGAGCCACCGGCCGCCCGGCGCGCACCTGGCGTGCTGGCCCGTGCGCGCTAGTGCTCGCGGATGCCCCAGGGCGAGCCGTACGCCGTCAGCAGGTCGAGGAAGGGTCGTGGCTCGAACGCCTCGGGCCCCAGAACTCCCCGGCCCTTCCAGGTGCCCGCGGCGAGCAGCTCCAGGGCGATCACCGGGTTGATGGCCGTCTGCCAGACCACCGCCTGTGACCCGTACTCGTTCATCGACCACTCGTTGTCGACGACGTGGTAGAGGTAGACCTCGCGAGGGCGCCCCTGCGTGTCGCGTCCCGTCACCCACGTGCCCGCGCAGGTCTTGCCGGTCATCCGGTCGCCGAGGGTCGCCGGGTCCGGCAGGCACGCGGCCACCACGTCACGGGGCGAGACCTGCACGCCGCCGACCCGCACGGGATCGGTCCGGTCCAGGCCCAGCTTGTGCAGGGTCCTGAGCACGCCGATGAACTCCTCCCCCAGGCCGTACTTGAAGGTCACGCGGCGCGCGTCCAGCCAGCGCGGGACGAGCAGCACCTCCTCGTGCTCGACGTTGACGCACTCGACGGGACCGATCCCCTCCGGGAAGTCGAAGACCTCGGGCTCGCTGAACGGCGGTGTCGTGAACCAGCCGCGCTCCTTCTCCCACACCACCGGCGGGTTGAGGCACTCCTCGATCGTCGTCCAGATGGAGAAGGAGGGAGCGAAAGCCGGCCTCCCGTCGGGACCGAGCACCTGCAGGTCGGCGCCGTCGCGCACGCCGATCTCGTCGATCTCGCCGAACAGCTCGTCGGTCGCGTAGCGCGCGAACACGTCGGAGAGGCCCGGCTCGACCCCCATGCCCACGAGGGCCAGCCGCCCGGCGGCCTGCCAGTCCTCGCTCTTGGCGAACTGCTCGTCGCCGAGCTTGACGCCGGTCAGCTCGTACGGCGACACCGGGTGCGGCCGCGACAGCGACATGGCCATGTCCAGGTAGTCGGCACCGGAGGCGAACGCGCCGTCGAAGACCGGCATGACGAAGCGGGGATCGACGGCGTTGAGGACGTGCGTCGCACCGTGCTCGCGGCACAGCGCCGCGACCGCGTCGGCCGAGGAGGCGTCGACCTGCGCGGCGACGAACCGGCCGTCGCCGACGTAGCGCTCCACGGCGCGCTGCGCCCGCCCGACGTCCTGGTCGGCCACGACCATCGCGTCGAAGAAGTCGCGCCGGGCGGCGATGCCGACCGCTGCCGACCCGACGCCGCCGGCCCCTACGACGAGAATCCTCATGACCTGTTCCTCCTCAGCGGTCCCCGAGCAGCGGGCGACGCGGGTCCCAGGTGTTCCCCTGCCGGCGTGCGGCGATACCGGAGAGCGCCTCGAGCACCACGCGATTGGCCAGCGCCGCGGTGATGTCGGCGTGGTCGTAGGGCGGTGACACCTCGACGACGTCGACACCGACCACGGGCAGCTCCAGCGCCACACGACGTACGGCGTCCAGCAGCGCGCGTGCCGACAGACCACCGGGCTCCGGGGTCCCCGTGCCCGGTGCGTGCCCCGGGTCGGCCACGTCGATGTCGACGGAGAGGAAGACCCCCTCGCAGTCATCGACGGCGATGGCGAAGGCCTCGTCGAGACACTCGTCGAGTCCGCGCGCGCCGATCTCGCCCATCTCGTAGGACCGCATGCGCTGCTCGGCCATCCAGTCCAGCGTGGCGGGCGGCGGCCAGTAGCCACGCAGGCCGATCTGCAGGAACCGGTCGCCCCGCGCAGCGCCCGACTCGATGAGCCGGCGCATCGGCTGCCCGTGACCGTAGAGCGAGCCGAACTCGATGTCGCCGGTGTCGGCGTGGGCGTCGAAGTGCACGACGCTGACCCGTCCGGCACCGTAGCGGCGGGCGACCCCGGTGACGTCGGCGAGCGTGATGGAGTGGTCGCCACCGAGCACGACCGGGATCGCGCCGGCCGACACGATCGTCGCGACCGCGTCGGTGAGCGCCGCCAACGACCGCTCGATGTCACCCGGCGGCATCTCGACGTCACCCGCATCGGTGACCCGCAGGTCCCGCAGCGCGTCGACGCGCAGCGCGAGATGAGGACGTGATCCGTCGTGCGGGAGGTAGTCGGTGGATCGGATGGCCTGCGGGCCGAAGCGGGCGCCGGGCCGGTGGGACGTGCCACCGTCGAACGGGGCACCGAGCACCACGACGTCGGCGTCGGCGAACGTCGCCGGCTCGCCGAGGTCGCACCGCTCGACGCCGAGGAAGGTGATGTCCGGGCCGAACATCGGGCCGTAGCGCGTCATCGGGCGATCATCGCGCGAGGCCGGTGGAGATCACGAGTCGAAGCCCAGGCCGAGCCGGTCGAGGGTCCGCAACCAAGGCCCCCGCCGGCCGTCGTTCGCGTCAGCCTTCGCCGCGGCCCGGCGGGTCAGCTCGATGCCGGCCCAGCGCAACGGCTCCGGCGGGAACGGCAGCGGCTTGGTGCGCACCATCGACAGCCGGGTGCGCTCGGTCGCCCGCCCGTCGAGCAGGTCGAGCAGGACCTGCGCGCCGAAGCGGGTCGAGCCGACGCCCAGGCCGGTGTAGCCGGCGCAGTAGGCGACCCGGCCGCGCAGCGCCGTGCCCCAGAACGCGCAGAACCGCGAGCAGGTGTCGATGACGCCTCCCCAGGCATGGCTGAAACGCAGGCCGCGCAGCTGCGGGAAGGTGGCGAAGAAGTGCTCCGCGAGCCGGGCGGAGGTCTCGGGCTCGCGCCCGAGGTCATCGCTCGTGCCCCCGCCGAACCGGTAGACCGCGTCGTAGCCGCCCCACAGGATGCGGCCGTCGGCGGTGAGGCGGTAGTAGTGGAACAGGTTGCCCGCGTCGGACAGCCCCTCCCGCTGCGCCCATCCGATCGCGGCCCGCTGCAGAGCCGTCAACGGCTCGGTGACGAGCACGTAGTCCCAGACCGGCACGACGAAGGAGCCCAGGCGGCGCAGCAGGTGCGAGAGGGCACCGGTGCCCAGCGCGACGTGGCGCGCGCGCACGTCGCCGTACGCCGTCTGCAGCACGACGCCGTCGGCGTCACCCCGCAGCCGTTGGACCGAGGTGTTCTCGTGCAGCCGCACGCCCGCCTCGAGACAGGCGCTGCGCAGTCCGCGCGCCAAGCGGGCCGGGTCGACCATGGCCACGCCGGAGCGGTCGAGCAACCCACCGACGTACGTCGGCGAGTCGACCCGTGAGCGCACCTGATCGCGATCGAGCAGCTGCAGCGCGCCGCCGTGGCGGGCCGCCAGAGCCGGCAGCTCGGCCAGCTCCGCCATGTGCCAGTCGGCCGTCGCCACCTGCAGCTCACCGGTGCGTTCCCAGCCGCAGTCGATGTCGCGCGCGGTGACCGTGGCCTCGATCTGTTCCAGGTTCTCCCGGCCCAGCCGCTCCAGGGTGTCCAGCTCGTCGGGGAACCGGTCGAGGCCGTTGCGCAGCCCGTGGGTCAGGCTGGCAGAGCAGAAGCCGCCGTTGCGGCCGGACGCCGCCCAGCCCGACTCGCGCGCCTCGAGGACGACGACGTCACGGCGCGGGTCGCGCTCCTTCGCGAGCAGGGCGGTCCAGAGCCCGGTGTAGCCGGCACCGACCACCGCGAGGTCGGTGGTGACCCGACCGACCAGCGTCGGTGCCGCGTCCAGCGGGGGCAGCGCGTCGATCCAGTACGGCGCGTGGCGCACCTGCTCCAGCGACTGCAGGGCCTCGGTGCGCGGCGCGGCGACCGTCACGCCCGGCCGGCGCGGCGACTCGAGACCAGCTGACCCGTGACGACGGCGGCGAGGGCGAGCAGGAACATCAGCGTCCCGATCACGTTGATCTGCACCGGCGTGCCTCGCTGCGCGGCGCCCCAGACGTACATCGGGAAGGTCACCGAGCTCGTGGTCGCGTTGAAGTTGGTGATGATGTAGTCGTCGAACGACAGCGAGAACGCCAGCAGCGCGCCGGCAGCGATGCCCGGTGCCACCAGCGGGAAGGTGACCCGCCAGAACGCCTGGAACTCGTTGGCGTACAGGTCCGCCGCCGCCTGCTCGAGCCGCGGGTCGAGTCCGGCGATGCGGGCCTTCACCGTCACCACGACGAAGCTGACGCAGAACATCACGTGGGCGATCAGGATCGCGGTCGTGCCGAGCGGGATCTTGAGGTTCAGGAACAGGGTCAGCAGCGACGAGCCCATCACGACCTCGGGCGTCGCCATCGGCATGAAGATGAGCAGGTTGGTCTGTGGCCGGCCGCGGAACCGGTGACGGCCCAGCGCGAACGCCATCAGCGTGCCGAGCACGGTGGCGCCGATGGTGGCAAGCACGCCGATGCGCAGGCTCAGGGCGAGCGACTCGCACATGCCCGGCGCGCCACAGACGTTGGTCCACGCGTCGGTCGAGAAGTGCGACCACGTGTAGTTGAAGCGGCCGTTGGGCTTGTTGAACGAGAAGATGATGACGACGACGTTGGGCAGCAGCAGGTAAACGAAGGCCAGCACCGCGACGATCGCGACGACGTGCTCGCGCAGCCACGTCCAGGGGTTCCGGCGGCGCCTCGCGGGCGACGCGGGGCGCGTGCCGGTCACCCGCGTCGGTTCCGTGGCGGTGGCCATGTCAGACCAGCTCCTCTGTGCCTGCACGCCGCACGTAGACCGCGACGATGACGAGGATCGCGAGCATCAGCGTGAACGACAGTGCTGCTGCGGTGGGGTAGTCGAGCACCCGCAGGAACTGCCCGTCGATGACCTGGCCGATCATCGTCGTCGAGGTGTTGCCGAGCAGCTTGGAGTTGATGTAGTCGCCCGCCGCGGGGATGAAAGTGAGCAGCGTGCCCGCGACCACGCCGGGCAGCGAGAGCGGCCAGGTCACCTTGCGGAACGCGGTGAACGGTCTCGCGTAGAGGTCGCCGCCTGCCTCGAGCAGCCGGATGTCGATGCGCTCAAGGCTCGCGTAGAGCGGCAGCACCATGAACGGCAGGAAGTTGTACGTCAGGCCCATGACGACCGCGAACGGCGTGCTGAGCAGGTCGTTGCCCGCGACGAGGTGCAGCGACCGCAGCAGGTCCATCAGGTGCGTGGCGCGGAAGAAGCCGACGACAGGGCCGTCGCTGGACAGGATGGTCTGCCAGGCAAGCGTACGGATCAGGAAGCTGGTGAAGAACGGCGCGATGACCAGCACCAGCAGCACGTTCTTCCAGCGGCCCGCCTTGAAGGCGATGGTGTAGGCCAGCGGGTAGCCGACCAGGAGGCCCAGCACGGTCGCGGTCGCCGCGTAGCCGAACGAGCGGAACAGCTGCGAGTGGAACGCGGAGAGCGCGTCGCCGTAGGTGCCGATGTGCCAGGTGAGTGCGTAGCCCTGCTCGATCGAGCCGGTCTGGAGCGACTGCGACGCCAGGAAGATCATCGGCGCGACGAAGAAGACCAGCAGCCAGGCGACCCCGGGCAGCAGCAGCAGGTAGGGCACCTTGCTGGCGCGCCGCTTGCGGGGCTCGACCGGCGCCGCCGGCATGCTCCCGCCGGGCACGTGCACGGTGGCGGTCATGAGGCGTCGCCCGCCGGGACCAGCTCGCCCTCCTCGCGCTCGACCCCGGCCTTGGCGTCCTGTCGGGCGTCGAGGCCGAACGTGTGGGCGGGCTCCCAGCTGAGGTAGACCTCCTGACCGGGTCGCAGGATCGGGGCGCCGTCGTTCTGCCGGACCACGGTGAGCTCCTGGCCGAACCCCAGCTGCACGAGGTACTGCGTGGAGACACCGATGTAGGAGGTGTCGGTGACTGTGCCGAGGATGGTGTTGGCGCCCGCCGCGGTGGCGTTGACCTGGATCTTCTCCGGGCGCACCCCCATCCAGATGTCATCGCTCTCGCTCGTGCACCGGGCACGCGGCATGGTGAACGTCGTGCCCTGTACGTCGACGGTGAGGTGCTCCCCGGACCGGGACGTGACCCGCGCACGGACCAGGTTGGACTGGCCGAGGAAGTTGGCGACGAACGTCGTGACCGGGTTCTCGTAGAGGCTGGCCGGGTCGCCGAGCTGCTCGATCCGGCCGTTGTTCATCACGGCGATGGTGTCGGCCATCGTCATGGCTTCTTCCTGGTCGTGGGTGACGTGCACGAAGGTCAGGCCGACCTCGGTCTGGATGCGCTTGAGCTCCAGCTGCATCTGGCGGCGCAGCTTGAGGTCGAGCGCACCGAGCGGCTCGTCGAGCAGCAGCACGGAGGGATGGTTGACGATGGCCCGCGCCAGGGCCACCCGCTGCTGCTGACCGCCCGAGAGCTGGGTCGGCTTGCGCCGGGCCAGGTGCCCCAGCTCGATCAGCTCGAGCACGTCGTCGACCTGCTGCTTCACGTTCTTCGAGCCGCGCCGGCGCAGCCCGAAGGCGACGTTCTCGAAGATGTCGAGGTGCGGGAACAGCGCGTAGTTCTGGAAGACGGTGTTGACGGGCCGGCGGTAGGGCTTGGTGTCGGTGATGTCGTCCGCGCCGATCAGGATGCGACCGGCGGTCGGCTCCTCGAGCCCGGCGACCATCCGCAGCGTCGTGGTCTTCCCGCAGCCGGACGGGCCGAGCAGGGCGAAGAACGAGCCCTGCGGGATCGTCAGGGAGAGGTCGTCGACCGCGACGAAGCTGCCGAACTGCTTGGTGAGCGACTGCAGGTGCAGGTCGCCGCCGGTGCTCGCAGTCTCCGCCACCCGCTCAGCCCCCGACCAGGCTCTGGAAAGCCTTGTTGTACCTGGTCTCCTCGTCGGCGCTCAGGCCGCGGAAGACGTGGGCCTTGTCGAGGGTCGCCGCCGACGGGAAGATCAGCTGGTTCGTGGCGACGGACGGGTCCTGCTTCTGCAGCACCTCCTTGGCGCCGGCCACCGGGGGAATGTAGTTGACGTAGTCCTCTACGGCCGCCATCACGGCGGGGTCGTAGTAGTAGTCGATCAGCTTCTCGGCGTTGGTCTTGTGCTGCGCCTGGTTGGGGATCACGAAGTTGTCCGACCAGATCATGTGGCCGGTGGCCGGCAGCACGTAGCCCAGCGAGGGGTTGTCCGCCTTGAGCTGCACCACGTCGCCGGTCCAGGCCAGGCAGGCCGCGATGTCCCCGGACGCCAGTCCCTTGCCGTACTCGTTGCCGGTGAAGCCCTTGACCTGCCCGCTGTCGACGACCTTCTGCAGCTTGTCCATGGCAGCGTTGAAGTCGTCGTCGGTGAAGCTCGCCGGGTCCTTGCCCATCGACAGCAGGGTCAGCCCGACGGTGTCGCGCATCTCGGTCAGCAGGGTGACCTTGCCCTTGAGCGCCGGATCGGTGAGCAGCTGGTCGATGGTCTCGACCTTCTTGCCGCCGGTGGACTTCGGGTTGTAGGCGATGCCGGTGAAGCCGCTCTGCCACGGCAGCGAATAGAGCCGACCCTTGTCGAACTCGACGTTGCGCAGGTTCGGCTCGAGGTTCTTGGCGTTGGGGATGTTGGCCTGGTCCAGCTTCTGCACCCAGCCGAGCCGGATCAGGCGCGAGGCCATCCAGTCGGTGCTGACCCAGACGTCCCGGCCGGTGTCCTTGTTGGCCGCCAGCTGCGGCTTGACCTTGGCGAAGAACTCGTCGTTGTCGTTGTAGTCCTCGACGTAGTTGACCTTGATGCCGGTCTTGGCGGTGAACGCGTCGATCGTCGGGCGCTTCTTGGTCTTGTCGTCGACGTCGATGTACTCGGGCCAGTTCGACCAGTTGACGATCTTCTCCGAGCTGCTCTTGTCGGTGGCCGCCCGGTCCTTGGCGGCCACCTTCTTGGTCGCGGTGCCGGCGGTGCCGCACGCTGTGAGCCCGGCCGCCACGGCCGCCCCGCCGACCCCCCGCAGGAGCGTGCGGCGGGAGAGGAGGCCGCGCATCAGGGCGGGGGAGAAGCCGCCGACGGGCTCAGTCATGGAGTGTCGATCCTTAATGGTGCGGTGGGTGCTGTCACCGTGATCGGTGCTCAGCTGCTGAAAATCGTACGGTGCCACTGCTTCCTGGCCGCGCCGGTCGTGTCGTACATCACGTGCTTGACGTTGGTGTACTCGTCGAAGGAGTAGAGCGACATGTCCTTGCCGAACCCCGACGCCTTGTAGCCGCCGTGCGGCATCTCGCTGATGATCGGGATGTGGTCGTTGAGCCACACGCAGCCCGCACGGATCTGGCGCATGGCCCGCAGCGAGCGGAACACGTCGCGGGTCCAGGCCGAGGCCGCTAGCCCGTAGGGCGTGTCGTTGGCCAGCTCGATCCCCTGGTCGTCGGAGTCGAAGGGCAGGACGACGAGCACCGGCCCGAAGACCTCGTCCTGCACGATCTCCGAACGCTGCGCGGCCCCGGTGACCAGGGTCGGCTCGTAGTAGGCGCCGCGGGCGAGCGCCCCGCCGGGCACCGCACCGCCGCGCACGATCTTGGCGCCGGCGGCCCGCGCGCGCTCGACGAAACCCGCGACGCGCTCCTGCTGGCGGCCCGAGATGAGCGGCCCCTGGTCGGTCGTCGGGTCGAAGGGGTCGCCGAGCCGAACGGTGTCCATCACGTCGGCCACTCCGGACACGAAGGCGTCGTAGAGGGGGCGTTGGACGTAGGCCCGGGTCGCCGCGGTGCAGTCCTGGCCGGTGTTGATGAGGGCCGCGGCAACGGCGCCCTGCACGGCCGCCTCCAGGTCGGCGTCGTCGAACACCACGAAGGGCGCCTTCCCGCCGAGCTCGAGGTGGACCCGCTTGGGCCCGGCCGCGGCCAGCGTCATCACGCGACGACCGACGCCCGACGAGCCGGTGAACGAGACCATGTCGACCTCGGGGTGCGTGACCAGTGCCTCGCCGGCCACCGGGCCCGTGCCGCTCACGACGTTGAGGACACCGTCGGGCAGCCCGGCCTCGGTGGCCAGCTCGGCGAAGAGCAGCGCCGTCAGCGGCGTGAGCTCGGCCGGCTTGAGCACGATGGTGTTGCCCGCCGCGATGGCCGGCAGGACCTTCCAGGCCGCCATCTGCAGCGGGTAGTTCCACGGCGCGATCGAGCCCACGACGCCGATCGCCTCGCGGCGTACCAGCGAGGTGTGGTCGCCGGAGTACTCCGCCGCGGCCCTGCCCTCGAGGTTGCGCGCGGCACCGGCGAAGAACGCGACGTTGTCGATCGTCCCGGGGACGTCGAAGCCGCTCGAGAGACGGATCGGCTTGCCGGTCTGGCGCGACTCGAGCCGGGCCATGTCCTCGGCCCGGTCCTCGAGCACCGCGGCGAGCCGGGTGAGCACCGCGGCGCGCTCCACGGGTGCGGCGCCCGACCACTCGGGAAACGCGCTGCGGGCCGCCGAGACGGCCGCGTCGACCTCGGCCGGGCCGGCGAGAGCGACGGTCTCCACGGTCAGCCCGGTCGCCGGGTCGACCACGTCGTGACGCTCGGACGTGGCCGCCTCGCGGCGCCTTCCGGCGACGAACTGGTGCACCCGGGCTCTCTCCGTCTTCTCCCCACCGGACGTTTCTTTGTGGCGATCCTGTCAGAGGAAATCGCGCTGGACAAGCGATTCCGCAGCGATACACGTTTGTTACCACGAAATCACGCGGAGTGCGGGACTCTCCCACCGAGCCAGGTCCGGCGCACGACCAGCTCCGGCCAGTCGCTCGCCGGCCGCCGCGTCGGGTCGCCGTCCAGCCACACCAGGTCGGCCCGCTTCCCGAGCGCCACCGTGCCGCGGCTGGCCTCCTCGAACGACTGGTACGCGCCGCCGGCGGTGTACGCCGAGAGCGCGGTCGCGACCGGCAGCCGCTCGAGCGGCAGCCAGCCACCCGGGGGGTCGGGCTCGGGGGTCTGGCGGGTGACGGCGACCGCGAGCCCGTCGAGCGGGCGGTGCGAGCTGACCGGCCAGTCGCTGCCCATGGACAGCACGGCGCCGGAGGCGACCAGGGAGGCGAAGGGGTACTGCAGCGCGCTGCGCCGCGGGCCCAGCCGTGGAGCGGTCAGGTCGCGCTGCACGGGGTCCGGCTGCGCCCAGAGCGGCTGCACGTTCGCGACCACCCCCAGCGCCGCGAAACGCCCGATGTCGGCGGGGTCCACCAGCTGGAGGTGGGCGAGGACCGGGCGCCGGTCACGGGGCCCGTTGACCGCCTCGACGTGCGCGACCGCGTCCAGCGCCGCACGGATGCCGGCATCGCCGATCGCATGGATGTGCAGGTGGAACCCGTCGGCGTCGAACGCGGCCGCCGCGGCCGCGAGCTCGTCGGTCGACCACACCGGCAGCCCACAGGTGTGCGGTGCGTCCGCATAGGGCTCGAGCAGCGCCGCGGTGCCGGCCTCGATCACGCCGTCGGCGAAGAACTTGACGGTGCGGGCGGAGACCATCGCCGAGGACGCCGCAGCGGCCCGGGCGGCGGCGAACGTGGCCCGCTGGTCCGGCCAGTCCCCCGGCTCCGCGCGCAAGGCGATGTCCACGCGCACCGACAGCCGGCCGGCCTGCTCGGCGCGCAGGTAGGTGGCGACGTCCTCGGGGTACAGCGCTGCCTCCTGAGCCCAGGTGACTCCGGCGCCCGCGAGCAGCGCCGTCGCCCTGCCGAGCCCCGTGACCTTGTCCGGGACCGTGACGGTGGGGACGTGGCGGCGCACCAGGTCCATCGCGGCCCACTCGACGAGGGTGCCCAGCGGCGTGCCGTCGGGCCGGCGCGGCAACCGCGCGGCCGGGGGGTCCGGCGTCCGCTCGTCGATGCCGGCGACGCGCAGCGCCGCGGTGTTGACCCACGCGCAGTGGTGGTCGCTGGACTGCAGCACGACCGGCCGGTCGGGCACGGCGGCGTCGAGCCAGGCAGCGTCGAACAGGCCCTCCGGGGCGAGCGTCGGGTCATAGGGGCCGCCGGTGATCCACGGCAGGTCCGGGTGGTCGGTGGCGAAGCGGCGTACGACGTCGAGGACTTCCTGCACGGAGCTCGCCTCGCCCACCTGCGGTCCGGCCAGCTCGACGCCGCCCCACAGCGGATGGACGTGGCCGTCCGCGAAGCCCGGCAGCAGCGCACCACCCTCCAGGTCGACCACCTCACGGGCGGTGGGCGCGAGCTCCAGCGCCGCCTCGTCGAGCGCCACCACCACGCCGCCGTGCACGGCGACCGCGCGGGCCCGGGTGCCGAGCGCGTCGAGAGTCAGCACGACGCCGCCCCGCAGGACCAGCTCGACCCCGGTGCTCACCGGATCCGCCCCGGGGCACCCACCACGTCGGCTGTCACGCCTCGATGTTGCTCATGACGTGCTTGATGCGGGTGTAGTCCTCGAAGCCGTACATCGAGAGGTCCTTGCCGTAGCCCGAGTGCTTGAAGCCACCATGCGGCATCTCGGCGACGAGGGGGATGTGCGCGTTGATCCAGACACAGCCGAAGTCCAGCCGCCTGGCCATCCGCATGGCCCGGCCGTGGTCCTTGGTCCACACGGAGGAGGCCAGGCCGTACTTCACGCCGTTCGCCCAGCGCAGCGCCTCCTCCTCGTCGGTGAACCGCTGCACGGTGATGACCGGGCCGAAGATCTCGTCCTGGATCATCTCGTCGTCCTGGAGCAGCCCGGACACCACGGTCGCCTCGTGGAAGTAGCCACGGGAGAGCTCGCCGCCGACCCGGTTGCCGCCGGCCGACACGACCGCGTGGTCGGGCGCTCGCTGCAGGAGTCCCATGACGCGGTCGAGCTGGCTGGCGTTGTTGAGCGGCCCGAAGAGCACGTCCTCGTCGTCGGCGAGACCCGTCTTGGCGTTCTCCTTGGCCTGCTGCGCGAGTGCCGCGACGGCGTCGTCGTGGATGCCGGGACCGGCGAGCACCCGAGTGGCAGCGGTGCAGTCCTGGCCGGCGTTGAAGTACCCGGCCACCGCGATCGCCTCGGCCGCGGCCTCGAGGTCGGCGTCGTCGAAGATGACGACCGGTGCCTTGCCGCCGAGCTCGAGGTGCACGCGCTTGACGTCACGGGCCGCGGCGCCGGCGACCTCCATGCCGGCGCGCACCGATCCGGTGATGGACACCATGGCCGGGATCGGGTGCTCGACCAGCGCGCGCCCGGTGTCACGGTCGCCGGCCACGACGTTGAAGACCCCGGGCGGCAGGAACTCGCCGAGGATCTCAGCCATCAGCAGCGTCGACGCCGGCGTGGTGTCCGACGGCTTGAGCACGACGGTGTTGCCCGCGGCGACGGCGGGCGCCCACTTCCAGACCGCCATCATCATCGGGTAGTTCCACGGGGTCACCTGCGCGCAGACGCCGATCGGCTCACGGCGGATCATCGACGTGTGCCCGGCGAGGTACTCCCCCGCCGAGAGCCCCTGGAGCAACCGTGCCGCTCCCGCGAAGAAGCGGATCTGGTCGACCATCGGAGGCATCTCCTCCGACATGGTGAGCGCGCGCGGCTTGCCGGTGTTCTCCACCTCGGTCGCGACGAGCTCGTCGGCCCTCGCCTCGAAGGCGTCGGCGATGTGCAGCAGCGCGCGCTGCCGCTCGCTCGGTGTCGTGTCACGCCAGGACTCGAACGCGGTGGCCGCCGCGCTCATCGCGGCGTCGACATCGGTGGCCGAGGACAGTGGCGCCGCGGCGTAGACCTCGCCGGTTGCCGGGTTGACCAGGTCGGACGTGCGTCCGTCGGCCGCCTCGACCTGCTGTCCGTTCACGAAGTTGCGCAGCGTGCGCGACGAGGTGGGCAACCTGTCCTCCCGGGTGTGTCGGTCGGTCACGCGGGTCATCGTGGCCAGCGGCAGCCTAGTCCCGAGGCCGTCGGTATCAACAGCCGGAGGGGGACCTGACGACAGATTCAGCAATTTTCGGCAGTGTTCGCCACGGAATCGCTTGCAAAACAGCGCACGGATAGAGAGGATCGCTGGCATGGCGGGCCGGGATCGCAGCAACGGGACAACGCTCGACGACGTCTCCAAGGGCATCATCGAGCAGCTGCAGGAGGACGGGCGGCGCCCGTACGCGGCCATCGGCAAGGCCGTGGGCCTCTCGGAGGCCGCGGTCCGCCAGCGCGTGCAGCGGCTGCTGGACGCGGGCGTGATGCAGATCGTCGCGGTGACCGACCCGTTGCAGGTCGGCTTCCCGCGACAAGCGATGATCGGCATCCGCTGCGAAGGCGATGTCGAGATCGTGGCTGCCAAGATCGCTGACATGCCGGAGGTCGACTACGTCGTCATCACCGCGGGCGGCTTCGACATCCTCGTCGAGGTCGTGTGCGAGGACGACGACCACCTGCTCGACCTGGTGAGCAAGCGCATCCGCTCGGTCCCCTGCGTTCGCAGCACGGAGTCCTTCGTCTACCTGAAGCTGCAGAAGCAGCTCTATAACTGGGGAACCAGATGACCCTCTCCTCGCAAGACGTCAGCACGTGCGCCACGGAGGGAGGACAGCCTTCCCTGGCCGAGAAGGCGCGCGACCACCTGTGGATGCACTTCACCCGCATGTCGACCTACCAGCACTCCCAGGTGCCGGTGATCGTCCGCGGCGAAGGTCCCTACATCTGGGACGACAAGGGCAAGCGGTACCTCGACGGGCTCGCCGGCCTGTTCGTCGTGCAGGTCGGCCATGGTCGCACCGAGCTCGCCGAGGCCGCGGCGAAGCAGTCCAGCGAGCTGGCCTTCTTCCCCCTCTGGTCCTACGCGCACCCGCAGGCGGTGGAGCTGGCCGAGCGTCTGGCTCACCTCGCTCCCGGCGACCTCAACCGCATCTTCTTCACGACGGGCGGCGGGGAGGCCGTCGAGAGTGCGTGGAAGGTGGCCAAGCAGTACTTCAAGCTCACCGGCAAGCCGATGAAGCACAAGGTGATCAGCCGGTCGATCGCCTACCACGGCACCCCTCAGGGTGCGCTGTCCATCACCGGCATCCCTGCAGCCAAGGCGATGTTCGAGCCGCTCGTCCCCGGCGCCCACAAGGTGCCCAACACGAACTTCTACCGCGCGCCCGAGCACGGCCACGACCTCGAGGCGTTCGGTCTGTGGGCCGCCAACCGCATCGAGGAGGCCATCGAGTTCGAGGGACCTGAGACGGTGGCCGCAGTCTTCCTCGAGCCGGTGCAGAACTCCGGTGGCTGCTTTCCACCGCCCCCGGGGTACTTCCAGCGGGTCCGCGAGATCTGTGACAAGCACGACGTCCTGCTCGTCTCCGACGAGGTCATCTGCGCCTTCGGGCGGCTGGGTCACTACTTCGGGGCGCAGCGCTACGGGTACCAGCCGGACATCATCACCTGCGCCAAGGGCATGACCTCCGGCTACTCCCCCATCGGGGCGATGATCGCGAGCGACCGGATCATGGAGCCGTTCCTGCAGGGGCAGGCGTCGTTCGCCCACGGCTACACCTTCGGCGGACACCCGGTCTCCGCTGCGGTCGCCCTGGCCAACCTCGACATCTTCGAGCGCGAGCAGCTCAACCAGCACGTGCTGGACAGGGGGCCCGACTTCCGGCGCACCCTCGAGAAGCTGCAGGACCTGCCCATCGTGGGAGACGTCCGTGGCGACGGGTTCTTCTACGGCATCGAGATGGTCAAGGACAAGGACACCCGCGAGACGTTCGACGACGACGAGTCCGAGCGGCTGCTGCGGGGCTTCCTGTCCAAGGCCCTGTTCGACGCGGGCCTCTACTGCCGCGCCGACGACCGCGGCGACCCCGTCATCCAGCTCTCCCCCCCGCTGATCTGCGACCAGTCGCACTTCGACGAGATGGAACAGATCCTGCGCTCGGTCCTCACCGAGGCGTGGTCACGCCTCTGACCGTGCCCTACCGCGCGCTCTCGCTCTGGCACGACACCGCCGACGACGACTGGGCGCCGCGCCCGCCGCTGCCCGGCGACCGGCAGGCCGACGTCGCGATCGTCGGCGCGGGGTTCACCGGGCTCTGGACCGCCTACTACCTGGCTCGCCTCGACCCGTCGTTGCGCATCGTCGTGCTCGAGCGGGAGGTGGCCGGCTTCGGCGCGAGCGGGCGCAACGGCGGCTGGTGCTCCGCACTGTTTCCTGCGACCCTCGGCTGGCTGTCGCGCCGGTACGGGCGCGAGGCGGCGATCGCCCAGCATCGCGCGATGCAGGCGAGCATCGAGGAGATCGGCGACGTGGTGGCCACCGAGGCCATCGACTGCTCGTGGCGCAAGGGCGGCACCGTCTCGCTGGCCCGTACCCCGCTGCAGCTGGACCGCGCCCGCGCGTCGATCGAGGACGCACGGCGCTACGGCTTCGGGCCCGATGACCTCCTCCTGCTCGACGCACAGGAGGCGCACGACCGGCTCGGGGCCACCGACGTGCTCGGCGGGACCTACACACCGCACTGCGCGGCCATCCATCCCGCACGACTGGTGCGCGGACTGGCCCGCGCGGTCGAGGGGGCCGGTGTCACGATCCACGAGCGCACGCCCGTCACAGGCATCGACCCCGGCAGGGCCCGCACGACGCGCGGCACGGTGCGCGCCGACGTCGTCATCCGTGCGACCGAGGGCTACACGGCGAGGCTGCCCGGCCACCGCCGTGACATCGCGCCGGTCTACTCCCTGATGCTCGCGACCGAGCCGCTGCCCGCCGGGCTGTGGGACCGCATCGGCCTGCGCGAACGGGAGACGTGGAACGACCTCCGGCACCTGGTGATCTACGGCCAGCGCACCGCAGACGGGCGACTGGCGTTCGGCGGCCGGGGAGCGCCCTACCACTTCGCCTCACGCATCCGGCCCGACCACGACCGTGAGCCGACCGTCTTCGCGGCCCTGCGCGCGGTGCTGCTCGAGCTGTTCCCCGACCTGCGTGACGTCGCCGTCACCCATACGTGGGGAGGTCCGCTGGGCATCGCCCGCGACTGGTGCGCCTCGGTCGGCCTGGACCGCGCGACCGGTCTGGCGTGGGCGGGTGGGTACGTCGGCGACGGCGTGAGCACCTCGAACCTCGCCGGGCGCACGCTAGCCGACCTGGTGCTGCGCCGTGACACCGACCTGGTGCGGCTGCCGTGGGTCGGGCACAAGTCGCCGCGCTGGGAGCCAGAGCCGCTGCGCTGGCTCGGTGTCACCGCGTCCCTGCGGGTGATGTCGGCGGCCGACGGTGAGGAGAGCAGGACGGGACGGCCGTCGCGCCGGGCCGCCGCGTTGACGCGGCTGCTCGGTCACTGACGACCGGTCTCAGGCGCCGGACCGCAGGGTGGGCCGCAACGCCTCGAGGACCGCCGGGTCCTCGATGGTCGAGGGCACGGCCTCGTCGCGGCCCTCGGCGATCGCCCGGATCGAGCGTCGCAGGATCTTGCCCGACCGGGTCTTGGGCAGTGCCGGCACCACGTCCACCTCGCGGAACGAGGCCACCGCACCGATCTCGTCCCGGACCCGCTGCACGAGCTGCGCGCGCAGCACCTCCGGGTCGATGTCGACGCCGGCCTTGAGCACCACGAGCCCGCGCGGGACCTGACCCTTGAGCGAGTCGGCGACCCCGACGACGCAGCACTCGGCTACCGCCTGGTGGCCGGCGATGACCGCCTCCATCGAGCCCGTCGAGAGCCGGTGCCCGGCCACGTTGATGACGTCGTCGGTGCGGCCCATCACGAACAGGTAGCCGTCGTCGTCGACGTACCCGCCGTCTCCGGTGAGGTAGTAGCCCTCGAACGCCGAGAGGTAGGACGACAGGAAGCGCGCGTCGTCCTCCCACAGGGTGGTCAAGGCACCGGGCGGCAACGGCAGCCTGATGCAGATCGCGCCCTCTCGGCCCGGCCCGGCCTGTTCGCCGGTCGGCTGCAGGACCTGCACGTCCCAGCCGGGCACCGGCACGGTCGGCGAACCGGGCTTGATCGGCATCGGGTCGAGCCCGCGCAGGTTGGCCGCGATCGGCCAGCCGGTCTCGGTCTGCCACCAGTGGTCGACCACCGGTACGCCGAGCATGTCGTGGGCCCAGTGATACGTCTCCGGGTCGAGCCGCTCGCCCGCGAGGAACAGCGTGCTGAACCCGGTCAGGTCGTACTTCGCCAGCTCCTTGGCGTCCGGGTCCACCTTCTTGATCGCCCGGAGCGCGGTCGGAGCGGTGAAGAGCGCTCTCGCGC
>JAVEDI010000068.1 GCA_030841035.1 Actinomycetota bacterium
GCCGCTGACGACCCTGGGCCTATCGAACCCCGGACCGCACGCACCGTCCGATAGGCCCGTGGTCGCTCCCAGCCGCCGCCGACGACCCTGGGCCTATCGAACCCCGGACCGCACGCACCGTCCGATAGGCCCGTGGTCGCTCCCAGCCGCCGCTGACGACCCTGGGCCTATCGAACCCGGGGCCGCACGCGCCGGGCGGCCGTCACCGCCACCCTCACCCCGGCGGACAGAGGTCCGGCCGTGGTCGGCGAGCCGGCGCCGGCACGCGCACCTCCTCCGTCGCCTGCACCCGGGCAGCGATGACGGGGCGTGACTCGGCTGCCGTCAGGGGGCGAGATCGGTGAGCACCGGCAGCCCACGACGTACGACGTCGCGTGCGCCGGCCGGGTCCGGGGCGTCGAGCGCGAGCCGGGCCAGCTCACGACACTCCTGGAACGTCACCGAGGCGAGCACGGCGCCCACGTCGGCGATGGACCGCGCGGACATCGACAGGCTGGTGGTGCCGAGCCCGACCAGCACCGGCGCGAGTGCCGGATCGGCGGCCGCCTCCCCGCAGAGGCCCACCGGCTTGCTCTCGGCCTCGCCGGCCCGCCCGACCATGTCGATGAGGCGCAGCAGCGCCGGCTGCCAGGGGTCGTTGAGGGCAGCCAGCGGACCGGACATGCGGTCGGCGGCCACCGTGTACTGCGCCAGGTCGTTGGTGCCGATGCTGACGAAGTCGACGGCGCGCAGGATGGCAGGCGCGGTCAGCGCCGCGGACGGGGTCTCCACCATGACGCCGGCTGTCCGCAGCCCGGCCGCTCGCACCTGCTGCGCGAACAGGACCGCCTCGCTGGCCACGGCCACCATCGGGGCCATCACCCAGACGTCCGCACCGGTCTGCTCCGCGGCGGCGGCGATCGCGCGCAGCTGCCTCTCGAGCACTCGCGGGCGGATCAGGCCGATGCGCAGCCCGCGCACGCCGAGCGCCGGGTTCGCCTCCGGTGCCTGGTGCAGGAACGGCAGCGGTTTGTCGGCACCAGCGTCGAGAGTGCGTACGACGACCGTCCGATCCGGGGCGAACGCCGCGAAGACCTCGGCGTACGACTCGCGCTGCTCGGACTCGGAGGGTTCGCTGCCGCGGTCGAGGAAGAGCAGCTCGGTGCGAAACAGCCCGACACCTTCCGCACCGGCCGCAGCCGCGGCGACGGCACCGGCCGGGTCGCCCACGTTGGCGAGGAGCGCCACGCGCCGCCCGTCGGCAGTGCCTCCGTGACCCTCCCAGCGCCGGTCGCGGGTCGCCGTCCGCGCTGCGCGGCCCTCGGCCGAGCGCACGGCCGCCTCGCCGGGAGCAACCTCGACCTCGCCGGTCGCCCCGTCGACCGCGAGAAGGGTCCCCTCGGCGAGGGTGAGCACCTCGGGGCACGCGACGACAGCCGGGATGCCCAGCGCCCGGGCCAAGATCGCGGTGTGGCTGGTAGGGCCGCCCTCCGCGGTGACGAACGCGAGCACCCTCGCAGGGATCATCGTCGCCGTGTCCGCCGGGGCGAGGTCGCGCGCGACCAGGATGAACGGGTGACCCGGGTCGGGGAGGCCGGGCGCGGGCACACCCAGCAGCCGGGCCACGATGCGGTCGCGTACGTCTTGCACGTCGCTGGACCGAGCGCCGACGTACCCGCCGGCGGCCGCCAGCAGGTCCCGGAAGGTGTTCGCCGCGTCCCAGACGGCCCGCGGCGCCGGCACCCCGCTCTCGCGCACCGCACTCTCGGCGAGGTCGGCGAGCCCGGGGTCGGAGGCCATCATCGCGGTGGCCTCGAGCACCTCCTTGGTCTCGCCCTCGGCGTGGGCGGCGCGCGCCCACAGGTCGCTGGCCACGGCGTCCATGGCCGGGCGGATGCGCGCCGCGTCGGCCTCGCGCTCGCCCGGAACGACCGGGGTCGGCCCCGCAGCGGGCGCCTCGACGAGGGGGTCGGGCATCCGCAGCAGCGGCCCGACGGCGGTGCCGGGGCTCACTCCGTGGCCCTTCACCAGCTCACTCGTCCTGCGGCGCTTCGGCGGCGACGTAGATCAGCCGGTCGCCCGGGCGCAGCTGGGCGGCCTCGGGATCGTTGAAGTGCAGGAGTGTGTCGCCGCGCACGACCGCCAGCACGGGGCAGGGGATCGCCTCGATCGACCGGCCCGGCTCGTCGGGCGCCACCTCGCGCTCGAGGATGTCCAGGCCGTGACCCGCCGTCATGAGGTCCTCGAGGACGAGCACCGTACGCGGGCTGTGCGTCGCCAGCCCGAGCAGCCGCCCCGCAGCGTCGGAGGAGGTGATGACGGAGTCGGCGCCGCTCTGCCGCAACAGGTCGGCGTTCTCGTGCTCCCGGATCGCCGCGACGACCTTCACCGTGGGCGCCAGCTGGCGCACCGTCAGCACGGTCAGTGCGGCCGTGTCGTCACGGTTGACCGCGACGACGACCGAGGACGCCCGATCGACCATGGCCTCGCGCATGACGTCGTCACTCGTCGTGGACCCGTGCACCGCGAAGTAGCCGGCCGAGGTGGCGTCCGCCACGGCGTCGGCGTCCTGGTCGATGACGACGATCTGCTCCGGCAGGCTGCCGCGCTCGCGCAGGGCGCGGATCGCGCTGCGGCCCTTGGTGCCGAAGCCGCAGACGACGACGTGGTTGCGCACCTGTGACCTCCATCGGCTGATCCGGAACTCGTCCCGCGAGCGTTGCGTGAGCACCTGGATCGTCGTGCCCACGAGCACCAGGACGAACAGCAGGCGCATCGGGGTGACCACCAGGGCGTTGACGAGCCGCGCGCTGGTCGTGACCGGCGTGATGTCGCCGTACCCGGTCGTGGTGAGCGTGACGGTCGTGTAGTACAGCGCGTCGACCGCGGAGACCGAGCTGTCGGCGGCATCACGGTAGCCGTTGCGCTCCACCAGCACGATCGCCCAGTTCAGCAGGACGAGCGCCACCGCCACGGCGACGCGCCGCATGATCGCCACGTACGGCGGCAGGTGGGCGCTGCGCGGCAGGCGCAACCGATAGGACGGCTGGTCGTCGGGCACCCGGCCCATTGTGGCCGACGCGGGTCAGACAGTGTCCTGCGACTCGCGGTGCTCGTGCTCCTCCGCCCGCGGGTCGCGGGGGTCACGCTCGCCGTCCGGGGGGTCGTGAGGCGCCTCGACCCTCCGCTGGGACTCCTCGAGCACGGCGCGGGCCTGCATCTGCGGGTCGTCACTCCCGGCCGAGTGCTCCTCGGGCAGCAGCTCGGCCCGGGTCCGGATGTCGTCGGGGTCCGGGCCGCCCTCCTCGTGTGACTCCATGCCGACCACCTTCCCGCTGCGGGTGCCTCCCATTCCCGTTCCGCACCGTGCCTGCCCTCGCACCTGCGCCGCCGGCCGGTCGGTCCACGGGAACGTCGGCCCTGGCGGTCAGAATGGAAGGGCACCTCGAGGCCGGCGCCCGCCGCCGTACCTCCGCACACCGACGAAGCAGGAGCATCGCAGCCGTGGCCCGCCGCAGCACCACCCCTCCCCCTCCGGACGAGGACTTCACCGAGCACATCGTCGACATCGACGTCGCCGACGAGATGCAGGGCTCGTTCCTGGAGTACGCCTACTCCGTCATCTACGCACGCGCACTGCCCGACGCGCGCGACGGACTCAAACCGGTGCACCGGCGCATCCTCTACCGGATGGCCGAGATGGGGCTGCGCCCCGACCGTGGCCACGTCAAGTGCGCCCGCGTCGTGGGCGACGTGATGGCCACGCTGCACCCGCACGGGGACACCGCGATCTACGACACGCTCGTGCGGATGGCCCAGCCGTGGTCGATGCGGCTGCCCCTGGTGGACGGGCACGGCAACTTCGGCTCGCTGGGCAACGACGACCCACCGGCCGCCTACCGCTACACCGAGTGCCGGCTGACCCCGGCCGCCATGCTGATGACCACGAGCATGGACGAGGACGTCGTGGACCTCCTGCCCAACTACGACGACCGCGAGTTCGAGCCCGAGGTGCTGCCGGCGGCGTTCCCCAACCTGCTCGTCAACGGGGCGGCCGGCATCGCGGTCGGCATGGCGACCAACATGGCGCCGCACAACCTGGCCGAGGTCATCTCGGCCGCCCGTCACCTGATCAAGCACCCCGGGGCGACGCTCGACGACCTCATGCGCTTCGTCCCCGGCCCGGACCTGCCGACCGGCGGCAAGATCGTGGGCCTGGACGGCATCCGGGAGGCCTACGAAACCGGTCGCGGCACCTTTCGCACCCGGGCCACGGCACGCGTCGAGAATGTGACCCCACGTCGCAAGGGTATCGTCGTGACCGAGCTGCCGCTGGGCGTGGGACCGGAGCGGGTGAAGGAGAAGATCGCCGACCTGGTGCGGTCCAAGAAGCTGCAAGGCATCACGGCCGTCGACGACTACACCGACCGTACGAAGGGCCTGCGTCTGGTCATCGAGGTCAAGAACGGCTTCAACCCCGACGCGATCCTCGACCAGCTCTACCGGTTCACCCCGCTCGAGGACTCGTTCGGCATCAACAACGTGGCGCTGGTCGACGGACAGCCGCGCACCATGGGCCTCAAGGAGCTGCTCGAGGTCTACGTCGCGCACCGATTCGACGTCGTACGTCGTCGCACGACTTTCCGCCGCCAGAAGGCGCAGGACCGGCTGCACCTCGTCGACGGCCTGCTCGTGGCCATCCTCGACATCGACGAGGTCATCCAGGTCATCCGCACCAGCGACGACGCGGCAGCCGCCCGCGAGCGACTGATGTCGGTCTTCGACCTCACCGAGGTGCAGACCAACTACATCCTCGAGATGCCGCTCCGCCGCCTGACGAGGTTCTCGCGCATCGAGCTGGAGCGCGAGCAGGAAACACTTCGCGCGACGATCGAGCAGCTGAGCGCGATCCTGGACTCCGACGCGCTGCTGCGCGACACCGTCTCCGACGAGCTGGCCGATGTCGCCAGGAGCTTCGGCACGCCGCGGCGCACCGTGCTGCTCGAGTCCGCCGGCACGCCGAGGACCACCGCGGCACCGCTGGAGGTCACCGACGACCCGTGCTGGGTGCTGCTGTCCACCACCGGGCTGCTCGCGCGCACCCTCGACGCCGACCCGTTGCCCACCGGCGGTGAACGCGCCAAGCACGACGTCCTGCGGTCGGCGGTGCTCGCGACCGCGCGCGGCGAGGTGGCAGCCGTGACCAGCTCAGGCCGGATGATCCGCCTCGGAGTCCTCGACATGCCGACGCTGCCCTCCACCGCCAACGCACCTCACCTGTCGGGCGGGGCGCCGGTCTCCGAGTTCGTGTCGCTGGACAAGGGTGAGCGGGTGCTGTGCCTGACGTCCCTGCAGAGCAGGTCCGCCGGCCTGGCCCTCGGCACGGCCGAGGGCGTGGTCAAGCGCGTCCTACCCGACTACCCCCAGAACAAGGACTCGTGGGAGGTCATCTCGCTGCGGCCCGGCGACGAGGTGGTCGGCGCGGTCGAGCTGCCGGAGCCCGGCTTCGACCT
The DNA here is from genome assembly GCA_030841035.1 of Actinomycetota bacterium. GTDB lineage: Bacteria > Actinomycetota > Actinomycetes > JACCUZ01 > JACCUZ01 > BP-173. The sequence continues at coordinate 5,493 of JAVEDI010000068.1, forward strand.
CGTGCTGATCACCTCCGACGCGCAGCTGCTGCGCTTCCCCGCCGCCGGTGTGCGGCCGCAGGGCCGGTCCGCGGGGGGCATGGCCGGCATCCGCGTCGCCGTCGGCGCCCGCGTCGTGTTCTTCGGCGCCCTCGACCCCGACCGCGAGGGGACGGTCGTCACGGTCTCGGGATCCACCCGAGCGCTGCCGGGGACCGAGGCGGGCTCGGTCAAGGCCACGCCGTTCGCCGAGTACCCGGCGAAAGGTCGCGGCACGGGAGGCGTGCGCTGTCACCGGTTCCTGCGCGGCGAGGACACGCTGATCCTGGCCTGGGCGGGGGCCGCGCCTGCTCGCGCGGCAGCCGCCACCGGTGTCCCCGTCGCGCTGCCCGAGGCCCAGGGCCGGCGCGACGGTTCGGGCAGCCCCGGCAGTCAACCGATCGCTGCGGTCGGCGGGGCGTGAGCCGCCACGACGAGGTTCGCGGCGGGGACGCGGTCCAGTAGCCTGGCGCGGCACGCGAGGTCGGCCCCATGATGCGAGGTGGCCCTGTCAGCGAGGAGTCGCCGTGATCGTGGTCGCGGGAGAGAGCCTCGTCGATCTGATCGCCACCGGAGACCAGCTGCGCGCCGTCCCCGGCGGCGGCCCGTACAACGTGGCCCGCACCGTTGCCCGGCTCGAGCAGCCGTGCGTCTACCTGGGCCCGCTCTCCCGCGACCGGTTCGGGGTGCGGCTGCGCGAGGCACTGAGCACCGACGGTGTCGACGACCGTTGGGCACCGTCCAGCGAGGACCCGACGACACTGGCCGTGGCGCAGATCGGGCAGGACGGCGCGGCGACGTACGGCTTCTACGTCGAGCGCACGTCCGCCGCCGCCCTGTCCGAGGCGCAGGCGCTGGCCGTTCTCGAGGCACGACCCCGGGTGCTCTACGTGGGGACGTTAGGGCTCGTCCTCGAACCGGTGGCCACGTCGCTGGAGGCCCTCGTCGCGGCGCTCGACGACCAGGTGCTGCTCGCGCTGGATCCCAACTGCCGACCGGCCGTGGTGCGTGACGAACCGGCCTACCGCGCCCGGCTGCAGCGGGTGCTGGCCCGCGCCGACCTGGTGAAGGTCAGCACCGAGGACCTCGCCTTCCTCTCCCCCGGCATCGACCCGGTCGACGCGGCGGCTGCGATGGTCGCGGCCGGTCCCGCCCTCGTCCTGGTCACCGACGGCGGCGACGACGTGCACGCCGTGACCGGCGTGTGGCACAGGTCGGTGCCGGTGCCACGCGTGGCGGTCGTCGACACGGTGGGCGCGGGAGACGCGTTCTGCGGCGCGTTCCTGAGCTACTGGTACCGGGAGCGCCACGACCGGGAGCAGCTGCGCGACTGGGCTCACGTCGGACCAGCGCTCCGCTTCGCGACCGAGGTCGCGGCGATCACCTGCCAGCGGCAGGGCGCTGATCCGCCCCGGGCAGCGGAGCTGGCCGCCGTAGCGGGCTGACGTCGCTGCAGGATGCGTCCACCGGCAACGGCGGTGCTCAGGGGCCGCGCGAGCGCAGCGCACGCACGGCTCCTCAGCTGCCCCAGGGCCCTTCGCCGAGGCGCTCGTCCAGCGCGCCACCCGGCGCACAGTCGGGTGTCCGGTAGCTGTCACCCATCGTCGGGTAGACATCGCGCCAGTAGGCCGCAGCCAGGGCCCGAGCCTCCGCCGGGTCCGCACCCAGCAGCTGCGCGGCCCGGGCGTCGCGCTGCATCGCTTCGCACTCGGCGCGCGCCTCGTCCGTCGTGCCCGCCATGTGCCGCGCCTCGTGCGAGAGAACATGCACCGCGACGACCTGGTCCCGCGACGGGTGGGCCTGCTCCGAGCGGACGTATCCCGCCAGGCGCCGGCACGGGCCGCGCTTGAGCAGCGTCGCGCGCTCGGGACGGCCGTCGGCGCCGCTGCGGACCAACCCCAGCTCGCCCCCGACGTCGAACAGCTCGTCCCCCGCCGTCTGGCAGTGCACCACCACCGGTACGCCGACCAGGGCGCTCGCGACGTCGTCGAGCCGGTGCTCGAGCCGGGCGTGGCGCCAGACGGGGACCAGAAGCCCGGCACCGATGCTCGCGAACAGCAGCACCGAGGCCAGCGGCGCCGGCTTGCGCCGGCCGAGGGCGTCGTACGGGCGCAGCAGCCAGCGGCCGAGCAGCCCGAAGGCGACGGCGAGCAGCAGCGCGGCAACGTAGCTCACGGCCGCAGCATCGGCACGTCGGGCCGGGTCGTGAAGCGGTCAGGCGTCGATGCTCTCGCGGTTGACCCGCGAGGCGCCGTCGACGAGAAAGTCGCGCCGGGGGCCCACGTCGTTGCCCATCAGCAGCTCGAACGCCCGCTCGGCCGCGTCGGCGTCGCCGATGCTGACCTTGCGCAGCATGCGATGACGCGGCTCCATCGTCGTCTCGGCCAGCTGGTCGGCGTCCATCTCGCCGAGCCCCTTGTAGCGCTGGATCGGCTCCTTGTAGCGCTTGTCGCGCCGCTGCAGCTCGGCCAGCTTCTTGCGCAGCTGCTGTTCGGTGTAGGTGTAGGCGACCTCGTTCTTCTTCGAGCCGGCGTTGACGACCTCGATACGGTGCAGCGGCGGCACCGCGGCGAACACCCGCCCGTCCTCGATCATCGGGCGCATGTAGCGGTAGAAGAGCGTGAGCAACAGGCAGCGGATGTGGGCGCCGTCGACGTCGGCGTCGGCCATCAGGATCACCCGGCCGTAGCGTGCCGACGACAGGTCGAAGGTGCGTCCTGACCCGGCACCGATCACCTGGATGATCGAGGCGCACTCGGTGTTCTTGAGCATGTCGGCCGCGGACGCCTTCTGCACGTTCAGGATCTTGCCGCGGATCGGCAGCAGCGCTTGGTACTCGCTGTTGCGCGCCAGCTTGGCGGTGCCGAGCGCAGAGTCGCCCTCGACGATGAACAGCTCGCTTCGCGCGACGTCGTCGCTGCGGCAGTCGGCCAGCTTGGCCGGCAGCGAGGAGGTCTCGAGCGCGTTCTTGCGGCGCTGCAGCTCCTTGTGCTGGCGCGCAGCGACCCGGGTGCGGGCGGCCGCCGCGACCTTGTCCAGGATGGCCCTCGCCTGGGTCTTGCCACCGCGCCTGGGGTTGGTCAGTGCCGCCTTGAGCTCCCGGCTCACCACCGCGGCGACGATGCGCGACGCCGCGGAGGTGCCCAGCACCTCCTTGGTCTGCCCCTCGAACTGCGGCTCCGCGAGCCGCACCGTGACGACCGCCGTGAGCCCTTCGAGCGCGTCGTCCTTGATGATGTTGTCCTCGGCGGCCTTCATGACGCGCTGGGACTTGAGGACGTCGTTGAGCGTGGCGGTGAGCGCGCGGTCGAAGCCCTGGACGTGGGTGCCCCCCTTGGGCGTGGCGATGATGTTGACGAAGGACCGGGCGACGGTGTCGTAGCCCGTGCCCCAGCGCATCGCCACGTCGACGGTCAGCTCTCGTTCCACCTCGGCCGGCGTCATGTGGCCCAGGTCGTCGAGCACCGGCACGGTCTCCGTGAAGCTGCCGGTGCCCTGCAGGCGCAGCACGTCGCTGATGGCCTGGTCGGGGGCAAGGAACTCGCAGAACTCGCTGATGCCGCCGTCGAAGCGGAACACCTCCTCGGCGACCTCGGCGGAACGGGCGTCGCGGACGGCAATGGTCAGACCCGGCACGAGGAACGCCGTCTGCCGCGCCCGGTTGTGCAGCTCGTCCAGCGACAGCGTGGCGTCCTTGGAGAAGATCTGCCGGTCGGCCCAGTAGCGGACGCGGGTGCCGGTGCGCTTCTTGGTCACCCTGCCGGCGACGCGCATCCCTGACTTCTCGGTGAAGGCGCCGTCGGCCGCACCGTCGCGGAACTCTCCGGGCGCGCCCCGCCGAAAGCTGATGGCGTGGGTCTTGCCGTCGCGGTCGACCTCGACGTCGAGGCGGGCCGAGAGCGCGTTGACGACCGACGCTCCCACCCCGTGCAGGCCGCCGGTGGCCGCGTAGGAGCCGCCGCCGAACTTGCCGCCCGCGTGCAGCCGGGTCATGACCACCTCGACCCCGGCCAGCCCGGTGCGCGGCTCCACGTCGACGGGGATGCCGCGCCCGTCGTCGCGCACCTCGACCGAGCCGTCGCCGTGCAGCTGCACCTCGATGCGCGTGCAGTGGCCCCCCAGCGCCTCGTCGACGGCGTTGTCGATGATCTCCCACAGGCAGTGCATCAGCCCGCGGGAGTCGGTGGAGCCGATGTACATGCCCGGTCGCTTGCGGACGGCCTCGAGCCCCTCGAGGACCAGCAGGTGACGAGCGGAGTAGGCGTCGGGTTCGAACTCGCCGTCGCTACGGGCGTGCAGGGTCTGGGTCACTCGAGGGGGCTCCGGGGCGTCTGGGGGCGTGGGCGGTAGGTCGATTCCAGGCTACCGGCGAGGGCCGACACGGGCCCCGGCACCGCGCCGGGTCGGGTGATCCGGTGCCGGAGCGCAGCCAGGCGGCTGCGCAGCGCTTCGGAGCGGGCGCCGAACGGGTGTTTCGACACGCCGACACCGCTCCGTGACCCTCAGGAGGTTCGGGGGTGCGGTGAAATGGGCAACGTTGGCTATCCAGGCGCCGCTCGGATGTTCCGAAGAAACTACGCGGAGAGCGAATCCGACCGATGGGCGGATGGGGAACGAACGACAGATGGTTGACTGTTCATATCAGTACCACCCGAACCACCGAGAAGAGAGGGCGACGTGACTTCTGCTCTTGCCTCGCACCCTCCGTTGACCGCTGCCGACCGATGCGACCGTTGCGGGGCCCAGGCCTACATCCGCGTCACCATGCCCTCGGGCGGTGAGCTGCTGTTCTGCGCCCACCACGGGCGCGCGCACGAGGCCAAGCTGCGCGAGGTGTCGACGGCCTACCAGGACCAGAGCGAGCTGCTCAGCGCATCGCCGAGCACTGCAGCCGAGTCCGAACGATGATCGAGACCCGCCAGGGCCGCACCACATAGCGAACGAGACCCAGCGTCACCGAGGGCCCCGACCGGTCGGTCGGGGCCCTCGGCGTGTCCGAGGATGTGACGGTGGCCACCGACGTCGAGGAACTGACCGATCCGCTCTACGACCTCCCGCCGGGGCAGTTCGTCGCCGCCCGAGACGCGGCGGCCAGGCAGGCCCGGGCAGCCGGCGACCGCGACGCCGCCGCGGCGATCGCGGCGCTGCGCCGACCGACCGTCGTGGCCTGGCTGGCCAACCTGCTGGCCCGGCAGCGGCCGCAGGAGATGACCCGGTTCCTCGAGCTCGGTGAGGCCCTGCGCGAGGCCACCGCGACCCTGCGCGGGCCGGCGCTGCGCGAGCTGTCGCGTCAGCGTCAGCAGCTCGTGGCCGCGATGGTCCGCGACGCACGGCGCATCAGCGCTGACCGCGGGCCAAGGGTGACCGACGACGTCTCCCGCGGGCTCGAGCAGACCATGCTGGCGGCGCTGGCCGACCCCGACGCCGCCGAGCAGCTGCGTGCGGGCCGGCTCTCTGCAGGGCTGGAGCACCACGGTTTCGGCGGGCCCTCGACCGGCGCGGGCCCCAGCAAGCAGCCCGCGGCCGAGTCTCCGGGGACCGGCCGCCGCCGCTCGGGCGGGAAGCCGGCCGACCTGGCGGCCGAGGACGAGCAGGCAGCGCGCCGCCGCGAGGCCGCGCGGGCCGACCTGCAGCGGCAGGTCGGCGAGGCCTGGACCGCTGCCCGGCGTGCGGCCGAGCGGCGCGACGAGGCCACGACGGCAGCCGCCCGAGCCCGGGCGGCGAGCCGCGACGCTCAGCGCCGGGTCCGTGACCTGGCGGCGGAGCTGGAGGTGGCTCGCACCGGCCTGGAGGAGGCTGAGGACGCCGAACGCCGGGCACGCGACGAGCGGGAGCGCGCCGAGACCGAGGCCGAGGGGACCCGCCGGGCCGTCACCGAGCTGCAGACCCGCCTCGACGGCCTGTGAGGCGGGTCGGCAGCCCGCCGGTCTCGAGCTGGTCAGTCGAGGTAGTCGCGCAGGACCTGTGAGCGTGAGGGGTGACGCAGCTTGGACATCGTCTTGGACTCGATCTGACGGATCCGCTCGCGCGTCACGCCGTAGACCTTGCCGATCTCGTCGAGCGTCTTGGGCTGCCCGTCGGTCAGGCCGAAGCGCATCGAGACCACGCCCGCCTCGCGCTCCGAGAGCGTGTCGAGGACTGAGTGCAGCTGCTCCTGCAGCAGCGTGAACGACACGGCGTCGGCCGGCACGACCGCCTCGGAGTCCTCGATGAGGTCCCCGAACTCGCTGTCGCCGTCCTCGCCGAGCGGGGTGTGCAGCGAGATGGGCTCGCGCCCGTACTTCTGCACCTCGACGACCTTCTCCGGGGTCATGTCGAGCTCCTTGGCGAGCTCCTCCGGAGTGGGCTCCCGGCCCAGGTCCTGCAGCATCTGGCGCTGCACCCGGGCCAGCTTGTTGATGACCTCGACCATGTGGACCGGGATGCGGATGGTCCGGGCCTGGTCGGCCATGGCGCGCGTGATCGCCTGCCGGATCCACCACGTGGCGTACGTCGAGAACTTGTAGCCCTTGGTGTAGTCGAACTTCTCGACCGCCCGGATCAGGCCGAGGTTGCCCTCCTGGATGAGGTCGAGGAAGAGCATGCCGCGACCGGTGTAGCGCTTGGCCAGCGACACGACAAGGCGCAGGTTGGCCTCGAGCAGGTGGTTCTTGGCGCGCCGGCCGTCCACCGCGATCCAGTCGAGCTCCTTCTTCAGCTTCGTGGCGAACTTCTCGCCCGAGGCGAGCTTCTCCTCGGCGAACAGCCCGGCCTCGATGCGCTTGGCGAGCTCGACCTCCTGCTCGGCGTTGAGCAGTGCGACCTTGCCGATCTGCTTGAGGTAGTCCTTGACGGGGTCAGCCGTGGCCCCGGCGGTCGCCACCTGCTGGGCGGGGGAGTCCTCCTCGTCGTCGTCGGCGATGACGAACTCCTCGCCCTCCTCGACCTCGGCGGGCTCCACGGGCTCGACGGGTTCGGCCGCCCCGTCGACCGGGACCTCGAGGGCGGGCTTGTCCTGCTGCGCGACCGTCTCGCTACCGTCCTCGGCCGCGTCCGACCGCTTGGCCGCAGGCTTCTTGCCCGCCGGCTTCCGGGGCGCCTTCGCGGCAGCGCCCTTGCCCGCCGCAGCGCCCGAGGTCGTCCCGTCCTCGGCCGAGGGCACCACGGTCACGGCGGCCTTCTTCGCCGCGGCCTTCTTGGCGGCGGGTCGGGCTGTGTCGGTGACCTGCTTGGTGGTCGCCCGCTTGGCGGCCGCGGTGGCCGCCACTGCCGCGGTCCGCCGGCGCGGCTCCTCCTGGGTGCTGTCGGCCTCGACCATGACGCTTACGCCCTCCTCGCTGAGGCTGCGCAGGACCGCCTTCATGCGAGCCAACGGGACGCCGGCGTCCTCGAAGGCGGTGCGGATGTCACCTGAGGTGAGGTAACCGCGGGTCTTGCCCTGCGTCAACAGGCCATGCAGCTGAGGGTGGGAGAACTCCGGGGGGAGCGGGCGAACCGTGTCTGACACGTACAACCTCTCGGCAGGCGCCGGGCGCGCTCGACCCAACGCTGGCGTCGTTCTGGGATTGGGGGCGGCGAATGCCGCGCAGCAACACGTCATTGTGACACGTCCGCTAGAGGGACGCTGACACCCACGCGTGCCCGGCGGCCTCAGGCGGTGAAGCGGACCGCGAGCAGAGTGGCGTCGTCGCGACCCTGCGTGTACTCCAGCATCGTGGCGGCGACCCGCTCCACGAGCTGGGTCAGGCCGGCCTGCGTCGAGCCGACGACGTCCACCAGCTGGGCCAGGCCGTCGTCCAGGTCGTACCCTCGGCGTTCCACGACCCCGTCGGTGACGCCGAGCAGCAGGTCACCGGGCCCCAGCTCGAGGGTGCGCTGATGGCGCACCTCGGGCCAGCCGAGGGGGGTCGATCCCGATCCGGCGTCGACCAGCTCCGGATCCTGCCCCGCTCGCACCAGCACGAGCGGCAGATGGCCCGCGGCGGCCACGGCCGCCCGCCGCGTCCTCGGGTCGATGAGCAGGTACACCAGCGTCGCTATCTGGTCCACGTCCTCGGTCGCGGTGAACACCCGGTCGAGCCCCGTGAGCACCGACTCCGGCAGCGGGTCGAGCAGCGCCAGGGCACGCAGCGCGGCCCGCAGCCGCCCCATGCCGGCCGCGGCGACCACCCCCTTGCCCATGACGTCACCGACGACGAGCACCAGGCGACCGTCGGGCACGGAGAACGCGTCGTACCAGTCACCGCCAACCTCCGCGTCGGCCGCGCCGGGCACGAAGCGCGCCGCCAGCTCCACGCCCGGTGCGTCGGGCAGGCGGTCGGGCAGCAGGCTGCGCTGCAGGGCGGCGGCCGTGGCCCGCTCCCGCTCGTAGAGCCGGGCCCGCTCGAGCGCGATCGCGCACTGCCCGGCGAGCGCACCGAGGAATGCGTCGTTCTGCGAGCCTCCCTCGCCGGCGCCCTGGGGCAGCGCCAGACGCAGGGTGCCGATGCGCCCGGCGGACACGATCAGCGGCAGGTCCACCTGGTGCGACCCGGCCGGCGGTGGGACCCGCACGTCCGAGTCCTCGAGGTAGATCTCGGTGCGCGACGCGTGCCCGGCCGCCCGCCCGAGGTCGAGCATCACGCGACGTACGTCGTCGACGGTGAGGGCCCCTGCGAGCGCGGCCGTCGCCTGCTGGAGCCGTACTGTTCGCTGGTTGCTGCGTCGCAGCGCCTCCTCGGCGCGGCGGCGGTCGGTCACGTCGGACACCAGGACGGCGACGCCGAGCACCGCGCCGTCCTCGGCCCGGGCGGGGAACCACTGCGACTGGTAGTGGCGCAGCTCCCCGGTGAGCGGCGAGAGGGCGGTGAAGTCGTCGTCGGCGAGGGCGGCGCCCGAGCGCAGCACCTCGTTGAGCCGGTCCTCGATCGCTGCGCCCAGCGGGTCGGGCAGGAGCTCGCTCGGCCGACGGCCCAGGTGCGCCTCCATGGGCAGCGCGTTGATGTCGGCGAGCATCCGGTTGATGCGCTGGTAGCGCAGGTCGTTGTCGTAGAAGGCGAACGCCACGGGTGCCTCGAGCACCAGCGTCTCGAGCAGCGCGCTGTCGGAGGAGGCCAGCCGTTCCCAGCCCTTGCGATCAGGCGTCACAGACAGAGCCCTCCGCCCGGTCGCTCACACGCCTCCCCGCCTTCCATCGTCCTGAGCCGAGGCTAACCCCCTACACGCTCCGCCGTGGCAGAATCACGCACCGTCAGCGCGTCCTGCGGGGCAGCGCGAAGGGTCGCGATCGAGCAGCGTGTCGGCGGAAGCGTCGCCGGTCAGCGAGAGCGCCACGGCCTACCCCTGCGCCTTGACGGCCAGCACGGGACACGGCGCCTCGAGCAGGATCCGTTGCGCGTTGCTGCCGAGGATCAGTTTGCCGACCGGCGTCCGGCGGCGCAGCCCGATGACGATGAAATCCGCTGCGACCTCCTCGGCCACCGCGATGAGGTCGTCCGCCGGCTCGAGACCGCGCACCAGCTGGCGGACCTCGTTCTCGATGCCTGCCTCGTCCAGCTCGGCGCGTACCTCGGCGAGCTCGCGCTCGTGGCGGAGCGCGTCCTCGTCGTCGAGCTCGCGGCCACCGCGGTTGGAGTTGATCACAATCAGCCTGGTAGCGCGCAGCCGGGCCTCCTCGGCCCCCCTGCGCAGCGCCGCACGGCCTTCGGGACTCGGTACGTAACCGACCACGATCGCCATGACACCCTCCTCGGGGCTGCATCTCGATGCGCCGTCCGGGCCAGGGGGGACGCTACCCGAACCGAAGAGCCGCGATCGCCGGGTGTGGGCAGGTGCCGGCCTGGCAGCGCGGTCACGGCGGGGGCGGGCTACGGTCGGCCGATGCGGTTTGCGACCTCCCGGCTCCCCGGTCTGCTGGTCACCGAGCACGAGGTGGTCGTGCCGCTGGACCACGACGATCCCTCCGGGGAGCACCTGTCCGTGTTCGCCCGCGAGCTCGTCGCGCCACGCAAGCGCGACCAGGACCTGCCGTGGCTGGTGTTCCTGCAGGGCGGCCCGGGGGTGCCCGCGCCGCGGCCGACCAGCCGCGCGGGATGGCTCGGCCGCGCGCTGCTCGACCACCGCGTCCTGCTCATCGACCAGCGGGGCACCGGCCGGTCGGCGCCGGTGACGCGTCAGACCCTGGCACACCGCGACGACGCCGAGCAGCAGGCGGCCTACCTGCGCCACTTCCGGGCCGATGCGATCGTGCGGGACGCCGAGGTCCTGCGCCACGAGGTGGCGGGAGGTCGGGAGTGGACCCTGCTGGGCCAGAGCTTCGGCGGTTTCGCGGCGCTGACCTATCTGTCGTTCGCGCCCGACGCCCTCTCCGACGTGGTGATCACGGGCGGCCTGCCGCCGCTGGATCGCGGGCCCGAGGACGTCTACCGTGCGACCTACGCGCGGGTGGCCGACCGCTACCGGCGGTTCGTCGAGCGCTATCCGGAGGACACGGCGAGGCTGGACGCCGTGGCCGACCACCTGGCCACCACCGACGTACGGCTGCCCTCGGGTGACCCGCTCACCGTGGCGCGGTTGCAGTCGCTGGGCACCGTGCTGGGGCACAGCGACGGGCTCGAGACGATGCACTACCTGCTGGAGCGGGCCTGGGCCGGCGACGAGCTCTCCGACGCCTTCCTGTCCCAGGTCGAGTCGCGCACGTCGTTCGTCGACCGGCCGCTCTACGCGCTGCTGCACGAGGCGATCTACTGCTCCGGGCCCGGCATCGCGTCGCGGTGGGCGGCCCAGCGCGTGCGCGACGAGCTGCCGGCCTTCTCCCCCGACGCCCGGCCGCTGCTCCCGACCGGGGAGATGATCTATCCCTGGACGGTCGAGCAGGACCGTGCGCTGGCGCCGCTGGCTGAGGCGGCGCAGCTGCTCGCCGAGGTCGACGACTGGCCGGCGCTCTACGACGTCGACCAGCTGGCGCGCAACACGGTGCCGGTCGCCGCCGCGATCTACCACGACGACATGTATGTCGAGTACGCCTACTCCCTCGAGACCGCGCAGCGGCTGGGGACCTGCCGTTGGTGGGTGACCAGCGAGTACGTCCACGACGGCCTGCGCAGCGATGCGCGGGTGCTCGACCGGCTGCTGGACATGGCCGCCGGCGAGGCGTGATCGATGGGTGCGCTGGCGACGGCCCCGGTGGCCCTGACAGTCTCGATCCCGTGACGCACCCAGCCGGTCGGCCCGACCACCCCGGCGACGGCGACGGCTGGGTCCGGTGCGCGCAGGGCCACCGGCACTGGGGTCGCTTCGGCGCGGCCGGGCTGCTCGCGCATCGCGCTGGTCCGGGGGGCGACGACGAGGTGCTGCTCCAGCACCGCGCCGAGTGGAGCCATCACGGCGGCACCTGGGGACTCCTGGGGGGAGCGCGAACCAGCGGGGAGTCCGCCCTGCAGGCGGCGCTGCGGGAGGCAGCGGAGGAGGGTGGCGTGGACCCGGGCCTGATCCGCGTCGAGGGGCGCTACGGCGACGAACACGGCGGCTGGTCCTACGTCACCGTGCTGGCGGCTGCCGACCCGGCGGTGACGGCCCGACCGACCGGGGGCGAGAGCATCGACGTGGTGTGGCAGCCGGTCGACCGGGTCTTCGACCTACCGCTGCACCCGGGCTTCGCGCACACCTGGCCGCTGCTGCGACCCGCGCTGCGGCCGTTGCAGGTGGTCGTCGACGTGGCCAACGTGATGGGATCCCGGCCCGACGGGTGGTGGCGCGACCCGGCCGCAGCCGCGCGCCGCATCATCGCCGCCTGTGCAGCGCTGGCCCGCCGCGGCGTACCCGCCCACGCGCTGCCCCGTGAGATGGACTGGGCCCCCCTGCACCATGTGTGGCCGCGCCTGCACCTCGTGCTCGAGGGGGCGGCCCGCCGGGCCGCCGGCGACGCACCGCCGGACGTGCACGTGGTCGTGGCCCCTGGCTCCGGCGACGACGCCATCGTCGCGACCACGGCCGCCCTCGGTCCGCCCACCCTGGTGGTCACGGCCGACCGGGAGCTGCGCCGCCGCTGCGCCGCCGCGGGAGCGGTCGCCGCGGGGCCCCGCTGGCTGCTTGGGCTGCTCGACTCCCCCGACACGGGATAGGCGCAGCCGAGCAGGGCGCCGCGGTCAGGCGCGGCGGCCGAACAGGGCCAGGGTCCGGGCCTGCAGATCGGCGTGCGCGGCGGTGGACATCGGCGGGTCGAACCGGCCGCTCGCGGCCAGCCGGTCGACGTCCTTCTCGGTCTCGGCATGGATGCGCCGCACGAGCTCGGGGTCGAGCTGCTCCTCGGCCCCGATGCCCCGGGCCAGGTCCCAGGTGTGCACCGCGGTGTCGACGGTCAGCTCCCACAGGTAGTCGCGCGCGCTGACCACGCCGTAGGAGAGCGCGACGGTCCGGTCCAACGCGCCCTCAGCGTGCAACGCGACGCGGGCGGCGCCGCTGTGCTGCTGCCACGCGGCGAGCGGGTCGTCGCCGAGCGGGTCGCCGGAGAACCGGTCGCCGGCGCCCGCGACGCTGCCGCCCCCGAGGAGGTACGGCGCCCAGCGCTGCTCGTCGGTGACGTGCGCCGCCAGCGCGCGGACGTCCCAGTCGGTGCACGGAGTGGGGTTGGGCCACTGGTCCTCGCGCACCAGCGCCATGCGAGCGTCGAAGCCGGTGAGCGCGTGGTCGTACTGCTCCAGCAGGGTGCTCATCGACTCACCTTGTCACAGCTGCGGCCGGCGGCGGAGCCCCCGACGGCGTCCGGCCTCAGAGGTCGACGGCGACGTACTTGGTCTCGAGGTACTCCTCGATGCCCTCGACGCCGCCCTCGCGCCCGAACCCGGAGTGCTTCACGCCGCCGAACGGCGCCGCCGCGTTGGACACGAGGCCCCTGTTGAGCCCCACCATGCCGGTCTCGAGGGCCTCGACGACACGCAGCCCGCGCTTGAGGTCACCGGTGTAGACGTAGGCGACCAGGCCGAACTCGGTGTCGTTGGCGGCGGCCACCGCCTCGTCCTCGGTCTCGAAGCTCGTCACCGGTGCCACGGGGCCGAAGACCTCTTCACGCAGGATGCGTGCATCCGGTCCGACGCCCGCCAGCACCGTGGGCTGGTAGAAGTAGCCGGGCCCATCGACCCGCGACCCGCCCACCAGCGCCTTGGCCCCCTTGCTGGTGGCGTCGGCCACCAGCTCCTCGACCTTCCTGCGCTGCTCCTCGTTGATGAGGGGCCCCACCTGGGTGCCCTCGGACGCGCCGTGCCCCACCTCGAGCGAGCCCAGCCGCTCGGCGAGGCGCCGGGTGAACTCCTCGGCCACCTCGGCTGCCACGTGGAAGCGGTTGGCGGCCACGCAGGACTCGCCGTTGTTCCGCATCTTCGCGATCACCGCCCCCTCGACCGCCGCGTCCAGGTCGGCGTCGGCGAACACGAGGAACGGCGCGTTGCCACCGAGTTCCATCGAGAGCCGCAGCAGGTTCTTCGCCGACTGCTCGACCAGAGCCTGACCCACCTCGGTGGAGCCGGTGAACGACAGCTTGCGCAGCCGGGGGTCGGACATCAGCGGGCCGACGGTCTTGCCGGCCGAGCGCGAGGTCACCACGTTGAGCACGCCGTCGGGCAGTCCCGCCTCGCTCAGCAGCTGCGCCAGGCGCAGCGAGGTCAGCGGGGTCAGCTGGGCCGGCTTGAGGACCATCGTGCAACCGGCCGCGACGGCCGGCCCGATCTTGCGGGTGGCCATCGCCAGCGGGAAGTTCCACGGGGTGACGAGCAGGCACGGGCCGACGGGCTGCTTCATCGTGAGCAACCGCTCCGACGTGGCTGGTGCGCGGGCGTAGCGACCCTCGATGCGCACGGCCTGCTCGGAGAACCAGCGGAAGAACTCCGCGCCGTAGGCCACCTCGGCCTTGGACTCGCTCAGGCTCTTGCCCATCTCCAGGGTCATCAGCAGCGCCAGGTCCTCGGTGTGCTCGACGAGCAGCTCGAAGGCGCGACGCAGGATCTCCCCGCGCTCGCGCGGCGGCGTGGCCGCCCAGCCCGGCTGGGCCGCGGCGGCAGCGTCGAGGGCGGCGACGGCGTCCTCAGGCTGGGCGTCGGCGACCTGCGCGAGCTCCTCCCCGGTCGCCGGGTCGTGCACCGCCAGCGTCGCGCCCCCGGTGGCCGCTCGCCAGCGTCCGCCTATGAGCAGCCCGGAAGGCAGCGCGTCGAGGACTCGTCGGGCCGCCGTTGCCCGGGAGCCGGAGATCGGGCTGGTGGTCATCGGTGGGCTCCTTCACGTGCGGGCGGGCGAGGACGACGTTCCGGGCATTTCGGGCGTCTCACCGTGCTGCCGAGGACTCTTCCGGCCACGACACGGTGAGGAATTGATGTGATTCTTCACCGTGCCACCCGATCTGCCGACAGTATGGTCACGAACTGCTCACGGGCCCACCCCTCCCGGGTGTGCCCTGCGCGACCGGCACGCCGAACCCTGCCACCGGTCACGTGCGACCACTGCTGGCAGGAGTGGGGGAACCACACGTTCCACGGGCCGACGACGCGGGTCACCGCATCCGAGGCCCTTGGGGTGAAGCCGTCCCCGGACGGCCGGGCCACCTCCAGGCCCGAACCCGACAGCTCACCCCGCAGGCGTGTCGGAGGTCTCCCGCATGCCTGCACGCCCGCCCGGGCGCGTGGTGCAGCGCCCTGCTGCCACCGCCGTCCTCGTTGCCCTGACCACGCTCGCGAGTCTGCTCGCGACCCTGCTCCCGGCGGTCGGTCCGGTCGCGGCGGCCGCCGCGCCGGCCGCCAGCCGGGCCCACGCCGCCCTCTCCCCGTCGGCCGCCGGCACGGCGATCCGCTGGGGCATGAACCATCGGGGCCTGCCCTACGGGTACGGCGCCACGGGCCCGCGTCGTTTCGACTGCTCCGGCTTCACCCGCGCCGCCTACGCCTCCGCGGGCGTGGCGCTGACGCACTCCTCGCGCGCCCAGTACCAGGAGGGACGCCACATCGACCGGTCGCAGTGGCGACCCGGCGACCTGATCTTCTGGGCGTCGGACGTGCGCAGGCCCTCGACCATCTACCACGTCGGAATGTACGTCGGTGGCGGCCGGGTGCTGCACGCCACCGAGGTCGGCGACGTGTCCAAGGTCGCTCCGGTCTTTCATCCCGAGCAGCTGCTGCGGTTCGCGGTGCGCCCGGGTCCGTCGCGCTGACCCCCTGGCCTGCTGCCCCGTGTCCGCGACCGGCGAGGTGCTCGTGCTGCTCGTCATGCTCCTGGGGCTGGTCGGGGTCGTCGTCCCCGTGCTGCCCGGGCTGCTGCTCGTGTGGGCAGCCGCGGTCACCTGGGCGTGGCTGGACGGCGCAGGCGCCGCGCGCTGGACGGTCGCCGGTCTGCTGACCGTGCTGCTCGTGACCGCGACGGTGCTCAACTACGTGCTGCCGGCCCGCTCGGTCTCGGGCGCAGGCGCGCCGCGCTCGACGCTCCTGATCGCCACGGTGGGTGCGGTCCTCGGCTTCTTCCTGGTCCCTGTCGTGGGTCTCGTGGTGGGCGGCGTGGTCGCGGTGTTCCTCGCCGAGACCGCGCGGCTGCGTGCGGTGGCACCGGCCTGGCGCTCGACGCGAGCCGTGCTGGTCGCCGTCGGCCTCGGTGTGCTGGTGCAGCTGGCCGCGGGCACGCTGATGGTCGCCGTCTGGGTGCTCGGCGTGCTCGTCACCGCCGCGTGAGCAGCGTCGCGCAGCGGCTCGTCGGCCACCGTGCGAACCGCAACAGGGCCTACGGACCGGGTGCCGGACTGCCGATGAGAGACGAGTGAGCGGCCGGCGGACGCAGGGGCGCCGTACGGCGCTGGTGGTGCCGGCGGCCCTGGTGCTGTCCCTGCTCGCGGGGTGCTCGGCGGTCGCCGACGCGGTGGCCCCCGCCGGACTACGTCGCGGCGTGGACGTGCCGTCGCGCTCCAGCGAGGTCCGGGATCAACCGATCGGGCGCGCCCCGAGGGCACCGGAGGGCGAGGGTGGCTTCGCCTTCCTCGCCACGCTGCCCGACGGATCGCCCGTCGCGTGGGACCCGTGCCGGCCGATCCACTACGTGGTGCGACCGCGCGGCGCGCCACCGGACGGCGCCCAGTGGCTGCGCTGGGCGTTCGGTCAGCTGACTGCCGCGACCGGCCTGCGCTTCGTCGACGACGGGACGACCGACGAGGCGCCCTCGGCCGACCGGCCGGTCTTCCTGCCCCGACGCTACGGCGACCGGTGGGCGCCGGTGCTGGTCACCTGGGCGACGCCCGCGGAGACTCCGCTGATCAGCGACACGGTGCTGGGCCTGGCCGGTCCACGCTCGTTCAGCGCCCACGGCGATCGCGCGCTGCGCTGGGTGAGCGGCATGGCGGTGTTCAACGGGCCCGCACTGGACCGCAAGCTGGCCACGGGTGAGGAGGCCAAGGTGGCGGCGGTGCTGTTGCACGAGCTGGGTCACCTCGTGGGGCTCGGTCACGTCGCCGACCCTTACCAGGTGATGTTCGCCACCAACGCGTACCCGGTGTCGGCGTACCGCGCGGGTGACCGGCGCGGGTTGGCGCTGCTGGGCGCCGGGCAGTGCTTTCGCGACTATTGAGCGCTCGCCTCGCTGGGTAGCGTGGGGACCGGGTCGCCGTCTGCGGAGGTGTCGGGTGCAGCTCGGGTTCGCCGTGCCGGTCTCCGGGTCCTGGGCGACCCCGGACAACCAGGTCACGATCGCCCAGCGGGCGGAGGAGCTCGGCTACGCCTCGCTGTGGACGTTCCAGCGGCTGCTGTACCCCGCGGAGCCGGCCGCGGCCCAGGACCGGCGCTGGCCACCGGTCTACCGCAGCGTCCATGACCCGCTGGTCACGCTCGCGTTCCTCGCGGGGCAGACCTCGCGGGCCAGGCTGGGCGTCGCGGTGCTGAACATGCCGTGGTACTCCCCCGTGCTGCTCGCCAAGCTCGCCACGACGCTCGACCACGTCTCGGGCGGCCGCCTCGACCTCGGTCTCGGGCTGGGCTGGGCCCCGCTGGAGTACGCCGCCGCCGGTGCGCCGTTCGAGCGGCGCGGGGCCCGGGCAGACGAGTTCCTCTCCTGCCTGAGCGCGATATGGACCCAGGACCCGGTGGACTTCCACGGCGAGTTCCACGACGTCGGACCGGCCCACGTCGACCCGCGGCCGCTGCAGCAGCCGCACCCTCCTGTCCTGCTCGGCGGCGCCGCCCCCGCCGCACTTCGCCGCGCCGGCCGGCTGACCCAGGGCTGGGTGAGCAGCAGCGGCCAGGACCTGGCCCGGCTACCGGCCTCGATCGAGTCGGTCCGCGCCGCGGCCCGCGAGGCGGGACGCGACGACTCGGCGCTGCGCTTCGTCTGCCGGGGCACCGTGCGGGTGCGCGCGAGTGGGGCGGCGGGACGGCGTCCGCTCACCGGATCCCTCGAGGAGATACGCGAGGACCTCGAGGTCGTGGCCTCCTACGGGGTGACCGAGCTGTTCCTCGACCTCAACTTCGACCCCGAGATCGGCTCCCCGGACGCGGACCCCGTCGTGTCGGTGCACCGCGCCCACCAGGTGCTCGAAGCGCTCGCGCCGGCGAGCTGAGCAGGGGCGGGGCGGCGATGAGCAGGGCGCGGCGGCGAGTCGTGGTGACCGGGCGGGTGCAGGGCGTGTTCTTCCGCGACGGTGCCCGACGCGAGGCGGCCCGCCACGGCGTCGCGGGGTGGGTCACCAACCGACCCGACGGCGCCGTGGAAGCGGTGTTCGAGGGCGCCCCCGATGACGTCGACGCGGTGGTCGCCTGGATGCGCGCCGGGCCGCCGGAGGCGCAGGTCGAGGCCACGCACGTGACCCAGGAAGAACCCGTCGGGGAGACCGGCTTCCGGGTGCGGTGAGGGGCGCTTGCCGGCTAACCGTCGACCTGCCGCGCCTGCGCGCTGACCCGCCGCAGGTGCTTCGGATGCACGCCCGCCTGCAGAGCGCTGCCCAGCAGACGGGCCAGGGAGTGGGCCGGGTCGCTCTGGAGCGCACGCTCGACGGCGATGTTGGCCAGCGTGCCGTCACCGCGCGCGTAGGCGACCCACGCCAGGGTCGTGAGCACCGGCGCGTCGAACGGCTCGACCGCCACGACCGCGAGGTCCAGCAGCAGCGCCAGCAGCGCTGACGTGTCGTCGTCGGCCGCGAGGCAGAGCACGGCATCGCGCACCACCACGTCGTGCAGCGCGAGCACCAGCCGGACGGCGACCTCCTCGGACGGGACCACACCCGACCGCCGCGCCTCGACGGCCGCGACGAACCGGCCGAACGACTCGAGGCGTAGCCGGCGGCCCGCCGGCTCGGGCTCGACCGGCCTGGCGAGCCGCTCGTGCAACGCCCGCAACCGGGCAGCGCTCGCCCCGGCCGGCGCGGCCACCGTGGCCACCAGCGCCTCGCGGTCCGGCAGCACCGCCGCCCCCTCGACCGCCAGGGCGGCAGCCACGGGCGACGGGTCGTCGGCAGGGCGCAACGGCAGGCCCGCCGGAGGGCAGCAGCCCTCGTCGCGGCACAGCAGCGAGCGCCACCGTCCGCCCTGCACGGTCAAGGCGTCCTGCAGGCGCAGCCCGCCGCGTTGGCGCAACGACACGCGCATCGCCCTGGCCAGCGACGCGCCACGCCACCTGCCGCCGCCCACCACCGGTCGGTCGTCGTAGACCACCAGGACGGCGGCGGTGGCGCCTGACCGCTGGGCATGCCCGGCCAGCAGCCGGGCGCAGGCCACCTCCTGCCGCGGCGGCGGCAGGTCCACGCGCATGGTCATCACCAGCCGGCCGCCGGGCGGTCGCAGAGCCACCAGCACGGCGCTGCGCCGCGGCAGGTAGCCGAGCAGCCGCGGCAGCGCGTCCAGCAGGTCGGGGGGACCGCCGATGCGCAGGGCGCGGCGGTCGTCGGGCGAGGAGGAGGGGGTGGCGAGCGAGGTCATGCACCGACGGTCCGCCGCCCGCCCACGCCACCGGCCCCGGTCGGCACATCTGTGCACGACCGGGGCCTGTGGACGCTGCGCGCGCCCGAGAGCGGCCGGTGGCGGCTAGCGGATCGAGAGGCGCTGACCCGGCTTGATCAGGCCGGGGTTCTTGCCGATCGTCGCGCGGTTGATGCGGTAGAGCCCCTGCCAGCCGCCGGGGACGTTCTTGCGCTGGGCGATCGCGGACAGCGTGTCGCCGCGGCGCACGACGTACAGCCCGTGCCCGAGACGATGGCCCGAGCTGTGTCGCGAGCCCTGTCCCGCGGCGTGGCTGGGGGCCTTGCGGTGCCGTCCGCGCGAGGCGCTCTGCGTCGGCTCGCGGTTCTGCGCGGCGGCCCGCTCGGCGGCGGTGTCCTGCTGCGCCGCGGGGGCGTCGCCCGGGTTGCCCTGCGCCTCGCTACCGCCGAGGCCCAGACGGCTGCTGCACGCCGGCCACGGCGACCAGCCGCGGGCGTCGAGCAGCTTCTCGGCGATGGCGATCTGCTCGGCCTTGGTGGCCAGGTCGGCGCGCGAGGCGTACTTCTCGCCGCCGTTGCCGTCCCAGGTCCCGTCAGAGAACTGCAGGCCGCCGTAGTAGCCGTTGCCGGTGTTGATGTGCCAGTTGCCGCCGCTCTCGCAGCGGGCCAGGCGCTCCCACGTGGAGGTCGTCGCGGCCTGGGCGGGACTGGTGAACGCGAACGGGATCGCCGCTGCGAGCGGCGCCGTGGCAAGGCCGATGTTGCGAGTGCGGTTGCTGGGCTTGCGGTGCCGACCGCGCCCCGACTGCGCGCGTAGCGCCATGGGTGTATCCCTCTCGCCGCCTGCGAGGTGAGCTGTCGGGTTCAGGCGAGAGAGATGCCTGGCCGCTGTGCTGCGGCTTCACCCCAAGGACGTCACAGGGACGCCCGCGGTGGTTCCCCCACTCCTGCCCTCTGCGGATCAAGACGGCCCCACGACGACGGGCAGGACTCGGCGGACGTCGGAGGCGGCCCCGCGGTGCGAGGCTGCCACGAGGGTAACGGGCGGATAACGGCCAGGCAACCGAAACGCCCTATTCGGGGGGCGTGTCCTGGGCCGGTCCCGAAGGCGGGGGCGCACCGCCGCGCGCCCGGTGCAGGAGCCGCTCGACCAACGGCCGCAGCGCCGCCGGCAGGTCCTGCTCACCGAACGCCATCTCGTGGCGCTGCCCGTCACGGTCCACCGCGAGCCGGTAGACGAACCGGTCCGGCGCGGGGGGCGAGGGCTCGCCGGCGAGGGCGGCCAGGTCGACCCCGGAGAGCGCCTCCTCGACCCACGCGGCCTCCGGCTGGTCGCCGGCGGTGTCCACCGACGCCCGCAGCGAGAGCCCGGCGAAGCCGCCGCTGCGTTCCAGCTCGACCCGGGTCACCGCCGGAGCCTCACCCTCGTGCGCGGACGTCGACACCCACCGCTGCCCATGCGTCACCCACCGCCGCGGCCTCGGCGGCCCCGAAGCCGGCCGCTGCCGCCCGCACGGTGCCCGCCGCGAACCCGGCGAAGTCGGCCGACGCGGGCAGCGCGTCGTCGCGCAGCGCGGCGTACCAGATCCGTCCCGCGACCTGCCACGCGTGACCGGCGAGCGCCGTCGCGGCCAGGTAGAAGGCGTGGTTGGGGATGCCCGAGTTGGTGTGGACGCCGCCGTTGTCCCCGGTCGTGTCGACGTAGTCGCGCAGGTGGGCCGGCTGCGGGTCGACGCCCAGCACCGGGTCGTCGTACGCCGTCCCGGGCGCGCGCATGGAGCGCAGCGCCTGACCGCTCACCCGCGCCGTGAACAGACCGGCCCCGATCAGCCAGTCCGCCTCCTCGGCGCTCTGTCGCAGCGCGCGCTGCTTGACCAGGGACCCGAACACGTCGGACACCGACTCGTTCAGCGCCCCGGACTGTCCTTCGTAGACCAGCGCGGCCTCGTGCTCGGTCACGCCGTGGGTCAGCTCGTGGCCGATGACGTCGACCGCCACGGTGAACCGGTTGAACAGGTCGCCGTCGCCGTCGCCGAACACCATCCGGGTGCCGTTCCAGAAGGCGTTGTCGTAGTCGACCCCGTAGTGCACGGTCGCGGGCAGCGGCTGCCCGGCGTCGTCGATCGACCGGCGCCCGTAGACCTCCCGGTAGAGCGCGTACGTGGCCCCCAGCCCGTCATAGGCCTCGTCCACCGCGACGTCGTCGCTGGGCGGCTCGCCCTCGGAGCGCACCGCCCGGCCCGGCAGCGTCTCGCCGCCGTCCGCCGTCGAGACCGTGCGCTGCGGGGAGTCGCCCGGGCCGGCCGGCGCGGGTGCCGGGCGGGGCGGCGCGCCGGTGCGCAGCGACCGGTGCAGGGCGTCGAGCCCGAGCGCCCGCAGGGCCCGCTCGCGCTGGGGTTCGCTGCCCCGGCGCGCGATCTGCTCGAGGATGACCGGCGGGACGATGCAGCGGATCGAGCCGGTCATCCGGCCACCCTGGCACCGAGCCCCGACCCGGCGTAAGCCCCGACCTGCCGGCCCGGTGCGCCATGCTGGATCTCGTGACCGGCGACCTGCAGGTGCGTACGTCGCTCGTGGTCCCCCAGGCCGAGCTGCGCTGGCGCTTCTCCCGGTCCAGCGGGCCGGGCGGCCAGTCGGTGAACACCACCGACTCGCGGGCGGAGCTGTCCTACGACGTCCAGGCGTCGCGCGCCCTCAGCGACGTACAGCGGGAGCGGGTGCTCAGCCGGCTCGGCGACCGGCTGGTCGACGGCGTGCTGACCGTCGTGGCCTCCGAGCACCGCTCCCAGCTGCAGAACCGCCGGGCTGCCCTCGCCCGGCTGAGCGCTCTGCTGCGTGAGGCGAGCGCCCCGCCGCCGCGCTCCCGCCGGGCGACCAGACCGTCCAAGGCCGCCGTGCAGCGGCGCCTCGCGGCGAAGAAGCGGCGGAGCCGGACGAAGCAGACCCGCCGCGACCTCGGCGACTAGCACTGGCCGGCACCCGAGGGCGCACCAGCGCCGGGGTCCGACCCCGACGCGGGTGCCGCGGTCCTCAGTCGGCGGCAAGGGTGGCCAGGGCCTGCTCCGCGAGCTGGACCTCCTGCTCCAGCATCGCCTGCGCGTCACGCATCCCCCGCAGGCCGAACCGGTCGCGGATGGTCACGACCAGCTCGGCGACCGCGGGGTCGATGCCGCTGTCGCTCTCACCCTCACAGGTCATGTCGCCGACACCCTTTCCCGTCTGCGGTGCACCGGTACCGGCGCACCTCCACCCGCCCTGCCCCGCCGGGCACCCCCCGCAGAGGTCCGCCGTTCGCAGCCTCCCCCGCCGTTCGCAGCCTCCCCAGCGGTCGCACCTGTCACACCGGTCGCGGCCAATGTCAGGCTAACCCGTGATCGTGAGGTGATCCGGCACCGATCCGGTGCCGAATCCCCTCACGATCACCCCTCACGATCACCCCTCACGATCACCCATGAGGCCCGGCCGAGGAGCGCCCGTGACCCACCGGCTCGACGGTGCCGAGGCGGCCGTCGGCGCGCTGCTGGGCGCCGGTGTCACGCGGGGTACGCCGGTCGCGGTCGCGGCGGGCGGCGCAGGCAGCGGGATCGCCGCCGGCGGCCGGTGCTGGGCCGTGACGGCCCCGCCGGCCGAGGTCGTACGCCGGGTGGGCAGCGCGCTGTCGCCGCGCTGGGTCTGGTGGTCGGCGCGGCGCACCGCCCGGCCGCTGGTCGCCGCTGGGGTCACCGTGCCCGCGTGCTGGGACGTCGCCGCGGTCCACCGACTGCTGCACGGCGGCTCGAGCGACGCACCCGCGCAGGTCTGGGCGGTGGCCCGCGGGCTCGACCCGCAACGGGTGCCGCGCAGCGGTCAGCTGGACCTGCTGCGCGACACCGACGCCGAGGAGGGTGACGCGGGGGACCCGGTACGGCCCGACGGCTACCTGCGGCCCGACTGGGCCGACGAGCCGCTGCGCACCCCCGAGCAAGCCGCCGCCTGGGCCGCCCTCGCCCTCGAGCTGCAGGGCGAGCAGGCCGAGGCCCTGGCGAGCGCGACCGATCCGCGGCGACCGCCGGCACAGCCCCCGCTGGCCGTGCTCACCGCCTGGTCCGAGTCGGCGGCCGAGCTGCTCGCCCTCGAGCTGGCGGCCACCGGCCTGCCCGTCGACGTCGCTGCCGCGGCGGCGCTGATCGCCGGTCACGCAGGGCCGCGACCCGTCGACGAGGCAGCCGCGCTCGCCTCCCGCCAGGCCCGCGACGCCGTCGTACGTGACCTGCTGCCCGACGGCGAGCAGGTCGACCTGCGCAACCCCGCGCAGGTCCGCGCGATGCTGGCCCGCCTCGGCTTCGACGTGCCCGACACCCGCTCGTGGCGGCTCGAGCCGTTCCGGGGCGCCCATCCCGCGCTCGACGCCCTGCTGACGTGGCGCCGCAGCGAGCGCATCGCCACGACCTACGGCTACGGGTGGTTGGACCGTCATGTGGGGCCCGACGGCCGGCTGCGTGGCGAGTGGCGCGGCTGCGACGGCGCGGCCGGTCGCATGACGGCGTCGGCCGGACTGCACAACCTGCCGGCCGACCTGCGCAGCGCGGTCGTGGCCGAGCCGGGTCACGTCTTCGTGCGCGCCGACCTCGGGCAGGTCGAACCGCGGGTCCTGGCCGCGGTGTCCGGTGACGAGGGCCTGGCGCGGGCCACGGCCGGCGCCGACCTCTACTCACCGGTCGCCGAGCAGCTGCGCTGCGACCGGCCGAGCGCCAAGGTCGCCGTCCTCGCGGCGATGTACGGCCAGACGTCCGGCACGGCCGGTGAGGCGCTGCGCGGCCTGGACCGGGCCTACCCGAGCGCGATGGCCTACCTCCGGTCGGCCGAGGAGCGCGGCAGGGCAGGCAAGGACGTGCGCACGTACGGCGGTCGCCGGGTCCCGATGTGGGGGGTAGGTGCGGCCGTGGAGCCGGCAGTCGCGGCCGCGCGGGGCCGCTTCGCGCGCAACGCGGTCGTGCAGGGCGCGGCGGCCGAGCTGTTCAAGATGTGGGCGGCCACCGTGCGTGCCGGGCTGACCGGGCTCACCGGGGCGAGGGGGGCCGGCGGCGCCGGGCAGCGGGCGATCGTGCTGTGCCTGCACGACGAGCTGCTGCTGCACGTGCCCGAGGTGAGCGCCGAGGACACGGCCACGCTGCTGCACGACGCGCTCGACCGGACCGCCGCCCGGTGGGCCGCCGGCAGCGGGGTGCGCTTCGTCGCCGACGTCAGCGTCCTACCTCGGTGGTCCGACGCCAAGTAGCACTGTTTCCGGCGCGCTGTGGCGGTCATGCTGCGGTCATGCCCTTTGACCCGGTCAGCGCCGTGGAGCACGCCGAACCTCTCGACCGGGTGGTCGAGCCCATCAGGAACGCCGTGGGGAAGCTGCTCGGCCCGGCGCCGGTGCGCGACGTCCTGCACGGTGTGTGGCTGGGCCATCCCCTGCATCCGACTCTCGTGCAGGTCTCCCTCGGAGCATTCATGTCGGCCAGCGCGCTGGACCTGACGCCGGGCAGCGAGCGGGCCTCCCGCGCCCTCATCGCCACCGGTTTCGCCGCCGCGCTGCCGTCTGCGGTCACCGGCCTGGCCGACTGGTCGGTCGCCCACGAGGAGCAGCAGCGGGTGGGGCTCGTGCACGCGGCGTTCAACGTCGCCGCGCTGGCGTCCTACGGGCTGTCACTGGCGGCCCGCCTCGCGGGGCGCCGACGCACCGGCACGGCCCTGGGCCTGGCCGGGCTCGGGCTGCTGGGCGCCGGCGGCTACCTCGGCGGTCACTTGTCGTTCCGCCAGGCGGTCGGGGCCAACCACGCCGAGGACGTCCCCCACCTGGTACGTCCGGGGTGGCAGGACCTGTGCGCCGTCGACGACCTACCCGCCGACGGCACGCCGGCGCGACGCATCCTGGGCGCGCCCAACGACGACGTACCGGTCGTGGTGGTCGGGCAGGCGGGGCGCTTCCACGCGCTGTCCGGGCGCTGCAGTCATCTCTCGGGCCCGCTCAGCGACGGCGAGGTGACCGACGGCGGTCGATGCCTGACCTGCCCCTGGCACGGCAGCGCGTTCGACCTCGAGGACGGCAGCGTCCGGCGCGGGCCGGCGACCGCGCCGGTGTCCGCCTTCGAGGTCAGGGTGGAGAACGGCCGGGTACTGGTGCGCCTGCCCGGCGCGCACTAGCCGGCGGGCCCGGTCAGACCGACTCGAGCACCTGCCCCCGGGCGGCCAGCTTCGCGCGGTGGGCCTCCCTCTTGTCCTCGAAGCGGGACGCGGCTCCCTCGAGAGCCTCGAGGATGCCGAAGAGCTCCTGGCGGGCCGCTTCGCCCTCGGCGTCGAGCCCTTCCAGCTCGAAGACGCCCCAGTGCCGCAGCACCGGCGTGAGCACCTCGTCGCGGTGGATGCGCAGGTCGTAGATGCCGGCCAAGGCGATCTGCACCGACTTGCGGGTGAAGTTCTCGATGGTGTTGCCGGGCATCTGGAAGGTCTTCACGACCTCCGTGATCGCACGCATCGTCTCGTTGGGCGCGAGCTGCAGCGACGCTCCGAGCAGGTTGCGGTAGAAGACCATGTGCAGGTTCTCGTCCAGCGCGATACGGGCCAGCAGCTGGTCGCAGCGCGGGTCACCGGTGATCTTGCCGGTGTTGCGGTGCGAGATGCGCGTCGCCAGCTCCTGGAACGAGACGTAGGCCAACGAGCGGACCAGGTCGTTGTGGTTGGCCGACTCGAAGCCGGCACCCATGTGGGTCATGCGGGCCCGCTCCAGATCGATCGGGTCGACGGCGCGGGTGGCCAGCAGGTAGTCACGGATGGCGATGCCGTGGCGGCCCTCCTCGGCCGTCCACCGGTGCACCCAGGTCCCCCAGGCGCCGTCGCGACCGAACACGGTGGCGATCTCGTGGTGATAGCTCGGCAGGTTGTCCTCGGTCAGCAGGTTCACGACCAGGCTGGTGCGTGCGACCTCGGACATCTGGGACTGCTCGACGCTCCACGGCGTGCCGTCGAGGACCCCGTCGAAGTCGCGCCCCTCGCTCCACGGGACGTACTCGTGGGGGAACCACTCCTTGGCGATCCTCAGATGGCGCTCGAGGTTCTCCTCCACCACCGGCTCCAGCTCCCGGAG
Source organism: Actinomycetota bacterium (assembly GCA_030841035.1). Classification (GTDB taxonomy): domain Bacteria; phylum Actinomycetota; class Actinomycetes; order JACCUZ01; family JACCUZ01; genus BP-173. The sequence continues at coordinate 31,505 of JAVEDI010000068.1, forward strand.
CAGGTCGGTCTCGGTCAGTCGGTGGGCGGTCGTCGTCATGGCGGCCTCCTCGGGGCTCTGAGCACGGGTCGACCTACGGTTACGTCACCGTAGGTTATCGGGTGGGGGCCTGGCAAACAAGGCGCCCCTCCCGCCGCGGCGCCCTCGGTAAACCTCAGCCCGAGACGGGGCGCAACAGCGGCACCGGCGCCGGCGTACCCGTGCCGCTCGACGCGCTCAGCAGGGACCTGATCTCGGCCAACGGCACCGGCCGACCGAAGAAGAAGCCCTGCCCGATGCCGCAGCCGGCCTGCAGGAGCCGGTGCACCTGCGCCTCCCGCTCGATCCCCTCGGCGACCACCCGCACGTCGAGGGCGCGACCCATGACCAGGATGGCGTCGACCAGCGCGGCGGCCCGCTCGTTGGAGTCCATGTCCCGCGTGAAGCTTCTGTCGATCTTGATGATGTCGACCGGCAGGTGCTGCAGGTAGCCGATGGACGAGAACCCGACCCCGAAGTCGTCGATGGCCAGCAGCGTGCCGAGCGCCTTGAGGGTGTGCAGGACATCGGCGGTCTCGCGGTCGTCGGCCACGACGACGCTCTCGGTCATCTCCAGGACCAGCCGGCTGTCGCACTCGGCGAGGGCCTGCACAGCGTGGTCGACCTGCTCCAGGAACGCGCGGTCGCGCAGCTGCAAGGCCGACATGTTGCAGGCGATGTTCAGCCCGCGCCCGGTGGCGGCCGCGAGCATGGGGGCGTCCTCGACCAGCTGGGCCAGCACTCGCTCCCCGATCTCGATGATCAGCCCGCACTCCTCGGCCGCGGAGATGAACGCGTCCGGCGGCACGAGCCGGCCGTCGTGGTCCCATCGCACGAGTGCCTCGAGCCCGTCGATGCGACTCCTGGCGAGGTCGACGACCGGCTGGTAGTGCACGACCAGCTCCGTGCCGACCCCGCGGCGCAGCGCCTCGATGAGCTCGAGGCGCTTGATGTTCGCCTCACGCAACGAGGGCTGGTAGAGGAAGAAGCGGTCCTTGCCCAGCGCCTTGGCGCGGTACATGGCCATGTCGGCGTTGCGCAACAGCCCCGCCGCGTCGTCGTCGCGACCGCAGAGCGCGACGCCGATGCTGGCACCGACCACCACGTCGTGGTCGGCGATGGTGATCTCACGCCGCAGCGCGCTGAGCAGGCGCCGGCAGAGCTGCTCCACGTGGTTGTCGTCCTCGACCTCCTCGATCACGACGGCGAACTCGTCGCCGCCGAGCCGGGCGACCGAGTCGACGGCGCGCAGGCACCCGACGAGGCGCGCGGCGACCGTCTTGAGCAGCTCGTCGCCCTCCGCGTGGCCGAAGCGGTCGTTGACCCCCTTGAAGCCGTCGAGGTCGAGGTACAGCACGGCCATCTGCCCGCCACGGCGCGTCGAGCGGGTCAGGGCCTGCTCGACGCGGTCGAGGAACAGCATCCGGTTGGGCAGCCCGGTGAGCGAGTCGTGCCGGGCCAGCCGGCCCATCTCCCCCACCATCCGCAGCCGCGAGAAGGCCTCCTCGCCGACGGTGGCGAGCGTCTCGAGCGCGCGCTTGTCGGCCGCGACCGAGGCGCGGGCGCGCTTCACCACCGGCGACACCAGCCACAACGGTCGGCCACCGGTGCGGACCCGCGCGCCGATCTCCTTGGCCGTCGGCGCCTCGTCGCGCAGCTCCACGCCGCTGATGACCGCCGCGCGGGCGTGGTTACGCAGCAGCTGTTCCAGCTCCTCACGCGTCTGCACGACCTGGGCCGCGGCGGCCGCCTCGAACAGCGCGCCCAGCCTGCGGCGGTGCTCGTTGCCCCGCGAGAGCGCCCGGGTCGCGACGAGGATCGTCAGGACGGGTACGGCCAGCAGCCCGGTCGACCACTCGGGCAGCTCGCGCACGACGATCGCGGCGAGATACCCGAGGCTGTCGATGGCGACGAAGACACCCATCGCCGCGAGCGCACTGCCCTGACGGAAGCCGCGCAGCAGGGGACTGTCCTCCTCGAGGGCGATCGAGACCGCGGAGACGACGTAGTCGACGGCAAAGTAGACCGCGCATCCCACACCCACGGCGAACAGCTCGCTCGGCACCGTTCGGTCGAGGTCGGAGAGCGCCGTCATGGTGGCGAGGGCGGCCCAGCCCGAGAAGGTGCCGACACCGACGTTGAACAGCCGCACGTCGACCCGTTTGGTGCGGGTCACCTGGGACAGCGCCTGGCCGACCGCCCAGATGGCCAGCGCCGGGAGCGGCTCGGTCGTGCAGGCCAGGAAGACCAGCACGGAGGAGTCGAACCCCACCTCGATGCCGGCGCTCTCGTGGGTGAGCACGAGCGGGAAGCGGCTCATGATCGCGATGACCGGCGCGCCGGCGAGCAGCAGCAGCACGAAGCGGCCGTCCAGCTGTCCGGACAGGGGTACGCCGACGAGGGCCAGCAGGCCCACGACAAGCCCCGTCAGGACGACGGCTGCGTCGAAGGCCCAACTGACCGGTCGCCTGCGCTGCGTCGGCCGAGCCATCCCACCTCTTCGCTGGTTCCTCCGAATGGCTATCGACCGATAACCGGCGCAGGTGAAGGAGCGGGATATCCGTAGTTGACCGGTACGGGCAGCGTCGAGGGCGAGGGGCGGGACGAAGGGTCCCCCTCCCGGCGTGCTCAGGAGCCGGAGCGGGCGCCCACCTCGACGTAGTCACGCTCGGGCTCACCGACGTACACCTGGCGTGGCCGGCCGATCTTGGTGGTGGGGTCGCCGATCATCTCGCGCCACTGGGCGATCCAGCCGGGCAGCCGGCCCAGCGCGAACAGCACCGTGAACATCCGGTTCGGGAAGCCCATCGCCTTGTAGATGACCCCCGTGTAGAAGTCGACGTTCGGGTAGAGCTTGCGCTCCACGAAGAAGTCGTCGGCGAGCGCGACCTCCTCGAGCTGCATCGCGATGTCGAGCAGCGGGTCGGACTTGCCGAGACCTTCCAGCACGTCGCGGGTGGCCTGCTTGACGATGGCCGCACGCGGGTCGTAGTTCTTGTAGACCCGGTGGCCGAAACCCATCAGCTTGACGCCGGGCTCCTTGTTCTTGACCCGCTGCACGAACGCGTCGACGTCGCCGCCCTCGTCGTGGATGCGTTGCAGCATCTCGAGCACCGCCTGGTTGGCCCCGCCGTGCAGCGGGCCGAACAGCGCGTTGACGCCGGCCGAGACCGAGGCGAAGAGGTTGGCGTTGCTGGACCCGACCAGCCGGACCGTGGACGTGGAGCAGTTCTGCTCGTGATCGGCGTGCAGCACGAACAACATGTCGAGCACCCGCGCCATCGTGGGGTCGACCTCGTACGGCGTCGCCGGCACGCCGAAGGTCATGCGCAGGAAGTTCTCGACGTAGCCCAGGGAGTTGTCGGGGTAGAGCAGTGGCTGGCCGACGGCCTTCTTGAAGGCGTAGGACGCGATCGTCGGCAGCTTGGCCATCAGCCGCACGGTCGACATCTCGACGTGCTCCTGGTCGAAGGGGTCGAGGCTGTCCTGGTAGAACGTCGACAGCGCGCTGACGGCCGAGGAGAGGACCGCCATCGGGTGCGCGTCGCGCGGGAAGCCGTCGAAGAAGCGCCTCAGGTCCTCGTGCAGCAGCGTGTGGTTGCGGATCCGGTCGCTGAAGTCCTCGAGCTGGGTGGTCGTGGGCAGCTCGCCGTAGATCAGCAGGTAGGACACTTCCAGGAACGACGACTTCTCGGCCAGCTGGTCGATCGGGTAGCCGCGGTAGCGCAGGATGCCCTCGTCGCCGTCGATGAAGGTGATCGAGGACGCGCACGAGGCGGTGTTCATGAAACCGGTGTCCAGCGTCGTGTAGCCCGTCTCCTTCAGCAGCGAGCCGATCTCCAGACCTCCCGGCCCGTCGGTGGCGGGCAGGACCGGCAGCGGCAGCTGGCCGCCCGGGTGCTTGAGCTGGAAGTCGGCCATGGCCTGTCCATTTCCCTTCGGTCGTCGCCGCACACCCGGGGACGAGACGCACCTCGCCGGCGGGCCTGCGGCGCCCTGCGGGCCGCAGTCCGCACAGCCTCGAAGTCTGTCAGACGCCGGCGCGAGCGGGCGACGCGGCGGGCAGCACGACGGTGACACCGGCCTCCTGACCGGGCTGCCCCATCCCGGCGAGCGCCGCACCGGCCTCCTCGAGCCCGATGTGCCGGGTGACCAGACGCTGCGGGCGCAGCCGGCCGCTCGCGACCAGCGCGAGCATCTCGTCGTAGGCGTGGGCCGCCATCCCGTGGCTGCCCAGGATCTCCAGCTCGTGGGCGATCACCCGCGACATCGCCACCGTGGGCTCCCCCAGCGACGGGGGCAGCAGGCCGACCTGCACGTGGCGCCCGCGCTTGCGCAGCGAGCGCACCGACGCGCCCATGGTCTCGGCGCTGCCGAGCGCGTCGAGAGAGAGGTGTACGCCGCCGCCGGTCGCTGCCCGCACGGCGGATCCGACGTTCTCCGTCCGGCCCGCGTCGAGGACCACCTCGGCGCCCAGCTCCTGGGCGAGGAGCAGCGCTGCCGGGCGCACGTCCACCGCGACGACGCGCGCCCCCGCCGCCACGGCGATCATCACCGCCGAGAGCCCCACGCCACCGCAGCCGTGCACCGCGACCCACTCACCCGGCGCCGCCCGGCCCTGCGCGAGGACCGCCCGGTAGGCCGTCGCGAACCGGCAGCCCAAGGCCGCCGCGGTGGGCATGTCGAGCTCGTCGGGCAGCGCCACGAGGTTCACGTCGGCGTGGTGGAGCGCGACGAGCTCGGCGAAGGACCCCCACCCGGTGAACCCGGGCTGGGTCTGCCGGTCGCACACCTGCTGGTTGCCGCTGACGCACTCACGGCAGGTGCCGCACGCGCAGACGAACGGCACGGTGACCCGGTCACCGGCCTGCCACCGGGTGACCGCGCCGCCGACCTCGGTGACCACACCGGCCAGCTCGTGACCGGGCACGTGCGGCAGCGGGATGCCGCGCTCGTGGCCGGCCCAGGCGTGCCAGTCGCTGCGGCACAGGCCGGTCGCCTCCACGCGCACGACGACCCCGTGCGGCGGGGCGACCGGGTCCGGCACCTGCTGGACCGTCGCCGCGCCGCCGTACTCCTCGAAGACCACCGCCCGCATGGCCCGCACGCTAGCGACCCCTCGCCCGCTGCGCGCAGCCGTCCACGTCCGGTCTGGCTCGCGCCCCGCCGCCCGGCGCGGGCCTCTCAGGGTCGACTCAGGTGCTGCGGGCAGGATGGCGGGCGTGCGCATCCTCGTGGTCGACGACGACCGGGCGGTCCGGGAGTCGCTGCGCCGCTCCCTGGCCTTCAACGGCTACGACGTCGACGTCGCCGGCGACGGCGCGGAGGCGCTCGAACGGGTCGCCGACCAGCGGCCGGACGCGCTGGTGCTCGACGTCATGATGCCGCGGGTCGGCGGGCTGGAGACCTGCCGCCGGCTGCGGGCCGACGGCGACGACGTGGCGATCCTGGTGCTCACCGCGCGCGACTCGGTGGCCGACCGCGTCGCCGGGCTGGACGCGGGCGCCGACGACTACCTGGTCAAGCCCTTCGACCTCGAGGAGCTGCTCGCCCGGCTGCGCGCGCTGCTGCGCCGCAGCAGCGCCGGACAGGCCCAGGACGACCGCGGCGAGACCCTCGCCTTCGCCGACCTCCTGCTCGATCCCGGCACCCGTGAGGTCACGCGCAGCGGGCGCCAGATCCGGCTGACCCGCACCGAGTTCTCGCTGCTCGAGCTGCTGCTGCGCCACCCGCGCCAGGTGCTCGCCCGGGAGCGCATCCTCGAGCAGGTGTGGGGCTACGACTTCCCGACCACCGCCAACTCCCTCGAGGTCTACGTCGGCTACCTGCGGCGCAAGACCGAGGCGCAGGGCGAGCCGCGGCTGATCCACACCGTGCGAGGGGTCGGCTACGCCCTCAGGGAGACGCCGCCGTGAGCGCGCCCGGGCGGCGGGGCGCCTCCGGCGCCCTGCGCCGTGTGCGGGCGCGCGCCGCGCACCTGCAGCTGCGTACCCGGGTCGGGCTCCTGGCGGCCATCGGCGTCGGCCTGGCGGTGACCCTCACCTCGGTCGCCGCCTACGTCACCGTGCGCGACCAGCTGCACGCCCAGCGGGACCACTCGCTGCTCGCCCGGGCCCGCGCGGCCGTCGCCAGCCCCCTGGGCGACCCCGCCCGGTTGGCGAACATCCCCTCGGCCGCGCTGGGCGCCGGCGACGTACGCATCGCGATCGTGCGCAACGACGGCTTCGGGTTCTCCGCACCGGGCAGCCCGCCGCCGCCGGAGAGCACCCTCGAGCTGGACGTCGCGCGCGGCAGCCGGCCGCTGGCGATCTTCACCGGACGGACCGGTGGCCAGGACTTCCGCGTCGTCGTCGTGCCCGCCGGCAGCGGCCTCGCCCTGGTCCTGGCGCAGTCGACCACCGAGATCGAGAAGACTCTCGACCGGCTCGGACTGGTCCTGCTGCTCGTCGGCGCGGTCGGTGTGGCGCTGGCCGCCTGGGCCGGCGTGGTCATCGCCCGCACGGGCCTGCGCCCGGTGCGCCGGCTGAGCGAGGCCGTCGAGCGGGTCGCCGAGACGCAGCGCCTCGACCCGATCGAGGTGTCCGGCAGCGACGAGATCGCCCGCCTGACCGCGTCGTTCAACGCGATGCTCGCCGCGCTGGCCGCCTCTCGTGACCGGCAGCGGGCCCTGGTCGCCGACGCCGGGCACGAGCTGCGCACCCCTCTCACCAGCCTGCGCACCAACCTCGACCTGCTGGCTCAGAGCGACAAGTCCGGCGGCCTCGCCGCCGAGGACCGCACCGAGCTGCTGCGCGACGTGCGGGCGCAGGTCCTCGAGCTCAGCGAGCTCGTCGGCGACCTCATCGAGCTGGCCCGCGACGAGCCGCCCGCGCCCGCCCAGGAGCCCGTGGACCTCGCGGAGGTCGTCGCACGCTCGGTCGATCGCGTCGAGCGCCGCGCACCGACGGTGCGCTTCCACACCGACACGCAGCCGTACGTCGTCGCGGGCGACCCCGCGATGCTCGAGCGCGCCGTGACCAACCTGCTCGACAACGCGGCCAAGTGGAGCCCCCCCGGAGCCACCGTCTACACCCGGCTGGCCGACGGCCTGCTTCAGGTGCGCGACCAGGGGCCGGGCATCTCGCCCGAGGACCTGCCGCGGGTGTTCGACCGCTTCTACCGCTCGTCCGAGGCGCGCTCGCGGCCCGGCTCGGGGCTGGGGCTGGCCATCGTCAAGCACGCCGTCGAGGGCCACGGCGGTGCCGTGTGGGCGACCGCCGCGGCCGGCGGGGGCACCATCCTCAGCGTCCGGCTGCCAGGTTCTTCACCGGCTCTTGGGCCGCTCTCAGGCTCCTCTCAGCAGGCCGACTCAGGCTCACAGACATGACTGACGACACCCGCACCATCGCGGCGTACGAGCCCTCGGGACACGCGGGCGACGCTGACCCGTTCGCCCCCGCGCAGCCGACGCCCACGCCCGGCCCGGCGACGACGTACGCCGACACCGGCGACCCGTGGCTGCCCCCGGCGCCGCCACCGCAGCCCGACCCGGACCCGGACCCGGCCCGGCGGCGGGGCCGCACGGCGCTGGTGGCGCTCGCGCTGGCTGCGGGACTGGTCGGTGGCGGGGTGGGTGCGGGCGTGACGGCCGCGACCCGCAACGACCCGACCCCGGCGGTGACCTCGCTCGCCACGCCTGCGCGCCCGGCGCGGGGCGGCACCACCGCCGTCGAGCAGGTCGCCTCGCGGCTGCTGCCCAGCGTGGTGTCGATCGTGGAGACCACCGCGGACGGCGGCGGCGAGGGCACCGGTGTCGTGCTCAGCTCCGACGGTCTGATCCTGACCAACAACCACGTGGTCGCCGGGGCGGCCCAGGGTGGCAGCCTCAGCGTCACGCTCAACGACGGCCGCACGGTGGATGCCACCATCGTGGGGCGTGACCCGGTCACCGACCTCGCCGTGGTGCGCGCGAAGGGGGCCCACGGCCTCACCCCGGCCGAGCTCGGCAGCTCCGCGTCGCTGAGGCCGGGCCAGGCCGTGGTGGCGATCGGCTCGCCGCTCGGGCTGCAGGGCACCGTGACCAGCGGCATCGTCAGCGCGCTCGACCGGCCGGTGCGCACCGGCGGGGAGGCCGGCTCCGGCGACCCGACCAGCACGGTCATCGACGCCATCCAGACCGACGCAGCGATCAACCCGGGCAACTCCGGCGGCCCGCTGGTCAACCTCTCCGGTCAGGTCGTCGGGATCAACAGCGCCATCGCCAGCCTGGGCGCGGCGAGCGGGACGCAGTCCGGCTCGATCGGTGTGGGCTTCTCCATCCCGATCGACCAGGCCAGGTTGATCGCCAAGCAGCTGATCGCGAGCGGAACCGCGACGCACGCGCAGCTCGGCGTCAGCGTGCGTGACGCGGCCGGGAGCAACGCCAGCAGCACGGTGGGGGCCTTCCTCGCGGCGGTCGCCCCCGGCGGCGCCGCGCACGCGGGCGGGCTGCGCCAGGGCGACGTGATCACCAAGGTGGGCAACCGGCGCATCGACGACGCCGACGCGCTCATCGCCGCGATCCGCTCGCACCGCTCCGGCGACCAGGTGTCACTGACCTACGTCAGCGGCGGCCGGACCCAGCAGGCCACGGTCACGCTGGGCAACGACGCGCCGAGCACCTGAGCAGGCCGGCAGCGAGCTGCTGGGCCGACCCTCCCGGCGCGCGCACCCCGCGCCGGGGGACGCGGCCGGCGTGAAGCGCCTCACGCCGGCCGCGTGTCGCTGCGTTGCCGGCCGTGGCCGCTGCGGTAGGAAGGACGTCAGGGCCCCTCGAAGCATGAGTTCGAGGGGCTCTTTCGTGCCCGACGCGACGGGGGCCGGCGGCGGGTGACGACCTGCCGGAGCGACGCGGCCGCGCAGGCACCACAATGGGGGATCCGCGCCAGCGGGTCGCCCGATGTGCTGGGTCGGCGACCTGGCGTCGGCGGGCGGCAGCGCAACGCTTCCGTGGCCGACGAGGTGACGTGTCAGCCCCACGAGGAGGTACCGGTGCTCGACCCCGAGGAGCTGTTCACCACGTCGCCCGACGTGCCGGCAACGGATCGGCCGGTGCTCGTGCACGCCCTGTCCGGCTTCATCGACGCGGGCGCCGCCGGGCAGCTGCTGCGCGACCACCTGCTGGAGAGCCTCGAGCACCAGCTGGTCGCGACGTTCGACATCGACCAGCTGCTCGACTACCGGTCGCGCCGGCCGCCGATGATCTTCGACGGCAACCACTGGGAGTCCTACGACGAGCCGTCCCTGCTGCTGCACGCGCTGCGGGACGGCGACGGACGGACGTTCCTGCTGCTCGAGGGCGCCGAGCCCGACGTTCAGTGGGAGCGGTTCATCGCCGCCGTCCGCCTGCTCGTCGAGCGGTTCGCTGTGCCGCTGACGATCGGGGTGCACGGCATCCCGATGGGCGTCCCCCACTCGCGCCCGACGACCGTCACGGCGCACGGCACCCGGCCGGAGCTGACCGCCGGCCGCGAGCCGTGGGTCGGGCGCATCCAGGTGCCGGGCAGCGTCATCAACCTGATGGAGTACCGGCTCGGCCAGGCGGGGCACGACGCGATGGGGTTCGCGGTACACGTCCCGCACTACCTGTCGCAGTCGGAGTACCCCGACGCCGCCGCAGCACTGGTCGACCAGGTCGCGGCGGCGAGCGGCTTGTCCCTGCCGACGTCCTCGCTGCGCATCGCCGCCGCCGAGACCCGCCGCCAGATCGACGAGCAGGTGGCGGCATCCACCGAGGTGGCCGCCGTCGTCAAGGCGCTCGAGGACCAATACGACGCGTACGTCGGCGGCAGCGGCCGTGGCGACCTGCTCGCCGGTCGCGGCGGCGGCTTCCCGACGGCCGACGAGCTCGGCGCCGAGCTCGAGCGCTACCTCGCCGATCGCGCGAAGGGTGACCAGCCCGACTGACGCCGTGCCCCCGGCCGCCAGCTGATCTTGGCCACGGGTTGAGGTGGCGAAGGCGCCGTCGCGGGGTAGTGCCCTCCCGTGACCACCGTCCCACGGAAGGACCCTGCCATGGCCACGTCCGGACTACCCGACGGTGCGGCTCCCGAAGCCGCCGGCGGTCGCCGCGACCGCACCCACTGGCTCTACATCGCGGTCATCGCCGCCGTCGCTCTCGGCATCGCGGTCGGTTTCATCTTCGGAGCCGACGCCGAACGGCTCAAGCCGCTGGGTGACGGCTTCGTGGCCATGATCAGGATGATGATCAGCCCGATCATCTTCTGCACCATCGTGCTCGGCGTCGGCTCGGTACGCCGCGCGACACAGGTCGGCCGGGTGGGCGGACTGGCGCTCGGGTACTTCGTCGTGATGTCGACGGTCGCGCTGATCATCGGCCTGCTCGTGGGCAACCTGCTCGACCCGGGCTCCGGCCTGAACCTCAGCGACGAGGTCTCCAAGGCCGGCAAGGCGGCCGCCGGCGAGGCCGGCGGCGGCACGGTGGACTTCCTGCTGGGCATCATCCCCACGACGCTGGTGTCGGCGTTCACCGAGGGTGAGGTCCTGCAGACCTTGCTCGTCGCACTCCTCGTGGGGTTCGCCGTACAGGCCTTGGGGCGGGCGGGCGAGCCCGTGCTCGTCGGTATCGGGCACATCCAGCGACTCGTCTTCAGGATGCTCGCGATGATCATGTGGCTCGCGCCGATCGGCGCCTTCGGCGCGATGGCGGCGGTGGTGGGCTCGGCGGGCCTCGACGCGCTCAAGAGCCTGGCCGTCATCATGTTCGCGTTCTACGCGACCTGCGCGCTGTTCGTCGGCGTGGTGCTCGCCGCGGTGCTGCGGCTGGCCGCCGGCATGAACATCCTGCGGCTGCTGCGCTACCTCGGCCGCGAGTTCCTGCTCATCGTCTCGACCTCCTCCTCGGAGACGGCCCTGCCGCGGTTGATCGCCAAGATGGAACACCTCGGGGTCTCCCGCCCGGTCGTCGGCATCACGGTGCCGACCGGCTACTCGTTCAACCTCGACGGCACCGCGATCTACCTGACCATGGCGTCGCTGTTCGTCGGCGAGGCCATGGGCAAGCCACTGGCCATCGGCGAGCAGATCTCGCTGCTGCTGTTCATGATGATCGCCTCCAAGGGCGCCGCGGGCGTCAGCGGCGCCGGGATCGCCACCCTCGCCGGCGGCCTGGGCGCGCACCGGCCCGACCTGGTCGACGGCGTCGGCCTGATCGTC
>JAVEDI010000100.1 GCA_030841035.1 Actinomycetota bacterium
CCTGCGCGAGCAGGAGCTGCACACCCGCTTCAAGATGAACCCGCCGCTGCGCTCCGAGCGCGACCGCCAGGCGCTGATCGAGGGGCTGCGCGACGGGACGATCGACTGCGTGGCCACCGACCACGCGCCGCACGCGAACCACGAGAAGGAGGTCCCGTTCGAGGAGGCCCCGATGGGCACCACCGGGCTGGAGACCGCCTTCGCCGCGCTGTACACCGACCTGGTCGTGCCCGGGGTGCTCGGTCTGGACCTGCTCCTGGAGCGGATGACCGCCGGCGCCGCGCTGTTCGACCTGCCCACTCCGCGGGTGGCGGCGGGCGAGCCGGCCAATCTGGTGCTCGTCGACCTGGACGCCGAGTGGCAGGCCGGCGAGTCGGGCTGGGAGAGCAAGTCCGAGAACTCCTCCTTCGCGGGGCGCACGCTGCGCGGGCGCGTCCTGCTGACCCTGGCCGGCGGCGATATCGCCTTCCGCCGGATGGAGGTCGCCGCGTGAGCCGGGTGCTGGACCGCGAGCGCGCGGCCCTGGTCGTGGTGGACGTGCAGGAGGCCTTCCGGCCGGCCGTCGGCGAGTTCGACACCGTGGCCGCGAACGCCGGGGTGCTCGCCCAGGGCGCCCGCGCGCTCGGCCTGCCGGTGGTGGTGACCGAGCAGTACCCGAAGGGCCTGGGGGAGACCGTTCCCGAGGTGGCCGAGCACCTGGACGGCGTGGCGCGCCATCCCAAGACCGTGTTCTCGGCGGCGCGGGCCGACGGGTTCGACCTCGGTGGGCGTGACCAGGCGCTGGTGTGCGGGATCGAGACCCACGTGTGCGTCCAGCAGACGGTGCAGGACCTGCTCGACGCGGGCGTCGAGGTGCACGTGGCCGCCGACGCCACGTCGTCGCGCACGGCGCTGAACCGCCGCCTGGGCCTGGAGAAGATGGAGCGCTCCGGCGCCTGGGTGACCTCCACCGAGATGGCGCTGTTCGAGCTGGTCGGCGAGGCCGGGACGCCGGAGTTCAAGACGATCCAGGCTCTGGTCAAGTGACGGCCGGGTCCACGACGATCTTCCGGCGGCCGCGATGACGCCCGGCTACGTGCTCCTCGAGGACGGAACCCGCTTCGACGGCGAGCTGTGCGCGGCCGAGCGCCCGGTCACGGGCGAGGTCGTGTTCAACACCGCGATGTCCGGCTACCAGGAGTCGGTCACCGACCCCTCCTACGCCGGGCAGATCATCACCTTCACCCAGCCCCACGTCGGCAACTACGGGGTCAGCGCGGAGGCGATGGAGTCCGACCGCGTCCACGCGCGGGCCGTGATCATGCGCGCCGCCGTGAACCGCGAGGACGCGCCCGGCGCCGAGCGCGGGTGGCTGGACTGGCTGACCGACTGCGACGTCCCGGCCATCACCGGGGTCGACACCCGCGCGCTGGTCCGCCACATCCGCGACCGGGGCGCGATGCGCGGGGGCGTGTTCCCGGCGTCGGTGCCGGACTCCGAGGCCCGCGCGCTCGTGGAGGCCGAGCCGCCGATGGACGGCCGCGACCTGGCGCGGGAGGTCACCCCCGACGCGATGACCGAGCACGGCAGCGGCGACGGCCCGCTCGTCGCGGCCATCGACACCGGGATCAAGTCCTCGATCGTGGCCAACCTCGTGCTCCGGGGCGCGCGGGTGGAGCTGCATCCCTGCTCCGCCACCGCCGAGGACCTGCTGGCCCGCGACGCCGACGCCTACTTCCTGGCCAACGGCCCCGGCGACCCCGCCGCGCTGGACCACATCGTCGACACGGTGCGCGGCCTGGTGGGCAAGCGCCCGGTGTTCGGCATCTGCCTCGGCCACCAGCTCCTGTGCCGGGCGGTGGGGCTGGAGACGTTCAAGCTCCCCTTCGGCCACCGCGGCGCCAACCACCCGGTCAAGGACCTGACGACCGGCCGGATCGAGATCACCAGCCAGAACCACGGCTTCGCCGTCCTGGGCCCGGACGGCGAGCGCACGATCCCCGGCGACGAGCCCGTGCGCTGGGACACCGACTTCGGCGCCGCCCAGCTCACCCACCTCAACCTCTACGACCGCACCGTCGAGGGTCTGACCCTGCTCGACGTCGAGGGCTCCACGGTCCAGTACCACCCGGAGGCCGGGCCCGGCCCGCACGACGCGCTGTACCTGTTCGACCGGTTCCTGGACGCGATCCGGGCCGCCGCGTAGTCGGATGCCGCGCCGCGACGACATCCAGCGGATCATGCTCCTGGGCAGCGGCCCGATCGTGATCGGGCAGGCCGCCGAGTTCGACTACTCCGGCACCCAGGCCTGCCGGGTGCTCAAGGACGAGGGCATCCGGGTCGTGCTGGTCAACTCCAACCCCGCCACGATCATGACCGACCCGGAGTTCGCCGACGCGACGTACATCGAGCCGATCACCCCCGAGATCGTCGCCAAGGTCATCGAGAAGGAGCGGCCGGACGCCCTGCTGGCCACCCTCGGCGGGCAGACGGCGCTCAACACCGCGATGGCGTTGCACGAAGCGGGCGTCCTCGAGGAGTACGGCGTCGAGCTCATCGGCGCCAACGTCGATGCCATCGAGGCGGGGGAGGACCGCCAGCGGTTCAAGGGGATCGTCGAGCAGATCGGGGCCGAGTCGGCGCGCAGCCTCATCGCCCACACGATGCAGGACTGCCTGGCCGCGGCCGAGGAGCTCGGCTACCCGCTGGTCGTGCGGCCCTCGTTCACCATGGGCGGCTCGGGCTCCGGCCTGGCCCGCGACGAGACCGAGCTCCGTCGGATGGGCGAGGCCGGCCTGCAGGCCAGCCCCACCACCGAGGTGCTGCTGGAGGAGTCGATCCTGGGCTGGAAGGAGTACGAGCTCGAGCTGATGCGCGACCGCACCGACAACGTCGTGGTCGTCTGCTCGATCGAGAACCTCGACCCGATGGGCGTGCACACCGGCGACTCGATCACGGTGGCGCCGGCGATGACCCTCACCGACCGTGAGTACCAGCGGCTGCGCGACATCTCCATCGACGTCATCCGGGCGGTCGGGGTCGACACCGGGGGCTGCAACATCCAGTTCGCGGTCGAGCCCGGCACCGGCCGGGTCATCGTGATCGAGATGAACCCGCGCGTGTCACGGTCGAGCGCTCTCGCCTCCAAGGCCACGGGGTTCCCGATCGCCAAGATCGCCGCCAAGCTCGCCATCGGCTACACCCTCGACGAGATCCCCAACGACATCACCCGCGAGACGCCGGCCTCCTTCGAACCCACGCTGGACTACGTCGTGGTCAAGGTGCCGCGGTTCGCCTTCGAGAAGTTCCCAGGGGCCGACCCGCGCCTCACGACGCACATGAAGAGCGTCGGCGAGGCCATGGCGATCGGGCGGAACTTCACCGAGGCGCTGCAGAAGGCGCTGCGCTCCCTCGAGGACCGCAACGCGCCCTTCGACTGGGGGCCCGCGCGGCCCGACGGCGCCGGGCCCGACGCCGTGAGCGGGCAGGACGTCGAGGCCCTGCTCAGCCGCTGCGCCGTCCCGCACGACGGGCGGCTGCGCGTGGTGCAGCAGGCGCTGCAGGCCGGCGCCACGGTCGGGCAGCTGAACGCGGCGACCGGCATCGACCCGTGGTTCCTCGACCAGCTGGCCCTGCTCGACGAGGTGGCCCAGGAGCTGCGCGACGCCCCCGACCTGGACCCGGACCTGTTGCGCCGGGCCAAGCGCCACGGCTTCTCCGACGTGCAGATCGGCCGCCTGCGGGGCATGCCGGAGGACGTCGTGCGGGGGGTGCGCCACGCCCTGCGCATCCGGCCGGTGTTCAAGACGGTCGACACCTGCGCCGCGGAGTTCGCGGCCACCACGCCCTACCACTACTCCTCCTACGACGAGGAGACCGAGGTCGCCCCCCGCACGAAGCCTGCGGTGATCATCCTCGGCAGCGGCCCCAACCGCATCGGGCAGGGCATCGAGTTCGACTACTCCTGCGTGCACGCGAGCTTCGCTCTGCGCGAGCAGGGCTACGCGACCGTGATGGTCAACTGCAACCCCGAGACCGTCTCGACCGACTACGACACCTCCGACCGGCTCTACTTCGAGCCGCTCACGCTCGAGGACGTGCTGGAGGTCGTGCACGCCGAGCAGCAGGCCGGCCCGGTCGTGGGCGTGATCGTGCAGCTGGGTGGCCAGACGCCGCTGGGGCTGGCCCGGCGGCTGAAGGAGGCCGGCGTCCCCATCGTGGGCACCACGCCCGAGGCCATCCACCTCGCGGAGGACCGGGCGGCCTTCGGCGGGGTGCTCGCCGACGCGGGGCTGGTCGCGCCCAAGCACGGCACCGCGACGTCGTACGACGGTGCGCGGCGCGCCGCCGCCGAGATCGGCTACCCGGTGCTCGTCCGCCCGTCCTACGTCCTGGGCGGGCGCGGCATGCAGATCGTCTACGACGACGAGCAGCTCGCGACGTACATGGCCGAGGCGACCGAGGTGTCGCACGACCGGCCGGTGCTGGTCGACAGGTTCCTCGACGACGCCATCGAGATCGACGTCGACGCGGTCTTCGACGGTGCCGAGCTCTTCCTCGGCGGCGTCATGGAACACATCGAGGAGGCCGGCATCCACTCCGGCGACTCGGCGTGCGTCCTGCCGCCGGTCACGCTGGGCCGCGAGGAGGTCGCCCGGGTGCGGGCCTGTACCGAGGCGCTCGCGCGCGGGCTCGGCGTGCGCGGGCTGCTCAACGTGCAGTTCGCGCTGGCCGCCGACGTGCTGTACGTCCTGGAGGCCAATCCGCGAGCGTCGCGGACCGCGCCGTTCGTGTCCAAGGCCACAGGGGTGCCGCTGGCCAAGGTCGCGGCGCGGGTCATGCTCGGGGCCACCGTGGCCGAGCTGCGGGCGGAGGGGCTGCTGCCGCCCGAGGGCCAGGGCGCCGGCTGGTCGCACGCCCCGCACGCTCCGGTCGCCGTCAAGGAGGCGGTCCTGCCCTTCAAGCGGTTCCGGACCGTCGAGGGCCGCGGTGTCGACCACATCCTGGGCCCGGAGATGCGCTCCACCGGCGAGGTGATGGGCATCGACTCGTCGTTCGGCACCGCGTTCGCCAAGTCCCAGGCGGCGGCCTACGGCGGGCTGCCCACGAAGGGCACCGTCTTCGTGACCGTGGCCAACCGGGACAAGCGGGCGATGATCTTCCCGGTCAAGCGGCTGGCCGACCTCGGCTTCGAGATCATGGCCACCGAGGGCACCGCCGACGTGCTGCGCCGCAACGGCATCCAGGCCACGGTCGTGCGCAAGCACAGCACCGGGCGCGGTGCCGGGGGGGAGCCGACCGTGGTCGACCGCATCCTCGCCGGTGAGGTCGACATGGTGGTCAACACGCCGACCGGACGTGACGCTCGGGTCGACGGGTACGAGATCCGCTCGGCCGCCATCGCGATGGACTGCCCGATCATCACGACCGTGCAGGAGCTCGGCGCCGCCGTGCACGGCATCGAGGCGCTGGGCCAGGGCGCCCTCGGCGTACGGTCCGTGCAGGAGTGGACCGCGGCTGCCCGAGGGGATCTCGCGTGACGGAGGCGACCAGCCGGCCGGTGCAGGTGCACGGCGAGGTCCTCACGACCCGCCGGGTCGGCGCCTACCACCACCTCTCGCTGGTGGCGCCCGGCATCGCCGAGCAGACCCGCCCGGGGCAGTTCGTGGCTCTGGCCGTCGGCGGGCCCGACACCGCCCTCCTGCTGCGCCGCGCCTTCTCGATCTACCGGGTGAGCAGCACGGGTGTCTACGGCGGCACCGTGGAGATCGTCTTCGCGGCCCGCGGCCCGGGCACCGAGTGGCTGGCCCGGCAGCAGCCGCACTCCCCGGTCGACGTCGTGGGTCCGCTGGGTCGCCCCTTCGCCCTGCCGCGCGAGCCGGTCAGCGCGACCCTGGTCGGCGGCGGCTATGGCAGCGCGCCGCTGTTCGGCCTGGCCGAGACGCTGCGGTCCCGCGGCAGCCGCGTCGACTTCGTGCTGGGCGCGGGCAGCGAGCAGCGGCTCTTCGGTGCCCTGGACGCCAAGCGGATGGCGTCGACGGTCGCCATCACCACCGACGACGGCAGCACCGGCCTGCGCGGGCGGGTGACCGACGTGCTCGCCCAGGTCATGGAGCGGGCCGGCACCGACGTGGTCTACGCCTGCGGGCCGATGGCCATGCTGCAGGCCGTCAGCCGGGTCTGCGCCGACCGCGGCGTGACCGCCCAGTGCGCCGTCGAGGAGTCGATGGCCTGCGGGATCGGCGTCTGCATGACCTGCGTGCTGCCGGTCCGCGACGAGGACGGCATGACCCGGATGGTGCGCTCCTGCGTGGAAGGCCCGGTGTTCCGGGGCGAGGCGGTGCGCTGGGAGGACGTCGGCACCGTCCCCGACGACACCTACGGCGCCCCGGCGGCGGCGCACTGATGGGCGGCCCCGTGGCCCGGTTCTCCGTGCGGACCGTGCCGGCCCCGGAGCGCACCGCCGAGCCGCGCTACGACCTGGCCACGCGGCTGGCCTCCGTCGAGCTGCCCAACCCGGTGCTCACCGCCTCGGGCTGCGCCGCCGCCGGCCGGGAGCTCCAGCAGTTCTTCGACGTCGCCGCGCTCGGTGCCGTCGTGACCAAGTCGATCATGCTGGAGCCGAGGTCGGGGCGGGCGACGCCGCGGATGGCCGAGACGCCCAGCGGCATGCTGAACTCGATCGGCCTGCAGGGTCCGGGCATCGACGCGTTCCTCGCCCACGACCTGCCCTGGCTGCACGAGCACGGCGCCCGCGCCGTGGTGTCCATCGCCGGGGGGAGCGTCGAGGAGTACGCCGAGCTGGCCGGGCGGCTGCGCGGCGCGGCAGGCCTCGCGGCGCTGGAGGTCAACATCTCCTGCCCCAACGTCGCCAACCGGGGCCTGGTCTTCGCCTGCGACGCCGGTGCCGCCGCGGCTGTCGTGAGCGCGGTCCGCGCCCGCACCGCCCCCGGGGTGCCGGTCTTCGCCAAGCTCTCCGCGGACGTGACCGACATCGTCGCGATCGCCCGGGCCTGCGTCGACGCGGGCGCCGACGGCCTCTCCATGATCAACACGCTGCTGGGCATGGCGCTGGACCTGGACACCATGCGGCCGGTCCTCGCCGGGGTCACCGGCGGCCTGTCCGGGCCGGCGATCAAGCCGGTCGCGGTCCGCTGCATCTGGCAGGTGCACGCCGCGCTGCCCGACGTGCCGATCATCGGCATGGGCGGGGTGCGCAGCGGGCTCGACGCGCTCGAGCTGATGCTCGCCGGTGCCTGCGCGGTGTCGGTGGGCACCGCCGTCTTCGGTGACCCGGGCGCCCCCGTCCGGGTGCTGCGCGAGCTGCGCGAGGCCCTCTCCGCCCGCGGCTTCGGGCGGGCCGCGGACGCCGTCGGCTACGCCCACCGCACGGACCGCACCACATGAGCCCACCCACACCCGCGACCGGCCTCGCTCCGGTGGCAGTCGCCCTGGACGCTCCCGACCTCGACACCGCGCTGGGCTGGGCGAGCGCCGTGGGCCCCTACGTCAGCACGGTCAAGATCGGGCTGGAGGTCTACCTGCGCGACGGCGCGGACGCCGTCCACCGGGCCCGCGAGGCCTGCGGCGGACGTGACCTGTTCCTCGACCTCAAGCTGCACGACATCCCGAACACCGTCGCCGGAGCGGCTCGCTCGGTCGCCGCGCTCGCGCCCACGTACCTCACGGTGCACGCCTCCGGCGGGGCAGACATGGTCCGCGCCGCGGTCGACGCGGTGGGGGACACCCGCGTCGTCGGCGTCACCGTCCTCACGTCCCTGGACGAGGCCGACCTCGCCGCCGTGGGCATCCGGGGGCCGGCCCGCGACGCCGTACGCCGGCTCTCGGTGCTCGCCGTCGGCGCGGGCGCCCGCGCACTGGTCTGCTCCCCGCAGGAGGTCGCCGAGGTGCGTCGCGAGGTCGGTGACGACGTGGTGCTGATCACGCCCGGCGTGCGACCTGCCGGGGCGGCAGGCGGCGACCAGTCGCGGGTCTCCACGCCGCAGACGGCGCTGGCCAACGGCGCCGACCTGCTGGTGATCGGGCGACCCATCACGGCCGCGCCTGATCCGGGTGCGGCAGCGCGCGAGATCGCGGCAAGCCTCGTCGGTGATCGTGCAGAGCGCCGTTGACCACGGTGTGACGCAGGCAACCGGTCGCCTCGTCGTAGGGCGACGACGCGGCATCCGCGGGTGCGAGAACTCCATGTAACGCAAAGGGTTCCGCGCTGCTGCGATGGTCATCGTTTCGGGCAGTTACGGCCGATGATCGGGTGACCCACATTGCCCCGGGGCACGTGAAGTCGCTAGGTTCCATCGCAACTCCTGTTGGTGCTCGAGCCCGAGGTGACCTGCTGTGGCCCTGCCCCCTCTCACTCCCGAACAACGGGCTGCCGCCCTCGAGAAGGCCGCGATCGCGCGGCGCGAGCGGGCCGCGGTCAAGAACCGCCTGAAGCACTCCGGCGCGTCGCTCGTGGAGGTGCTCAAGGAGGGCCGCGACAACGACATCGTCGGCAAGATGAAGGTCTCTGCCGTTCTCGAGGCGCTGCCGGGCGTCGGCAAGGTCCGGGCCCGAAAGATCATGGAAGAGATCGGCATCTCCGAGAGCCGTCGGGTCCGGGGTCTCGGCGCGCAGCAGCTGGCCGCCCTCGAGCGGGAGTTCGGCGGCAGCGCCTGATGCCCCACCGCCGTACCGGGGCGGTTATGCGCCCGCGTGCCTGAGCCGGTGCAGGCGGCGGAGGAGACGGCCGCCGAGCCCACCGGGGCGGCGCCCCCGGCACCGGCCAGCCCCCGCCTGCTGGTGCTCTCCGGACCCTCGGGGGTCGGCAAGAGCACGGTCGTGCGCCAGCTGCGCGCCCACCACCGCGAGATCTGGCTCTCGGTCTCGGTCACGACGCGTTTCCCCCGGCCGGGCGAGGTCGACGGCGTCCACTACCAGTTCGTCACCGACGAGCAGTTCGACCGGCTCGTCGCCGAGGACGGGCTGCTGGAGTGGGCCGAGTTCTCCGGTCACCGCTACGGCACCCCCCGTGCCGCCGTCGAGCAGCGGCTGGCCGCTGGGGTGCCCGTGCTGCTCGAGATCGAGCTGCAGGGCGCCCGACAGGTGCGCCGAAGCGTGCCCGACGCCCTGCTCGTCTTCCTGTCCCCGCCCAGCTGGGACGAGCTGGTCCGCCGGCTGACCCGCCGTGGCACCGAAGCGCCCGAGGTGATCGACCGGCGGCTGGCGACCGCGCGGGAGGAGCTGGCCGCCGAGGCGGAGTTCGACGTCACGCTGGTCAATACGAACGTGCAGGACGTCGCGCGGCGCCTGCTAACCTTGTGGGGAATCGGCGACTCCGCCTGACTCGAGCGGCACGTCCGGCTCGCGGGCACGTGGGTCGCCCTCACCCCGTCGTCCAACCGGAAGGTCATCCGTGGCTGGCACCGCCTCCGCGCCCGAGGGCATCATCAACCCTCCGATCGACGACTTGCTCGCCGCGACCGACTCCAAGTACAGCCTGGTCATCTACGCCGCGAAGCGGGCCCGTCAGATCAACGCCTACTACTCGCAGCTGGGAGAGGGCCTGCTCGAGTACGTCGGGCCGCTCGTCGAGACGCACGTGCACGAGAAGCCGCTCTCGATCGCCATGCGAGAGATCAACGAAGGCCTGCTCACCGCCGAGCCCATCGAGCCGGCCTAACCCACCGGGGCCCCGTCGCGATGACCACGCCGGCGTCGGCACAGGCGTCGCAGGCCCTCCGGGTCGTGCTCGGCGTCGCCGGCGGCATCGCCGCCTACAAGGCCGTGGAGCTGCTGCGGCTGCTCACCGAGAGCGGGCACGACGTGCGGGTGGTCCCCACCCGCTCGGCGCTGGAGTTCGTCGGCGCGCCCACCTGGGCGGCGCTGTCCGGGCGACCTGTCACGGCCGAGGTCTGGGGTGACGTGCACGAGGTGCCCCATGTGCGCGTCGGGCAGCAGGCGGACCTCGTGGTCGTCGCCCCGGCCACGGCTGACCTGCTGGCCAGGGCCGCCGCCGGCCTCGCCGACGACCTGCTCACCAGCACGTTGCTCACCACCCGGGCTCCGGTGCTGCTGGCGCCGGCCATGCACACCGAGATGTGGCAGCACCCCGCCACGCAGGCCAACGTCGCGACCCTGCGCAAGCGGGGGGCGGTCGTGCTCGACCCGGCGGTCGGGCGGCTGACCGGTGCCGACTCCGGGCCGGGGCGGCTGCCGGAGCCCCAGGCCATCTTCGCGGCCTGTCTGCGGCTGCTCGCCGGGCCCGGACCCGCCGCGGGCACGGACCTGGTCGGTCGCCACGTCGTGGTCTCCGCCGGCGGCACCCGCGAGCACCTCGACCCGGTGCGCTTCCTCGGCAACCGTTCCTCCGGGCGCCAGGGCTACGCGCTCGCCGAGACGGCGCTGGCCCGCGGCGCGCGCGTCACGCTCGTCGCGGCGAACGTGGCGCTGCCCGACCCGGCGGGCGCCGCGGTGGTGCGGGTCGTGTCGGCGCAGCAGCTGCGTGCGGCGGTGCTCGAGGCGGCCGCGGACGCCGACGCGGTGGTCATGGCGGCCGCGGTTGCCGACTTCCGGCCGGCCGAGCAACGCGACACCAAGATCAAGAAGAGCGCGGGCGACCCGGCGCCGGTGGCCCTCGTCCGCAATCCGGACGTGCTCGCGGAGCTTGCCGCGCGCCCCCATGATGGCCAGGTCGTCGTCGGGTTCGCCGCCGAAACCGGCGACGAGACCGGTGACGTCCTCAGCCACGGCCGCGCCAAGCTGGCGGCCAAGGGCGCGGACCTGCTGGTCGTCAACGAGGTAGGCCACGACCGGGGCTTCGAAGGCCCCGACAACGCCGCCGTCGTCCTGGGTGCTGACGGCACCGAGGTCGACGTACCCCATGGACCCAAGGAGGCCCTCGCCGACGCGGTGTGGGACCTCGTGGCGGCGAGGTGGAGGACCGAGCCCTCCGCGTCGCCCGGCTAGACTGCCCCGGCTCGTCGTCGTACCCCTCAAGGAGTCCTGTGTCCCGCCGCTTGTTCACCTCGGAGTCCGTGACCGAGGGTCACCCCGACAAGATCGCCGACCAGATCAGCGACTCGATCCTCGACGCCATGCTCGCGCAGGACTCCACCAGCCGCGTCGCCGTCGAGACCCTGATCATGACCGGGCAGGTGCACGTCGCCGGTGAGGTCACCACGGGCGGGTACGTCGACATCCCCGCGATCGTGCGCAAGCGCATCCTGGACATCGGCTACGACTCCTCGGCCAAGGGCTTCGACGGGCACTCCTGCGGGGTCTCGATCTCGATCGGCGCCCAGTCGGTGGACATCGCCCAGGGGGTCGACGCGGCGCACGAGGCCCGCACCGGGCAGAGCGTCGAGGACCCGCTCGACCGCCAGGGCGCCGGCGACCAGGGCCTGATGTTCGGCTACGCCTGCGACGACACGCCCGAGCTGATGCCGCTCCCGATCGCGCTCGCCCACCGGCTGGCGCAGCAGCTGTCCGCGGTGCGCAAGGACGGGGCGGTGCCCTACCTGCGGCCCGACGGCAAGACCCAGGTGACCATCGAGTACGACGGCAACCGCGCGGTCCGGCTCGACACCGTGGTCGTGTCCAGCCAGCACGCCGCCGACATCGGCCTCGAGGCGATGCTGCAGCCCGACATCGCCGAGCAGGTCGTCAAGCCGGTGCTGGACGGGGTCGAGATCGACTCCGAGGGCTACCGGCTGCTGGTCAACCCGACCGGCCGCTTCGAGATCGGCGGCCCCATGGGCGACGCCGGACTGACCGGCCGCAAGATCATTGTGGACACGTACGGCGGCATGGCCCGCCACGGTGGCGGCGCCTTCTCGGGCAAGGACCCCTCGAAGGTGGACCGCTCCGCGGCGTACGCGATGCGCTGGGTGGCCAAGAACGTCGTGGCGGCGGGGCTGGCCCGCCGCTGTGAGGTGCAGGTGGCCTACGCGATCGGCAAGGCGCATCCGGTGGGTCTGTTCGTCGAGACCTTCGGCACCGAGACGGTGCCCACCGAGCGCATCCAGTCGGCGGTCACCGACGTGTTCGACCTGCGGCCCGCCGCGATCATCCGCGACCTCGACCTGCTGCGGCCCATCTACGGCCAGACCGCGGCCTACGGCCACTTCGGGCGGGACAATCCCGACTTCACCTGGGAGCGCACCGACCGCGTCGACGCCCTGCAGTCCGCCGCCCGCGCCTGACCCTCGCGGCGCTCGCCGCCGCGTGGCCCGCGACAGCGGCGGGGTTGGGTCGTAGGGGTCTGGTGGGATGGGGCAGTGACCGGGACCGGCGAGCCGATCGAGCAGCTGGCGCTGCTGGCCGGCCCGCGCCGCCGGTCCCGAGCGGGCTCCGCTGCCCAGCGGCCCGCACCCGCCGAGCAGGCCGAAACGGGCGACGCGGAGCTCGCCACGAGCGACCCGGTCGCCCGCGTCCTGGTCGACGTGCCCCTGCCGCACCTCGACCGGCCCTTCGACTACGCGGTGCCGGCCGCCCTGGACGCCGTCGCGCAGCCCGGCGTCCGGGTCCGGGTGCGCTTCTCGGGGCGACTGGTCGACGGCTTCCTGCTCGAGCGCTGCGGGCACACCGCCCACCGGGGGCGGCTGGCCCGGCTGCACAAGGTGGTCTCGCCGGAGCCGGTGCTGACGCCGGCCATCGCGACCTTGGCGCGGTCCGTGGCCGACCGCTACGCCGGGACCGTCGGCGACGTCCTGCGCCTGGCCGTCCCCCCACGCCACGCCAGGGCCGAGAAGGCCGCCGTGGTCCCGCGGGAGCCTCCGGTACCGGCAGCCCCCGACCCCGGCGGCTGGGCCGACTACGACGGCGGTCGGGCCTTCCTGAGCGCTCTGGCCACCGGTCGTTCGCCGCGCGCCGTCTGGAGCGCGCTGCCCGGTGACCGCTGGCCCGCCGAGGTGGCCCGCGCCGCTGCGGCGGCTGCGGCCGGCGGACGCGGCAGCGTCGTCGTCGTCGCCGACCTGCGTGACGTGGCTCGGGTGGACGCGGCCCTCACCGGCGCCCTGGGTCCCGAGGCACACGTCGTGGTCACGGCCGACCTCGGACCTGAAGCGCGCTACCGGCGCTGGCTCGCCCTGCGCCGGGGCCAGGTGCGCGTGGTGGTGGGCACGCGCGCCGCCATGTTCGCACCGGTGGTCGACCCGGGGCTGTTCGTCGTGTGGGACGACGGGGACGACCTGCACGCCGAGCCGCGCGCGCCCTACCCGCACGTGCGCGAGGTGCTCGGGCTGCGCGCGGGCCTCGAGCATGCCGGCCTGCTGGTCGGCGGGCATGCGCGCACCGCCGAGGGCGCGGCGCTGGTCTGCTCGGGGTGGGCCCGGTCGCTGACCGCGTCCCGCACGACGGTGCGACGTACGGCGCCGCGGGTGCAGGTGGCCGGTGACGACGCCGAGCTCGCCACCGACGCCCAGGCCCGCGCGGCGCGGCTACCGAGCCTGGCCTGGCGCACCGCTGGTGCGGCCCTCGCCCGGGGGCCGGTCCTCGTGCAGGTGCCCCGGGCCGGTTACCTGCCCGGGCTGGCCTGCGCCGGCTGCCGCGCGCCCGCCCGCTGTCACGCCTGCGCGGGGCCGCTCGGTACGCGGGCACCCGGCGGAGCGCCCAGCTGCGGCTGGTGCGGGCGCCCCTCGGCGGGGTGGGCGTGCGCGTCCTGCGGCGGCCGGCGCGTGCGGGCCACCAGCGTGGGCGCGTCCCGCACCGCCGAGGAGCTGGGCCGGGCGTTCCCCGGCAGCACCGTCCGTACCTCAGGTGGCGACACGGTGCTGGCGACCGTGTCCGGCGCACCGTCGCTCGTGGTCGCCACGCCCGGCGCCGAGCCGGTCGCGGCCGGCGGCTACGCGGCGGCGTTGCTGCTCGACGGGTGGGCGCTGCTGAACCGGCCCGACCTGCGGGTCGGCGAGGAGACGCTGCGCCGGTGGCTGGCGGCCGCGGCGCTGGTCAGGCCGGCCGCCGACGGCGGGCAGGTGGTGGTGGTTGCCGACCCCGGGTCGCGGGCCGTGCAGGCGCTGGTGCGCTGGGACCCGGTCACCTTCGCGGAGCGGGAGCTGGCCGAGCGCACGGCGCTGCGGCTGCCACCGGCCGCGGCGCTCGCCTCGCTGACCGGCGCGCCGCAGGTGCTGGAGCGCTTCCTCGAGGCAGCCCGGCTGCCCGAGGGGGCGGAGGTGCTCGGTCCCGTGCCGGTCCGCGGCGCCCCGCCGGTGGCGGCCGGCGCCGAGGAGGCCGAGCGGCTGCTGCTGCGCCTGCCCCGCACCCGCGGGCGGGAGCTGGCCCGTGCCCTGTACGCCGCGGCCGGTGTACGCAGCGCACACAAGGACGCCGGCTCGGTGCGGGTCCAGGTGGACCCCCGAGAGCTGGCCTGAGGTGAGCCTGCCCGCCGTTGCCCGGCCGAGCACCGTGGTCTTCGACCTGGGCGGCGTGCTGCTCGACTGGGACCCGCGCTACCTCTACCGCCGGCTGCTGCCCGAGCACGAGGTCGACCGCTTCCTCGAGGAGATCGGCTTCCACGCCTGGAACCGGGAGCAGGACGCCGGGCGCGGCTGGGCCGCGGCGGTCGAGGAGCTGGCCGGGCGCCACCCGCACCGCCGGGAGCTGATCGAGGCCTACCCGCACCGCCACGACGAGGCGCTGGCCGGAGAGGTCAGCGGCAGCGTCGCGCTGCTGGACGAGCTCGCCGAGGGCGGCACCCGGCTGCTGGCGCTCACCAACTGGTCGGCCGAGACCTTCCCGGCTGCGCGGCGGCGGTTCGCGTTCCTCGACCGGTTCGAGGGGATCGTCGTGTCGGGCCAGGAGCGGGTCGCCAAGCCCGACGAGGCCATCTTCGAGGTGCTGCTCGAGCGCTACTCCCTCGACCCGCGCGCCACGGTGTTCGTCGACGACGCGCCGACCAACGTCGACGCCGCCCGGCGTCTCGGGTTCATCGGGCTGCTCTTCACCGACGCCGCCCGGCTGCGCGCCGACCTGACCCGCCTCGGCCTGCTCGGCTGAGGGGCACCGGGCGTCAGCTCCCTGGCCGCAGCGCGCGGCGGGCTCGCGCCGGTCCGTAGAATGGCCAGGGTCCCCAGCGCCCTCCCGTCGGCGCCCACATCCCCGAGGAGGGCTCGTGCCCGTCCAGGCCATCCGGCTCTTCGGCGACCCGGTGCTGCGCACGCCGGCCGAGCCGGTGCGTGACTTCGACAAGGAGCTGCGCACGCTGGTCAAGGACCTCACCGAGACCATGCTCGACGCCCCCGGCGCTGGCTTGGCGGCGCCGCAGCTCGGCGTCGGCCTTCGGGTGTTCACCTACCACGTCGACGACGTGCTCGGTCACCTGGTGAACCCGGTCCTGGACCTCGGCGAGGAGGAGCAGGAGGACGACGAGGGCTGCTTGTCCTTCCCTGGCCTGGCGTTCCCGACCAAGCGCGCCTGGCGCGTGCGGGCCACGGGGCAGAACATGCACGGCGAGCCGGTCACGCTCGAGGGCACCGAGCTGCTCGCCCGCTGCGTGCAGCACGAGACCGACCACCTCGACGGCATCCTGTTCATCGACCGGCTGGACCGGGCCCAGCGCAAGCTGGCCATGAAGGCGATCCGCGAGGCCGAGTGGTCGGGCGGGCCCGTCCCGGCGGTGCGGGCGTCGCCGCACGCCACCCGGGGCCTCGCCCTCTGAGGGGCGGGCACCGTGCGGCTCGTCTTCGCGGGCACGCCAGCGGTCGCCGTGCCGGCGCTGGAGGCGCTGCTGGGGTCGCAGCACGAGGTGCTCGGGGTGCTGACCCGCCCCGACGCCCCGGCCGGACGCGGGCGGCGGCTGACACCCTCGCCCGTCGCGGCGCGCGCGACCGAGGCCGGTGTCGAGGTCCTCAAGGCGAGCAGGCTGCGTGACCCCGGGGTGCTCGACGCCCTGCGGGCCCTGGCGCCCGACGCCGCACCCGTGGTGGCCTACGGCGCGCTTGTGCCACCCGAGGCGCTGGCGATCCCGCGCCTCGGCTGGGTCAACCTGCACTTCTCACTGCTGCCGGCCTGGCGGGGCGCGGCGCCCGTGCAGCACGCCCTGCTGCACGGCGACGACGTGACCGGTGCGACGACGTTCCTGCTCGACGAGGGCCTGGACACCGGTCCGGTGCTCGGGCTGCTCACGGAGACGGTCCGGCCCGACGACACGAGCGGCACCCTGCTCGAGCGCCTCGCCGTGGCCGGCGCCGGCCTGCTGGTCGCCACGCTGGACGCTCTCGAGGACGGCACGCTCACCGCGGCGCCGCAGTCGGCCGACGGGGTCTCGGCCGCGCCCAAGCTGACCCGCGAGGACGCCCGCATCGACTGGACAGCGCCTGCCTTCCATGTCCAGCGCGTGGTCCGGGCGTGCACGCCGGCGCCCGGCGCCTGGACGACGTGGCACGGCGAGCACGTCGGGCTGGGTCCGGTGACCGTGCTCGACGCCGAGGGCCTTCCACCCGCCACCGTGCGGGTCGGGCGCTCCGAGGTGCTCGTGGGCTGCGGGGACGGCCGCGCCGTGCGTCTGGGCGTGGTGCGCCCACCGGGCAGACGACCCATGGCCGCCGAAGCCTGGGCGCGCGGCGTCCGCGCCCTCGACGGCTCGCGGTTCGCGTGACGGCCCCACGACCACCTCGCCGGCCGCACCCGGACGCCGCCCGGCGGGTCGCCTTCGACCTGCTGCGCGCGGTGGACGAGCGCGACGCCTACGCCAACCTGGCACTGCCCGCACTGCTGGGCGCGGCGGGCCTGGACACGCGCGACGCGGCCTTCGCCACCGAGCTGGGCTACGGGACGCTGCGCCAGCGCGGGCTCTACGACGCCGTCCTCGCCGCGTGCGTCGACCGGCCGCTGCCCGAGGTCGACCCGCCGGTGCTCGACGTGCTGCGCCTAGGGGCCCACCAGCTGCTCGCCATGCGGGTGCCCGGCCACGCCGCGGTCGGCGCCACCGTCGAGCTGGCCCGGGCCGTGCTCGGCGAGGGCCGCGCGAAGTTCGTGAACGCGGTGTTGCGCCGGGTCTCGCGCCACCCGCGGGACGCGTGGGTGACGGAGGTGGCAGAACCCTACGACGAGGACCCGATAGGTCACCTCGCGGTCGCGCACTCCCACCCGCGCTGGGTCGTCTCGGCGCTGCGTGACGCCCTCGGCGGCTCGCTGGAGGAGACCGCCGCCCTGCTGCGGGCCGACAACAGCCCGCCGTCGGTGTCGCTGGTCGCCCGCCCGGGCCGCGCCACGGTCGAGGAGCTGCTGGCGGCCGGAGCCCGGCCGGGGCGCTGGTCGCCCGTGGCGGCCACCCTGCCCGGCGGCGACCCGGCCGCGATCCCGGCGCTGCGCCAGGGCCGGGCCGCGGTGCAGGACGAGGGCAGCCAGCTCGTCGCGCTCGCGCTCGCCGCCGCTGCGCTCGACGGTCGCGACGAGCGCTGGCTCGACCTGTGCGCCGGACCGGGCGGCAAGGCCGGGCTGCTCGCCGCGGTGGCCCGGGAGCGGGGGGCCCGGCTGCTTGCCGGTGACCTGGCCGAGCACCGCGCGCGGCTGGTCCGCCGCACGGTCGGCGCCGACGCCGGCGTCGTCGTCGCGGACGGCCGGGTGCCGGCGTGGCGCGAAGGGACGTTCGACCGGGTGCTGCTCGACGCACCGTGCACCGGGCTGGGTGCGCTTCGCCGGCGTCCCGAGGCGCGCTGGCGGCGCCGCCCCGACGACGTACCGGCCCTGGCCGCCCTGCAGCGCACGCTGCTCGCGTCGGCGCTGCGCTCGGTGCGCCCCGGTGGCCTGGTCGCCTACGTCACCTGCAGCCCGCACCTGGCCGAGACGCGCGTGGTGGTCGACGACGCGGTCCGGGCCGGCGGGGTGCAGCGCCTTGACGCGCGGGCCCACCTGCCCGGCGTCGACCACCTCGGGGAGGGGCCGGACGTGCAGCTGTGGCCGCACCGGCACGGCACCGACGCCATGTTCCTCGGTCTGCTGCGGCGCCCGCACGCGTAGCCTGCTGCCGTGCATCCGATGATCGCCCCGAGCCTGCTGTCCGCGGACTTCGCCCGCCTCGGTGAGGAGGCCAGAGCCGTGGCGGGCGCGCCGGGCGAGGGCGCGGACTGGCTGCACGTCGACGTGATGGACGGACATTTCGTGCCCAACCTCACGCTCGGCCTGCCCGTCGTCGAAGCGCTGCTGAAGGCGACCTCCATCCCGCTCGACTGCCACCTGATGATCACCGATCCGGACCGGTGGGCGGTGGCCTACGCCGAAGCCGGCGCCTACAACGTCACGGTCCACGCGGAGGCGGTT
>JAVEDI010000093.1 GCA_030841035.1 Actinomycetota bacterium
CAAGCCGGAGATCCTGGCTCGCTACGACGATCAGCTGGCCACGATCGAGAGCCAGTACGGCGACGGCGAGATGGATGAGGAAGAGCGCCACGACGCGGTCACCAAGCTGTGGGACCGCGCCACCAACGAGGTCGGCGAAGCGCTGTACGAGCACCTCGACGAGTTGAACCCGATCTTCATGATGGCCAACTCCGGAGCTCGTGGCTCGTTCTCGCAGATCCGCCAGCTCGCCGGCATGCGCGGTCTGATGGCGAATCCGAAGGGCGAGATCATCGAGCGTCCGATCAAGGCCAACTTCATGGAAGGCCTGACCGTGCTCGAGTACTTCATCTCGACCCACGGTGCCCGTAAGGGTCTCGCCGACACGGCGCTGCGTACGGCCGACTCCGGGTATCTGACCCGGCGCCTGGTCGACGTCTCGCAGGACGTGATCATCCGTTCGCCCGACTGCAAGACCAAGGACTACGTCGAGTCGCCCCTTCGCAACGACGAGGGCGAGCTCAACCAGAACCTGGTCGGCCGCGTCACGGCAAAGAAGTTCGCAACCAAGCGCGGTCGCGAGCTGCTCAAGAAGGGCGCGTCGATTGAGCTGGTCGACCTCGAGGAGATCGCGGAGGCGTTCGGCGACGAGGTCGTCACGGTCCCGGTCCGCTCGGTGCTCAAGTGCGAGCTCGAGTCGGGCGTGTGCCAGGCCTGTTACGGCCGCGCGCTGGCGACCGGGTCGCTGGTCGAGATCGGCGACGCGGTCGGGATCATCGCCGCTCAGTCGATCGGTGAGCCGGGCACGCAGCTGACGATGCGTACCTTCCACACCGGCGGCGTGGCGGGTGACGACATCACCCACGGTCTGCCCCGCGTGGTCGAGCTCTTCGAGGCGCGCCAGCCCAAGGGCGTCGCGCCGATCTCGGAGGTCTCCGGTCGGGTGCGCATCGAGGAGACCGACAAGAAGCGCGAGATCATCATCGTCCCGGACGACGGGGCGGAGGAGGTCTCCTACCCGATCTCCAAGCGGTCCCGGCTACGGGTGCAGGACGGCCAGCACGTCGAGGTGGGCGACCAGCTCGTCGTCGGTGCCATCGACCCCAAGCAGGTCCTGCGCATCCTCGGCCCCCGCGCCGTGCAGCAGCACCTGGTCAGCGAGGTGCAGGAGGTCTACCGCTCGCAGGGCGTGTCGATCCACGACAAGCACATCGAGGTCATCGTCCGTCAGATGCTCAAGCGGGTCACCATCATCGAGTCCGGTGACGCCGAGCTGCTGCCGGGTGAGCTCGCGGAGCGCACCCGCTTCGAGGAGGAGAACCGGCGCGTGGTGGCGGAGGGCGGCACGCCTGCCTCCGGCCGCCCCGAGCTCATGGGCATCACCAAGGCCTCGCTCGCGACCGAGTCCTGGCTGTCGGCGGCCTCCTTCCAGGAGACCACGCGGGTGCTCACGGACGCGGCGATCCACGCCAAGTCCGACCCGCTGCTCGGCCTCAAGGAGAACGTCATCATCGGCAAGCTGATCCCGGCCGGTACGGGCCTGCCCCGCTACCGCAACATCCGGGTGGAGCCCACCGAGGCGGCGAAGGCCGCGATGTACACGATGGTCGGCTACGAGGGCGACGGCGGCGCGTTCGACTACGCCCCGTTCGGCTCGGCCGGGTCCGGACAGGCCGTGCCGCTGGAGGACTTCGACTACGGGCCCTACCGGGGCTGACCGCACGGCAGGCCAGAGGGTGCGGGACCGGGTCATCGCCCGGTGCCGCACCCTCTCTGCCGTGCCGGCCGGATAGCGCGTCGACCTGCGGCGACGTCGGGAGAGCGGTCGCGCGGGGGCGCTTTTGACCTGTGCCGGAACGCTGGGTAATCTTGCACCCCGTGCCCGGGCTCCCTGGGCCCTCGCGCGCGCCGCAAGACCGATGTCCGCCAGCACCACCGGCCAGCAGGACCGGCCAGCACCACCGGTGCGGACACCGAGGCGCGATCAACACAGCGCGACCCTCCCGCAGTGCCGACCCCGGTGCGCGGGCTGGCCCGGGTGACACGCCCGACCGCGGGGGTCGGGCGACCGGCAGCACCAGACCACGGCACGACACACCAGCACGAGACGGAGACTGAAGGCGGCTCATGCCCACCATCCAGCAGCTGGTCCGCAAGGGCCGCCAGGACAAGGTCGAGAAGACCAAGACGCCGGCTCTCAAGGGTTCGCCCCAGCGCCGCGGCGTGTGCACGCGCGTCTACACCACCACCCCCAAGAAGCCGAACTCGGCGCTGCGCAAGGTCGCCCGCGTGCGCCTCACCTCGGGCATCGAGGTCACGGCCTACATCCCCGGTGTCGGCCACAACCTGCAGGAGCACTCGATCGTGCTCGTGCGCGGTGGTCGGGTGAAGGACCTGCCGGGCGTCCGTTACAAGATCATCCGCGGGTCGCTCGACACCCAGGGCGTGAAGAACCGCAAGCAGGCTCGCAGCCGCTACGGCGCGAAGAAGGAGAAGAGCTGATGCCGCGCAAGGGCCCCGCCCCCAAGCGACCGGTCATCATTGACCCGGTCTACAACTCCCCGCTGGTCACCGCCCTGGTGAACAAGGTGCTCGGTGCCGGAAAGCGCTCGGTCGCCGAGCGCATCGTCTACGGCGCCCTCGAGGGCTGCCGTGACAAGAGCGGCAACGACCCGGTCATCACGCTCAAGCGCGCGCTCGACAACGTCAAGCCCGCTCTCGAGGTCCGCAGCCGCCGGGTCGGCGGCGCGACCTACCAGGTCCCCGTCGAGGTCCGCCCGAGCCGCTCGACCACGCTGGCCCTGCGCTGGCTGGTCGGCTACTCCAAGGCGCGCCGCGAGAAGACCATGACCGAGCGGCTGATGAACGAGCTGCTGGACGCCAGCAACGGCCTGGGCGCCAGCGTCAAGCGCCGTGAGGACACCCACAAGATGGCCGAGTCGAACAAGGCCTTCGCGCACTACCGCTGGTAGGACCGCCGTCGCCGCCCTGCCGGGCGACCTCCGCACAGAGACGACAGCCGCAACACCGTCGCGACAGCGACAAGAAGGGGACAGAGCACACCGTGGCACTCGACACCGCCGTCATCGACCTGGCCAGGGTCCGCAACATCGGGATCATGGCCCATATCGACGCGGGCAAGACCACCACGACTGAGCGGATCCTGTTCTACACCGGCATCAACTACAAGATCGGTGAGGTCCACGAGGGCGCCGCCACGATGGACTGGATGGAGCAGGAGCAGGAGCGGGGGATCACCATCACCTCGGCCGCCACCACCTGTGAGTGGGACGGCCACACCATCAACATCATCGACACGCCTGGCCACGTCGACTTCACCGTCGAGGTGGAGCGCTCGCTGCGGGTGCTCGACGGGGCGGTCGCCGTCTTCGACGGCGTCGCGGGTGTCGAGCCGCAGTCCGAGACCGTCTGGCGCCAGGCCGACCGCTACAACGTGCCGCGCATCTGCTTCGTCAACAAGCTGGACCGCACCGGGGCGGAGTTCCACCGCTGCGTCGAGATGATCGTGACCCGCCTGAACGCGATCCCGCTCGTCCTGCAGATCCCGGTGGGCACCGAGGCCGACTTCAGGGGCGTCATCGACCTGGTCGGCATGAAGGCCCTGCTCTGGCCCGACGACGCGGAGAAGGGCGTCAGCTTCGACACCGTCGAGATCCCCGCGTCGCACGCCGAGGCCGCCCGTGAGTGGCGCGACCGGCTGGTCGAGACGGCCGCCGAGAACGACGACTCGCTGATGGAGCTCTACCTGGAGGGCATCGAGCCCACCGAGGCGCAGCTCATCGCCGGCATCCGCCGGGCGACCCTGGCCAGCAAGGTGACGCCCGTGGTCACCGGCTCGGCGTTCAAGAACAAGGGCGTTCAGCCCATGCTCGACGCCGTCACGCGTTACCTCCCCTCGCCGCTGGACGTCGGTGCCATCGAGGGGCACGCGGTGGGCAAGGAGGACGAGGCCCTCCTGCGCGAGCCCGACAAGGACGCACCGCTGGCGACGCTGGCCTTCAAGATCGCTAGCGACCCGCACCTCGGCAAGCTGACCTACATCCGCATCTACTCCGGGACGCTGCTCACCAGCTCGCAGGTGCTCAACAGCACCAAGGGCCACAAGGAGCGCATCGGCAAGATCTACCGGATGCACGCGAACAAGCGCGAGGAGATCGAGAGGGCCACGGCCGGCCAGATCGTCGCGGTGATGGGCCTGAAGAACACGACGACCGGCGACACCCTGTGCGGCTCCGAGGCGCCGGTGATCCTCGAGTCGATGAACTTCCCGGCACCGGTCATCTCGGTCGCGATCGAGCCCAAGTCCAAGGGCGACCAGGAGCGCCTCGGCACCGCCATCCAGCGCCTCGCCGAGGAGGACCCGACCTTCCAGGTGCGCACCGACGAGGAGACCGGCCAGACCATCATCGCCGGCATGGGTGAGCTGCACCTGGAGGTGCTGGTCGACCGGATGAAGCGCGAGTTCCGCGTCGAGGCCAACATCGGCAAGCCGCAGGTGGCCTACCGCGAGACGATCCGCCGCAAGGTCGACCGCCTCGACTACACCCACAAGAAGCAGACCGGCGGTTCGGGCCAGTACGCCAAGGTCCAGATCTCGATCGAGCCCACGGGCGCGGGTGACGGCGGCTACGAGTTCGAGAACAAGGTCACCGGTGGCCGCATCCCGCGGGAGTACATCCCCTCGGTCGACGCCGGCGCCCAGGAGGCCATGGAGTTCGGCATCCTGGCCGGCTACCCGCTGGTCGACATCAAGGTCACCCTGCTCGACGGTGGCTACCACGACGTCGACTCCTCGGAGCTGGCCTTCAAGATCGCCGGTTCGATGGCGTTCAAGGAGGCGGCCCGCAAGGCGGACCCGGTTCTTCTCGAGCCGATGATGTCGGTCGAGGTGACGACGCCCGAGGACTACATGGGAGAGGTCATCGGCGACCTCAACTCTCGCCGTGGCCATATCCAGGCCATGGAGGAGCGTTCGGGAGCCCGGATCGTCAACGCACTGGTTCCGCTGTCGGAGATGTTCGGCTACGTCGGCGATCTGCGCAGCAAGACGCAGGGCCGGGCGAGCTACAGCATGCAGTTCGACTCCTACGCCGAGGTTCCTCGCAACGTGGCGGAAGAGATCATCAAGAAGGCGCGCGGGGAATGACCGGGGACTAGCTCCCAGCTGAGCCCCACCCGCGCTAGCAAGCACGTCGTACGGCGTACAACTCTCAAGTCCTGAGGAGGACCCCAGTGGCGAAGGCGAAGTTCGAGCGGACTAAGCCGCACGTCAACATCGGCACCATCGGTCACATCGACCACGGTAAGACGACGCTGACTGCTGCAATCTCTCGCGTGCTGCACGACAAGTTCCCGGCAGCCAACCCGGACACCCAGGCGTTCGACCAGATCGACAAGGCTCCCGAAGAGCGCCAGCGCGGCATCACGATCTCGATCGCACACATCGAGTACCAGACCGAGGCCCGCCACTACGCACACGTCGACTGCCCCGGTCACGCCGACTACATCAAGAACATGATCACCGGCGCGGCCCAGATGGACGGCGCGATCCTCGTGGTCGCGGCGACCGACGGCCCGATGCCCCAGACCAAGGAGCACGTGCTCCTGGCTCGCCAGGTCGGTGTGCCCTACATCGTCGTGGCGCTGAACAAGGCCGACATGGTCGACGACGAGGAGATCCTCGAGCTCGTCGAGCTCGAGGTGCGCGAGCTGCTCTCCGAGTACGAGTTCCCCGGTGACGACCTGCCCGTCGTGCGCGTCTCCGCGCTCAAGGCGCTCGAGGGCGACGCCGAGTGGGGCGAGAAGGTCATGGAGCTCATGACCGCGGTCGACGAGTCGATCCCGCAGCCCGAGCGCGAGGTCGACAAGCCGTTCCTGATGCCGGTCGAGGACGTCTTCACGATCACCGGCCGCGGCACCGTCGTGACCGGCCGCATCGAGCGTGGTGTGGTCAAGGTCAACGAGACCGTCGACATCATCGGCATCCGCGAGACCAAGCAGACCACGACCGTGACCGGCGTCGAGATGTTCCGCAAGCTGCTCGACGAGGGTCGGGCAGGCGAGAACGTCGGTCTGCTCCTGCGCGGCACCAAGCGCGAGGACGTCGAGCGGGGCATGGTCATCATCAAGCCCGGCACGACCACCCCGCACACCGAGTTCGAGGCGCAGGTCTACATCCTGTCCAAGGACGAGGGCGGCCGGCACACGCCGTTCTTCAACAACTACCGGCCCCAGTTCTACTTCCGCACCACCGACGTGACCGGCGTCGTGACCCTCCCCGAGGGCACGGAGATGGTCATGCCGGGCGACAACACCGAGATGAAGGTCGACCTCATCCAGCCGATCGCCATGGAGGAGGGGCTGCGCTTCGCCATCCGCGAGGGTGGCCGTACCGTCGGCGCCGGCCGCGTGACGAAGATCATCAAGTAGGACGGTCCCCGCCGCGTCGCCCGCCTGGCGGGTGACGGCGGGCGGGGCCGGGTCCGCCGCCCTGGCGGATTCGCCAAAGCCGCACGCGCTGCGGCATACTGCAAGCGACGTTGCTCGGCCGGGCGGTCGGGTCACCACGCCCCACGGGCGTGGTGGTGATCGGCCGCCCGTGCCGTGCGCCTGGAGCCCCGAGGGCCCCGGGCACGCCCCCATCGACCCCCCGGCCTCCGCTCGCGCGGAGCCCGGTCCCACGCCGGGGGCGCGACACACCCGACCTCGGGGGTCGGAGCCCACGGGGCGACCGCGGGAAACCGCAGCCGCCCACCGCAGCGCCACGAACAGAAGGAACGAGCAGAAGCCATGGCGGGACAGAAGATCCGCATCCGGCTCAAGGCCTACGACCACGAGGTCATCGACTCATCGGCACGCAAGATCGTCGACACGGTGACCCGGACCGGTGCGCAGGTCGCGGGGCCGGTGCCGCTGCCGACCGAGAAGAACGTCTACTGCGTCATCCGCTCGCCGCACAAGTACAAGGACTCACGCGAGCACTTCGAGATGCGCACGCACAAGCGGCTCATCGACATCATCGACCCGACACCGAAGACCGTGGACTCGCTGATGCGCCTCGATCTGCCGGCAGGCGTCGACATCGAGATCAAGCTCTAAGGGCCGGCTGCGAAGAAGCAACAGCCGGCTGCGAACAGAAACAGCCGCGAGAGACAGCAGAGGACTCGCTAGTCATGGGTAAGCAGATGAAGGGCCTGCTGGGCGAAAAGCTCGGCATGACCCAGGTCTTCGACGAGAACAACCGCATGGTCCCGGTCACCGTCGTGCAGGCCGGCCCGTGCGTGGTCACGCAGGTGCGCTCCGTCGACGTCGACGGGTACGCCGCCGTGCAGCTGGGCTTCGGTGCCGTCGACCCCCGCCGGGTGAACAAGCCCGACGGTGGCCACTTCGCCAAGGCCGGCGTCACTCCCCGGCGCGTCCTGGTCGAGCTGCGCACCGATGACGCGACCGAGTACACGCTGGGCCAGGAGCTGACCGCCGAGGTGTTCGAGGCCGGCCAGCGCATCGACGTGAGCGCCGCCAGCAAGGGCAAGGGCACCGCCGGCGTCATGAAGCGCCACGGGTTCCACGGCGTGTCCGCCTCGCACGGCTCGCACCGCAACCACCGCAAGCCTGGCTCCATCGGCGGCGCATCTACTCCCGGCCGGGTGTTCCGTGGCATGAAGATGGCCGGGCGCATGGGCAACGAGCGGGTCACCACCCAGGGCCTCACCGTCCACGCGGTCGACGCCGAGCGCGGGCTGCTGCTGATCAAGGGCGCCGTCCCCGGGCCCAAGGGCGGGGTGGTGCTGATCCGCACCGCCGCCAAGGGCAGCGCGGTCGCGAAGGGAGCCGAGCAGTGACCGACACCATCGTGACCGCACGCCAGACCCGCGAGGTCGACGTGATCGGCGCGGACGGAGCCAAGGCCGGCACCGTCGAGCTGCCGGGCGACGTCTTCGACGTACAGGTCAACGTCCCGCTGATCCACCAGGTCGTGGTGGCCCAGCTGGCCGCCGCCCGCCAGGGCACCCACTCCACCAAGAACCGCGGCGGGGTCCGCGGCGGTGGCCGCAAGCCCTACCGGCAGAAGGGCACCGGCCGGGCGCGTCAGGGCTCGACGCGGGCACCGCAGTTCGCCGGCGGTGGCGTCGTGCACGGGCCCAGCCCGCGCAGCTACGTCCAGCGCACCCCCAAGAAGATGAAGGCTGCCGCCCTGCGTGGCGCCCTCTCCGACCGGGCGCGCAATGGCCGGGTGCACGTCGTCACCGGTCTGGTCGACGGTGACGCCCCCTCGACGAAGGCGGCCGTCACCGCGTTGCGAGGTCTCTCCGAGCGCAAGCACGTGCTCGTGGTGCTGGCGCGCAGCGACGAGCTGACCTGGAAGAGCCTGCGCAACTCGGTGCAGGTGCACCTGCTCGCTCCGGACCAGCTCAACACCTACGACGTGCTCGTCTCCGACGACGTCGTGTTCACCCGCGACGCGCTCGAGGAGTTCCTGGCCGGGCCCGCGCAGGGTCGCTCCGCCAGCGCCACGGCCACCGAGAGCGAAGCGGCCGCGCAGTCCGCCGTCGAGACGCCTGCGACCGACGAGTCCGCGACCGACGAGTCCGTCACCGACGAGTCCGTCACCGACGAGGGGAGCGAGAAGTGAGCTCGATCCACAAGGACCCCCGGGACGTGCTGCTCGCCCCGGTCGTCTCGGAGAAGAGCTACGGGCTCCTCGACGAGAACAAGTACACGTTCCTGGTGCACCGCGAGGCCAACAAGACCGAGATCAAGATCGCGGTCGAGAAGGTCTTCGGCGTGAAGGTCTCCAGCGTCAACACGCTCAATCGGGAGGGCAAGCGCAAGCGCACCCGCACCGGCTGGGGCCGGCGCGGCGCCAGCAAGCGCGCCATCGTCACCGTCGCCGAGGGCGACCGCATCGACATCTTCGGAGGGCCGGTCAGCTAATGGGCATCCGCAAGTACAAGCCGACGACCCCCTCCCGCCGCGGTTCGAGCGTCGCCGACTTCGTCGAGGTGACGCGCACCACGCCGGAGAAGTCGCTCGTCCGTCCCCTGCACAGCAAGGGCGGCCGTAACAACGCCGGGCGCATCACCACCCGCCACCAGGGTGGTGGGCACAAGCGTGCCTACCGCCTCATCGACTTCCGTCGCCACGACAAGGACGGCGTCGTGGCCAAGGTCGCGCACATCGAGTACGACCCCAACCGCACGGCTCGCATCGCCCTGCTGCACTACCTCGACGGCGAGAAGCGCTACATCCTGGCACCGCGGCTGCTCAAGCAGGGCGACCGCATCGAGAACGGCCCGTCGGCCGACATCAAGCCGGGCAACAACCTGCCGCTGCGCAACATCCCGGTGGGCACCGTGATCCACGCCATCGAGCTGCGGCCCGGTGGCGGCGCCAAGATCGCCCGTTCCGCCGGCACCAGCGTGCAGCTGGTCGCCAAGGACGGCCCCTACGCCCAGCTGCGGATGCCGTCGGGCGAGATCCGCAACGTCGACGTCCGCTGCCGCGCGACGGTCGGCGAGGTCGGCAACGCCGAGCAGTCCAACATCAACTGGGGCAAGGCCGGCCGCATGCGCTGGAAGGGCAGGCGCCCGACCGTCCGCGGTGTCGCCATGAACCCTGTCGACCACCCCCACGGTGGTGGTGAGGGCAAGACCTCCGGTGGCCGCCACCCGGTGAACCCCAACGGCAAGCCCGAGGGCCGCACCCGACGTGCGAACAAGTCCAGCGACGCCCTCATCGTCCGCCGCCGCAAGACCGGCAAGAAGCGCTAGCCGGAATCGACGAAGGAAGACAGCCACAATGCCGCGTTCCCTCAAGAAGGGTCCCTTCGTGGACGACCACCTGCTGAAGAAGGTGGACGTCCAGAACGACAAGGGCACCAAGAACGTCATCAAGACGTGGTCCCGTCGCTCGATGATCGTGCCGGCCATGCTCGGTCACACCATCGCGGTGCACGACGGCCGCAAACACGTCCCGGTCTTCGTGACCGAGGCCATGGTGGGGCACAAGCTGGGCGAGTTCGCCCCGACGCGCACCTTCCGCGGCCACATCCGCGACGACCGGAGGTCGCGCCGTGGCTGACCTCACCGTCGAGGGCGCCGAGCGGGCGCCCGCGCGCGCTCAGGCCCGGTTCGTCCACGTGACCCCGATGAAGGCCCGCCGCATCGTCGACCTCATCCGCGGGATGCAGGCCGACGAGGCCCTGGCCGCGCTGCGCTTCGCGCCGCAGGCCGCGAGCGAGCCGGTCTACAAGGTGCTCGCCAGCGCCGTCGCGAACGCCCGGTACACCGCCGAGCGGGAGAGCCGCCGCATCGAGGCCGGTGACCTGCTCGTGCAGGAGGCCTACGTCGACGAGGGCCCGACCGCCAAGCGGTTCCGCCCACGCGCCCAGGGCCGTGCCTACCGCGTGCGCAAGCGCACGAGCCACATCACCGTGGTGGTCGCGCCTCGTCCCGAGGACACCCGGGCGAGCGGCCCGAACCACAAGACGTCCAGCCAGAAGAGGAGGACCCGCTAGTGGGCCAGAAGGTCAACCCCCACGGGTTCCGCCTAGGCATCTCCACCGACCACAAGAGCCGGTGGTTTGCCGACAGCACCAAGTCGGGACAGCGCTACAGCGACTACGTCAAGGAAGACGTGGCGATCCGCCGCCTCATGTCCAAGGGCATGGAGCGCGCCGGCATCTCCCGCGTCGAGATCGAGCGCACCCGTGACCGGGTCCGCGTCGACATCCACACCGCGCGCCCGGGCATCGTGATCGGCCGCCGGGGCGCCGAGGCGGACCGCATCCGCGGTGACCTGGAGAAGCTCACCGGCAAGCAGGTGCAGCTGAACATCCTCGAGGTCAAGAACCCCGAGGTCGACGCGCAGCTCGTCGCGCAGGGCGTGGCCGAGCAGCTCTCCAGCCGCGTCTCCTTCCGCCGTGCGATGCGCAAGTCGATGCAGACCACGATGAAGGCCGGCGCCAAGGGCATCCGCGTGCAGTGCGCCGGTCGTCTCGGCGGTGCCGAGATGTCGCGTTCCGAGTTCTACCGCGAGGGTCGCGTCCCGCTGCACACCCTGCGCGCCAACATCGACTACGGCTTCTACGAGGCCCGTACGACGTTCGGGCGCATCGGTGTGAAGGTGTGGATCTACAAGGGCGACGCGCAGGCCAACCGTGCCGAGCGCGAGGCTGCCCAGGCGGCGGCCCGACTGGCCCAGCGCCAGCGTCCGGCCCGGTCCACCCGGCCGCGCCGTGACGAAGGGCCGGGCGAGGGCGCCCCCCGCGAGGCGAGCGAGGCTCCCGCAGCAGAGGCCGCCGCGGCGGGGCCGGCATCGGCCGAGCCGCAGAGCAGCGGAACGGAGGCCTGACCATGCTGATCCCACGCCGGGTCAAGCACCGCAAGCAGCACCACCCCAGCCGCACCGGCATGGCCAAGGGTGGCACCAAGATCGCTTTCGGTGACTTCGGCATCCAGGCCCTGGAGCCCGCCTACGTCACCAACCGGCAGATCGAGTCCGCCCGTATCGCCATGACACGCCACATCAAGCGTGGCGGCAAGGTGTGGATCAACATCTACCCCGACCGGCCACTGACCAAGAAGCCGGCCGAGACCCGGATGGGATCCGGTAAGGGCTCGCCCGAGTGGTGGATCGCCAACGTCAAGCCCGGACGAGTGATGTTCGAGCTCTCCGGCGTGCCCGAGCCCATCGCCAAAGAGGCGATGCGCCGCGCCATGCACAAGCTCCCGATGAAATGCCGTTTCATCCGGCGCGAGGAGGTCTGAGCCATGAGCAGTCTGCAGAACAAGCTCTCGGCACCCCTTCGGAGCCTGGAGGACGACGAGCTCGAGACCAAGCTGCGCGAGGCCAAGGAAGAGCTGTTCAACCTGCGCTTCCAGGCCGCCACCGGCCAGCTCGAGAGTCACGGTCGCCTCAACGCCGTCCGCAAGGACATCGCCCGCATCTACACGGTGATGCGCGAGCGCGAGCTCGGCATCAGCGCGGTCGAGGCTGACAGCGAGGCGTCGGCATGAACACCGCAACGACCGAGAAGACGAAGGACGAGATGAGCCAGACCGACAACCGTGGCTTCCGCAAGACCCGCGAGGGTCTCGTGGTCAGCGACAAGATGGACAAGACCGTGGTCGTCGTCGTCGAGGATCGCGTCAAGCACGCCCTCTACGGCAAGGTCATCCGTCGTACCAGCAACCTGAAGGCGCACGACGAGTCCAACGCCTGCGGCGTCGGTGACCGGGTCCTGATCATGGAGACCCGGCCGCTGTCGGCGACCAAGCGCTGGAGGGTCGTCGAGGTCCTCGAGAAGGCCAAGTAAGGCAGGTAGTGCCGTATGGCCTCTGCAGCAGCCGCTGCCGGCCGAACCAGTCCCATCCGTTCCGTCAGGCTCGATGAGAGAACCGACGCGACGATCAGGAGAATGAAGTGATCCAGCAGGAGTCGCGACTGCGTGTCGCCGACAACACGGGTGCCAAGGAACTCTTGTGCATCCGGGTGCTCGGCGGCTCCGGGCGGCGCTACGCCGGCATCGGCGACGTGATCGTGGCGACCGTCAAGGACGCCATCCCGGGCGGCGCGGTGAAGAAGGGCGAGGTCGTGAAGGCCGTCGTCGTCCGCACCGCGAAGGAGCGGCGGCGTGCCGACGGCTCCTACATCCGCTTCGACGAGAACGCAGCCGTGCTGATCCGTGACGGCGGTGACCCCCGCGGTACCCGCATCTTCGGGCCGGTCGGGCGCGAGCTGCGCGAGAAGCGGTTCATGCGCATCATCTCGCTGGCCCCGGAGGTGCTCTGACATGGGGATGAAGATCAAGAAGGGCG
This sequence comes from Actinomycetota bacterium, assembly GCA_030841035.1. Taxonomy (GTDB): domain Bacteria; phylum Actinomycetota; class Actinomycetes; order JACCUZ01; family JACCUZ01; genus BP-173. The sequence goes on from JAVEDI010000093.1 coordinate 12,819, forward strand.
ACCGGGTCCTCGTCATCAGCGGCAAGGACAAGGGTGTCTCGGGCAAGGTCATCGAGGCCTACCCCGACACGCAGCGAGTGCTGGTCGAGGGTGTCAACCGCATCAAGAAGCACACCAAGATCGGCCAGAGCACCCGTGGCGCGAAGACCGGCGGGATCGTGACGCAGGAGGCGCCTATCCACGTGAGCAACGTGATGGTGCTCGTCGAGGTCGACGGGAAGAAGGTCGGCAGCCGTGTCGGTTACCGCACCGAGACGGTCGAGCGCGACGGCCGCGAGAAGACCGTTCGGGTCCGCTACGCGAAGCGGACCGGTGAGGACATCTGATGACCACCACCGCCTCTGAGTCGACGACCGCACAGCCTCAGGTGCCTCGTCTCAAGCAGCGCTACCGCGAGGAGATCGTCGCGAGGCTGCGCGAGGAGTTCGACTACGGCAACGTCATGCAGGTGCCGGGGCTGACCAAGATCGTGGTCAACATGGGTGTGGGTGACGCCGCCAAGGACTCCAAGCTCATGGAGGGCGCCGTCCGCGACCTGGCCACGATCACCGGCCAGAAGCCGCAGGTGACGCGGGCCCGCAAGTCGATCGCCCAGTTCAAGCTGCGCGAGGGCATGCCCATCGGCTGCCACGTCACCCTGCGCGGCGACCGGATGTGGGAGTTCCTCGACCGGCTGCTGTCCCTGGCGCTGCCCCGTATCCGCGACTTCCGGGGCCTCTCGCCGCGGCAGTTCGACGGTCACGGCAACTACACCTTCGGTCTCAACGAGCAGTCGATGTTCCACGAGATCGACCAGGACCGCATCGACCGGGTCCGAGGCATGGACATCACGGTCGTGACCACCGCTAAGACCGACGACGAGGGTCGCGCGCTGCTGCGGCAGCTCGGTTTCCCTTTCAAGGAGTCCTGACGTGGCCAAGAAGGCGCTGATCAACAAGGCGGCGCGCAAGCCCAAGTTCACGGTGCGCGGGTACACGCGGTGCCAGCGGTGCGGGCGTCCGCACGCCGTCTACCGCAAGTTCGGGCTCTGCCGCATCTGCTTCCGCGAGATGGCCCACGCCGGCGAACTGCCGGGCATCACCAAGAGCAGCTGGTAAGCATCCAACCCGACCCGAACCGGCGCGCCGAAAGGTCCGCGAGCGAGACCGCTCGTGGAAACCGCGGCGAGAAAGCGGCCTGAACACATGACGATGACAGATCCGATCGCAGACATGCTGACCCGTCTGCGCAACGCCAACACGGCGTACCACGACAGCACCTCGATGCCCCACTCCAAGCTCAAGACGCACGTCGCGGAGATCCTCCAGCAGGAGGGCTACATCTCCGGCTGGCACGTCGACGAGCCGGCGGAGGGCGAGGTCGGTCGCAGCCTGGTGCTCGACCTGAAGTACGGGCCGAACCGCGAGCGGTCGATCGCCGGCATCAAGCGCATCTCCAAGCCGGGGCTGCGCGTCTACGCCAAGTCGACCAACCTGCCCCGCGTGCTCGGCGGGCTGGGCGTCGCCATCATCTCGACGTCATCCGGCCTGCTGACCGACCGGCAGGCCGCCAAGAAGGGCGTGGGCGGGGAAGTCCTCGCCTACGTCTGGTAGGGGAAGGGAGAGCAGAGCATGTCACGCATCGGACGGCTCCCGATCCCGGTCCCGGCCGGGGTCGACGTCACCATCGCGGGTCAGGACGTGACGGTGAAGGGACCCAAGGGCACCCTGTCGCACACCGTCGCTGTCCCCATCGTGGTCGACAAGGACGACGACGGCACCTTGAACGTGACCCGCCCCGACGACGAGCGCCAGAACCGTGCCCTGCACGGCCTGTCGCGCACGCTGGTGGCGAACATGGTCATCGGGGTGACCGACGGCTACAGCAAGAGGCTCGAGATCGTCGGCACGGGCTATCGCGTCACGGCCAAGGGCAGCGACCTCGAGTTCGCGCTCGGGTTCAGCCACCCGGTCGTCGTCAAGGCGCCCGAGGGCATCACCTTCAACGTGGAGGCCCCCACCCGCTTCACGGTGTCGGGTGTCGACAAGCAGAAGGTCGGCGAGGTCGCCGCCACGATCCGCAAGCTGCGCAAGCCGGACCCGTACAAGGGCAAGGGCGTGCGGTACCAGGGTGAGCAGATCCGCCGCAAGGCTGGAAAGGCTGGTAAGTAGTCATGGCAGTCGGCGTCAAGATCCGACGTGGTTCCGGCGCGAAGAGCGTCGCCCGTGCACGTCGGCACCTGCGTGTGCGCAAGAAGGTGAGTGGTACGACGGCGCGTCCGCGCCTCGTCGTCACTCGCTCCTCGCGGCACATCTTCGTCCAGGTCGTCGACGACGTCGCCGGCCACACGCTGGCATCGGCCTCCACGATGGAGGCGGAGCTGCGGTCCTTCGAGGGCGACAAGACCGCGAAGGCCCGCAAGGTCGGCGAGCTGCTGGCGGCCCGTGCCAAGGAGGCGGGCGTCGGGTCCGTGGTCTTCGACAGGGGCGGCAACCGCTACGCCGGCCGGGTCGCGGCCATCGCCGACGGCGCCCGTGAATCGGGGCTGGTCCTGTGAGCACCTACGTCTGCACGATCGTCCGTAACGAGAAGAGGGACTCCTGATGCCTGGACCCCAGCGCCGAGGCGGCGCTGCCGGCGGCGACAACACCGGACGACGTGACCGCCGTGACCGCCGCGACGGCGGCGCACCCGAGAAGACCGCGTTCGTCGAGCGGGTCGTAGCCATCAACCGGGTGGCCAAGGTCGTCAAGGGCGGTCGCCGGTTCAGCTTCACCGCGCTGGTCGTGGTCGGCGACGGCGACGGCACCGTGGGTGTCGGGTACGGCAAGGCCAAGGAGGTGCCCGCGGCGATCGCCAAGGGCGTCGAGGAGGCCAAGAAGCACTTCTTCAAGGTCCCGCGCATCCAGGGCACCATCCCCCACCCGGTGCAGGGCGAGAAGGCGGCCGGCGTCGTACTGCTCAAGCCTGCCTCGCCCGGTACCGGTGTCATCGCTGGCGGCCCGGTGCGCGCGGTGCTGGAGTGTGCCGGCGTCCACGACGTGCTCTCGAAGTCCCTCGGCTCGTCCAACGCGATCAACATCGTGCACGCCACGGTCGCGGCGCTGAAGGGGCTCGAGCGTCCCGAGGAGGTAGCCGCCCGTCGTGGCCTGCCGCTGGAGGACGTTGCACCCGCCGCGCTGCTGCGCGCCCGCGCCGGGGTGAGCACCTGATGCCTCGGCTGAAGGTCACCCAGGTGAGGTCCGGCATCGGCGGCAAGCGCAACCAGCGCGAGACGCTGCGCACTCTCGGTCTCAAGCGCCTCCATGACGTGGTCGTCAAGGAGGACCGTCCCGAGATCCGCGGAATGGTCAACACGGTGTCGCATCTGGTCACCGTCGAGGAGGTCGACTAGCAGTGGCTGAGAACCCACGGACCCTGAAGGTCCACCACCTGCGCCCCGCACCGGGTGCGCGGACCGCGAAGACACGGGTCGGTCGCGGTGAGGGCTCGAAGGGCAAGACCGCCGGGCGCGGCACCAAGGGCACGAAGGCCCGCTACCAGGTGCCGGCCCGCTTCGAGGGCGGCCAGATGCCGCTGCACATGCGGCTGCCCAAGCTGCGCGGGTTCAAGAACCCGTTCCGCACCGAGTACCAGGTGGTGAACCTGGACAAGCTCAGCGCCTTGTATCCCGCGGGCGGCGTCGTGACCGTCGAGGACCTGGTCGCCAAGGGCGCCGTGCGCAAGGGCCGGCCCGTCAAGATCCTCGGCACCGGCGAGGCCGACGCAAAGCTGCAGGTCACGGTGCATGCCTTCTCGGGGAGCGCCAAGGACAAGATCGCCGCAGCAGGGGGCTCGACCGCCGAGCTCTAGCGGCTCTGCGCCCGGTCCCGGTCCGCGTCGGACGGGCCCGCCGCACGGCCGGACCGGCTGCCGGAGCCCCGTCGGGGCGCCCGGCGCGCGCTCGCGGCGGGGGCGGGAGGGTTCTCCGGCGAGGGGGCCAAGGCCCGGCTCGGGCTGTTAGAGTCCGGAGAGCGCCCGTCGCCCCTGACGCGGGCGTCCGTGGTCCCGGCAGTCCACCCACCCCGACGGTCCCGCCCCTGCGCGGGTGCAGGCAAGTCACGGAGGATCTCGTGCTCACCGCGTTCGTTCGGGCCTTCCGTACGCCCGACCTGCGCAAGAAGATCCTCTTCAGCATGGGGATCATGGCGCTGTTCCGGCTCGGCTCGGTGATCCCGACCCCGGGAGTGTCCTACCAGGCCGTCCACGACTGCATCCGCAACAACGGCAACAGCGGGCTCTACAGCCTGATCAACCTGTTCAGCGGCGGGGCGCTGCTGCAGCTGTCGATCTTCGCGCTGGGCATCATGCCCTACATCACCGCGAGCATCATCGTGCAGCTGCTCACCGTCGTGATCCCCCGGTTCGAGGCCCTGAAGAAGGAGGGCCAGTCCGGCACCGCACGGCTGACGCAGTACACCCGGTACCTCACCATCGGGCTCGCGATCCTGCAGTCCACCGGCCTCATCGCGCTCGCCCGCCAGCCGGGGCAGCTGTTCACCAACTGCCAGAACGACATCATCTACACCGACATCGGCATCTTCGGCATCATCGTCATGGTCGTCACGATGACCGCCGGCACCGGCGTCATCATGTGGCTCGGCGAGCTGATCACCGACCGCGGCGTCGGCAACGGCATGTCGCTGCTGATCTTCACCTCGATCGCCGCCGGCTTCCCCACCTCGCTGTGGCAGATCAAGCTCCAGCGCGGCTGGGGCCTCTTCCTGTTCATCATCGCCGTCGGCCTGTTCATCGTGGCCTTCGTCGTGTTCGTCGAGCAGGCCCAGCGCCGCATCCCGGTGCAGTACGCCAAGCGCATGATCGGCAGGCGCCAGTACGGCGGCTCGTCGACGTACATCCCGCTGAAGGTGAACCAGGCCGGCGTCATCCCGGTCATCTTCGCCTCGTCGCTGCTGTACCTCCCCGCCCTCGCGGTCAACCTGACCGACCGGAACAACCCACCGGGGTGGGCGACCTGGGTGCAGACCTACCTCGTCAAGGGCGACCACCCGCTCTACATGGCGCTGTACTTCGGTCTGATCGTGTTCTTCACCTACTTCTACGTGGCGATCACCTTCAACCCGACCGAGGTCGCCGACAACATGAAGAAGTACGGCGGCTTCATCCCCGGCATCCGGGCCGGACGGCCCACCGCCGAGTACCTCGACTACGTGCTGTCGCGCATCACCGCGGTCGGCTCGCTCTACCTGGGTCTCATCGCGCTCATCCCGCTGATCGCCCTGGGGCTCTTCTCCGCCAACCAGAACTTCCCGTTCGGCGGCACGGCCATCCTGATCATCGTCGGAGTGGGCCTCGAGACTGTGAAGCAGATCGAGAGCCAGCTCCAGCAGCGCAACTACGAGGGTTTCCTCCGCTAGTGCGGCTCGTACTCGTCGGGCCGCCCGGGGCAGGGAAGGGCACGCAGGCGCAGTTCATCGCCTCCCACTTCTCGGTGCCCAAGATCTCGACCGGTGACATCTTCCGGGCCAACGTGAGCGAGGGCTCCGACCTCGGCCTCGAGGCGAGGAAGTACATGGACGCCGGCGACCTGGTGCCCGACGAGGTCACCATCGCCATGGTCACGGACCGGCTGTCCTACGACGACACGGGCGAGGGCTTCCTGCTCGACGGCTTCCCCCGCACCGTGCACCAGGCCGAGGTCCTCGACGGGATGCTGGCCGACGGCGGCCACGTCCTCGACGTCGTGCTCGAGCTGGTCGTCGACGACGACGAGGTGGTACGGCGCCTGTCGGGCCGGCGCACCTGCCGCCGCTGTGGGCACGTGTGGCACCAGGACTTCGATCCGCCCGCCCGCGACCGGATCTGTGACCGCTGCGGCGGCGAGCTGTTCCAGCGCGACGACGACAGCGAGAAGACGATCCGTCACCGGCTGGAGGTCTACGCCGACCAGACCTCGCCGCTCATCGGCTACTACGGCGACCGCGGGCTGCTGCGCGGCGTCGACGCCACCGGGCCGGTCGAGGACGTCACCGAGCGGGCCATCAACGCGCTGCGTCGATTCGAGAGCTGAGCGAGCGCCGGTGGCATGTTCAGGAGACGCGACCGCATGATCCAGATCAAGAGCGAGGCCGAGATCGCGCTGATGCGCCGGGCCGGGGTGCTCGTGGGCGAGACCCTCGAGCTGCTGCGGGCCGCGGTGACACCGGGTGTCTCGACCGCTGAGCTCGATGCCATCGCCGAGGCCAACATCCGGGCCGCGGGCGGCGTCCCGTCGTTCCTCGGCTACCACGGCTTCCCGGCGACGATCTGCGCCTCGGTCGACGACGAGATCGTGCACGGCATCCCGGGCCCCCGGGTGCTGCAGGAGGGCGACGTCGTGTCCCTGGACTGCGGCGCGATCCTCGAGGGCTACCACGGGGACGCCGCCATCACCGTCGCCGTCGGTGCGGTGTCCCAGCAGGTCAAGGAGCTCATGCGGGTCACCGAGGAGTCCATGTGGCGCGGCTTCGCCGCCGCTCGCCTCGGCGGGCGGGTCTCGGACATCAGCCACGCCGTCGAGGCCTACATCCGGTCGCAGGGGGACTGGGGCATCGTCGAGGAGTACGGCGGTCACGGCATCGGCACCGAGATGCACCAGGACCCGCACGTGCTCAACTACGGCCGGCCGGGGCGCGGCCCGAAGCTGCAGAAGGGCCTGGCCCTCGCCATCGAGCCGATGGTGACGCTCGGCAGCCCGCGTACCCGGCTGCTCCCCGACAACTGGACGGTGGTGACCGCCGAGGGCGGCTGGGCCGCGCACTTCGAGCACACCTTCACGATCACCGAGCGGGGCCCCTGGGTGCTGACCGCCCTGGACGGGGGAGCGGCCAAGCTGGCCGAGCTCGGCGTGACGGCCGGCACGGGCTGAGCCCGGCCGCCGCCCAGCGCCGCTCCGGGGGACGGCTGAGGGCGCCGTTTGGCGTTTGGGGAGGGCTCTGACGTAGACTTCCCTGCTGGCTCACCAGCCACTCGTCACGCATGCCCCGCGGCTGGGACAGGTACGCGTGACCGCCGTCATGAGTGAGCCGTCGCCGAGGTGCACGGGTTGCCCGCCCGCGCTCACCGGCAGCGCACCAGCACGACCGCTCGACCGTAGACGAATGCCACCGGCGGATTGTGGAGGACATGGCCAAGAAGGACGGGGTCATCGAGATCGAGGGCACCGTGGTGGAGGCGTTACCCAACGCCTTCTTCCGCGTCGAACTGACCAACGGCCACAAGGTCCTGGCACACATCAGCGGCAAGATGCGTCAGCACTACATCCGGATCCTGCCCGAGGACCGGGTGGTGGTGGAGCTCAGCCCGTACGACCTCAACCGCGGACGCATCGTCTACCGCTACAAGTAACGACCCCGGAGAGAACCGATGAAGGTCCAACCCAGCGTCAAGAAGATCTGTGACAAGTGCAAGGTGATCCGTCGCCACGGGCGTGTCATGGTCATCTGCGAGAACGCCCGCCACAAGCAGCGACAGGGCTAGCAAGCAACAACAGGACAGCGCGCCGCATCCGCCGTAGGGCCCCTCGGGGCTCCCCGGCGGTCCACCCCCGGCCACCGGGCCGGGGCTCCGAGCCGCCAGACCGGCGGCACACGGGGACAGCGGCGGGCGCAGACCCGGTGACGAAAGAAGGAGAACCGCCCCGATGGCACGCCTCGTCGGCGTCGACATCCCGCGTGAGAAGCGCGTGGAGGTCGCCCTGACCTACATCTACGGCGTCGGGCGCTCACGCGCGATCGACACACTCGAGAACACCGGCGTCAACCCTGACACCCGCGTCCGGGACCTCAGCGAGGACGACCTGGTCAAGCTGCGCGACTGGATCGAGGCTCACTACCGGATCGAGGGTGACCTGCGCCGCGAGGTGCAGGCCGACATCCGGCGCAAGGTCGAGATCGGCTGCTACGAGGGCATCCGCCACCGTCGCGGCCTGCCCGTCCGCGGCCAGCGCACGCACACCAACGCGCGCACCCGCAAGGGCCCGCGCAAGACGGTCGCCGGCAAGAAGAAGGTCGGCAAGAAGTAGCTCCCCTGCCTCGGCCTGACCCGGCAGACCTCGTTCCCAGCCACAGGAGAAATCACAGCTCATGCCTCCGAAGAGCCGTCAAGGCGCGGGCACCAAGAAGGTGCGCCGCAAGGAGAAGAAGAACGTGGCTCACGGCCACGCCCACATCAAGAGCACGTTCAACAACACGATCGTCTCGATCACCGACCCCACGGGCAACGTGATCGCCTGGGCCTCGGCCGGCCACGTCGGCTTCAAGGGCTCGCGCAAGTCCACACCGTTCGCCGCGCAGATGGCGGCCGAGAGCGCCGCCCGCCGTGCGCAGGAGCACGGCATGCGCAAGGTCGACGTGTTCGTCAAGGGCCCCGGCTCGGGGCGCGAGACCGCGATCCGGTCACTGCAGGCGGCCGGCCTCGAGGTCGGGACCATCCAGGACGTCACCCCCGTCCCCCACAACGGCTGCCGCCCTCCCAAGCGGCGCCGGGTCTGACGGGAGGAGAAGGAAGAATGGCGCGATACACCGGAGCGGACTGCAAGCGCTGCCGCCGCGAGAAGATGAAGCTGTTCCTCAAGGGCTCGAAGTGCGAGTCCCCGAAGTGCCCGATCGAGATCCGTCCCTACCCTCCGGGTGAGCACGGTCGCGGTCGCACCAAGGACAGCGAGTACCTCCTGCAGATGCGGGAGAAGCAGAAGTGCGCACGCATCTACGGCGTGCTCGAGAAGCAGTTCCGGGGCTACTACGACGAGGCCAACCGCAAGCAGGGCAAGACCGGCGAGAACCTGCTGCGCATCCTCGAGACCCGTCTCGACAACGTCGTCTACCGGGCGGGCTTCGCCAAGAGCCGCGACATGGCCCGCCAGCTGGTGCGCCACGGCCACATCAAGGTCAACGGCCACAAGGTGGACATCCCGTCGTACCGCGTGAGCGAGAGCGACATCGTCGAGGTGCGCGAGAGCTCGCTCGAGCTGACCCCGTTCATCGTGGCGCGCGCCGAGGCCGGTGAGCGCTCGGTGCCGGCGTGGCTGGAGGTCATCCCGAACCGGATGCGCATCCTCGTGCACTCCCTCCCGGCCCGGCAGGTCATCGACACGCCGGTCCAGGAACAGCTCATCGTCGAGCTCTACTCGAAGTAGGCACCATCCCGGTAGCGGCAGACCGACGCCGCTACCGGGCGCACCATTCGCGAGGCGTCATATGGCGGACGCCCGCGTGAAAGGAAGTTCATCGTGCTGATCGCACAGCGTCCCACCCTGGCCGAAGAGGTCGTCGACGACTACCGCTCGAGGTTCGTCATCGAGCCGCTCGAGCCGGGCTTCGGCTACACCCTGGGCAACTCCCTGCGGCGTACCCTGCTTTCCTCCATACCGGGTGCCTCGGTCACGAGCATCCGCGTGGACGGCGTCCTGCACGAGTTCACCACCGTGCCGGGCGTCAAGGAGGACGTCACCGACATCATCCTGAACATCAAGGGCCTGGTCGTGAGCTCGGAGGTCGACGAGCCCGTCGTCATGTACCTGCGCAAGCAGGGCCCCGGTGTCGTCACCGCTGCGGACATCGCGCCGCCGGCCGGTGTCGAGGTGCACAACCCCGACCTGCACATCGCGACCCTCAACGGCAAGGGCAAGCTCGACATGGAGCTCACCGTCGAGCGCGGCCGCGGCTACGTCTCGGCCGTGCAGAACAAGCAGGCCGGCCAGGAGATCGGCCGCGTGCCGGTCGACTCGATCTACTCGCCCGTGCTGAAGGTGACCTACAAGGTCGAGGCCACCCGTGTCGAGCAGCGCACCGACTTCGACAAGCTCATCGTCGACGTCGAGACCAAGCGCTCGATGCTGCCGCGCGACGCGATGGCCTCCGCGGGCAAGACGCTGGTCGAGCTCTTCGGCCTGGCCCGTGAGCTCAACGTCGAGGCCGAGGGCATCGACATGGGACCCTCGCCGACCGACGCGGCACTGGCCGCCGACCTCGCCCTGCCCGTCGAGGACCTCGAGCTGACCGTGCGGTCCTACAACTGCCTCAAGCGCGAGGGCATCCACACCGTGGGCGAGCTCGTCGCCCGCAGCGAGGCCGACCTGCTCGACATCCGCAACTTCGGCGCGAAGTCGATCGACGAGGTCAAGGCCAAGCTGCACTCGATGGGCCTCGCCCTCAAGGACAGCCCGCCCGGGTTCGACCCGAGCACCGCCGTCGACAACTACGGCGCCGACGACGACACGGCCTTCGTCGAGGACGAGCAGTACTGATCCACCGCCGCCGGCCCACGCACCGACGAAGACCTCTGGAGAGCAACGACCATGCCAACGCCCACCAAGGGACCGCGCCTCGGCGGCGGCCCGGCCCACGAGCGGCTCATGCTGGCTAACCTCGCCACCGCGCTGTTCGAGCACGGCCGGATCACGACGACCGAGGCCAAGGCCAAGCGGCTCCGACCGCTGGCCGAGCGGCTGATCACCTTCGCCAAGCGCGGCGACCTCTCCGCCCGCCGCCGGGTGTTGACGGTCGTCCGTGACAAGGGCGTGGTGCACGAGCTGTTCACCGAGATCGGCCCGCGCTACGAGAACCGGCACGGCGGCTACACCCGCATCGTCAAGGTCGGGCCGCGCAAGGGCGACAACGCCCCGATGGCCGTCATCGAGCTCGTCGAGGCGCTGACCGCCACGACCGAGAGGGTCCGCGAGACCGAGGGCGCGACCAGGCGCAGCGCCAAGAAGACCAGCGCGAAGCCGGCCGCGGCTGCGACGGGCACCGACGAGGCGGTTGCCGCGGCGAACGAGGCGGCAGAGACCGCGCAGGCGGCGGCAGAGCAGGCAGCCGACGACGCCGCCGAGGGCGACGTCGAGGGTGCCGAGGAAGCCGCGGCCGAGGCCCGCCAGGCTGCCCAGGAGGCCGGCGCGGTCGCCGAGGGCAGTGACGACTCCGCGCTCCAGGAGGCGGCGGGTGAGGCCGAGGCGTACGCCGAGATCGCCGAGGACGCGGCCGAGGACGCGAAGAAGCAGTCCTGAGGCTCTCGCCGGTGCGACCACCGGACGAGCCCGCCCACCCCGCTGGGGAGGGCGGGCTCGTCCGCGTCCGGATCGACCTGTCCTACGAGGGGACCGAGTTCGCCGGGTGGGCCAGGCAGCCGGGCCAGCGCACCGTCCAGGGGGTGCTGGAGGACGTCGTACGCCGCCATCCGCCCGGGGCAGGCGAGCCGGGCTCGCTGGTCGTCGCCGGTCGCACCGACGCCGGCGTGCACGCGCGCGGCCAGGTGGCGCACCTCGACGTACCGCCCGTGCCCGGCGCCGACCCTCCGGCGCTCGTCGACCTCGACCGGCTGCGCGGTCGGTGGAACCGGATGCTGGCGAGCGACGTGCGCGTGCACCGGCTTTCGGCGGCACCGGACGGCTTCGACGCGCGCTTCTCGCCGCTGTGCCGCCGTTACACCTACCGGGTCGCGGACCCGCTGGCACTGGCCGACCCGATGCGCCGCCGCGACACCCTCTGGTACCCGCGCGAGCTGGACGTCGAGGCCATGAACCGCGCCGCGGCCGCTCTGCTCGGCGAGCGCGACTTCGCCGCCTTCTGCCGGCGCCGGGAGGGTGCGACGACGGTCCGCGCGCTGCTGGCGCTGCACTGGGCGCGCGACGCCGACGGCGTGGCCGTCGCGACCGTCGAGGCCGACGCGTTCTGCCACACCATGGTCCGGTCCCTGGTCGGGGCCCTGCTGGCCGTGGGCGACGGGCGTCGCGAGGAGGCCTGGCCGGGCCACGTGCAGGCGGGGCTGACCCGGGTGCCCGACGTGCACGTCGTGGCGCCGCACGGTCTGTGCCTCGACGAGGTGACCTACCCGGGCATCGACGGGCTGGCCGCGCGGGCCGCCGAGACGCGTCGCGTGCGCGGCGTGGCGACATGACCCGCGAGGAGCTGCTGGTCGAGCTGGCCGGTCGGGTCCTGGCGCTGCCGTCCGACCGGACGCGAACGGTCGCAGTCGACGGGATGTCGTGCGTGGGCAAGACCACGCTGTCCGCCGAGCTGGCCGACATCGTGCGCGGCGCCGGACGCCCGGTCGTGCGCGTGGCCTACGACGACTTCCACCAGCCGCGCGAGAAGCGCCACCGGGAGGACCGGCTCTCCGCGGAGGGGTACCTGCGCGACTCCTACGACGCCGGCTCGCTGCGGCGCCTCGTGCTCGACCCGGTGGCTGCCGCAGCGCGAGCCGTGGTGACGGCGAGCTTCGACCTGGCCCGTGACGAACCGGTCACCGCCGAGCCGGTGCCGCTCGAGGAGGGCGCCGTCGTCCTCCTGGACGGCGAGTTCCTGCTGAGCCCCGACTTCGAGCGCCGCTGGGACGTGGGTGTGCTGCTGGTGGCCGAGCCCGCGGCGCTGCTCGCGCGGGCCCTGGAGCGTGACGGCGACCTGGGCACCCCCGACCAGATCCGCGAGCTGTACCTGCGGCGCTACCTCGGCGCCTGGGCGCTGCACGAGGAGCGCCACGACCCGTGGAGCCGCGCCGACCTGGTGGTCGACCTTACCGACCCGCAGGCGCCGCGCCGTCTCGGCTGAGGCGGGTCAGCGCGGCGGCGGGCGCTCGGCCTGCAGCTGCCGCTCGGTGTCGGCGAAGCCCACCGACCGGTAGAGCCGGATGGCGAGGTAGTCGGGGTCGGCGACCATCACCAGGGTCCGGGCGCCCAGCTCCCCGAAGCCGTACTCGCTGGCGTGGTGGAGGAGGCTCCCCGCGAACCCGCGGCCACGGAAGTCCGGATGGGTCTCGACCGACTGGAACCGCGCCAGCTGCGGGCCGGCCGCGACCAGCCCCATCTGCGAGACGAGCCGCCCGTCGACGAAGGCGCCGAACCAGCTGCCCCGACCGGTCTCGGTGAGGACCCGGTTGCTCGCCGTCCGGCGCTGCACGAAGTCGACCTCCCGCGAGGGAGCGTCCCGGTCGTCGCAGTCCAGGCGCAGCGTGACGCTCTGCGCCCAGTCGGCGTCGGACACCAGGGGCCGGTACGTCGCACCGCTGCCGGGGTGGGCCGGTGGGTGCACGGCGGTCGCCGTCATGACGGTCTGTGCCTCGACGCCGAGGCCGCGCTCGGTGAAGACGGCCAGGTCGCCCACCCGCCCGTCCGTGCCATCGATCCCGAACGTGACGTGCCGGGCGTCGGGAAAGGCCGCCGCGAACCGGGCGAGCCACGCATCGGCCTCCTCCCGCTGCGGTACGCGGTCCAGCAGCAGGAAGTTGCCCCACCAGAAGGTGGGGTTGCGCGGCGTGCGGATGACCAGGTGGTCGCCGCGGTCCTCGATCCGGCTTCCGGCGAGCTGGAGCAGGGCGAGGTCGGTGCGGTAGCCGAGCGAGGCGACGTCCACGGCCACGACCCTAGGCCCGGACGGCGTAACCGGCTCGCGCGGCGACCGCCCAGGCCTCAGACTGCTGCCCTGTGGGACACGTGCACGTCAACGGGGTCGGCTTCTTCCTGCCCGACGGCCGGCAGCTGCTGCGCGACGTCGCGTTCCGCGTCGCCGACGGGGCCAAGGTGGCGCTCGTCGGCGCCAACGGAGCAGGCAAGACGACGCTGCTCAAGCTCGTGGCGGGCGACCTCGACCCCCACGAGGGCTCGGTCGTCCGCTCCGGCGGGCTCGGCGTGATGCGCCAGTTCGTCGGGTCGGTGCGGGACGGCTCGTCGGTGCGCGACCTGCTCGTCTCCGTCTCCCCGCCCCTCGTGCGAACGGCGGCGGGAGCGCTCGAGGCGGCCGAGCTGGCGATGATGGAGCACGACGACGAGCGGACCCAGCTGCGCTACGCCCAGGCGCTGGCGGACTGGGCCGACGCCGGCGGCTACGAGGCCGAGGTGCTCTGGGACACCTGCACCGTGGCGGCGTTCGGCATCCCCTTCGAGAGGGCGCAGTGGCGCGAGGTGGGCACCCTCTCGGGTGGTGAGCAGAAGCGGCTGGTCCTCGAGGCGTTGCTGCGCGGGCCCGACGAGGTGCTGCTGCTCGACGAGCCCGACAACTACCTCGACGTTCCGGGCAAGCGGTGGCTCGAGCAGGCGCTCACCCAGTCGCCCAAGACCGTGCTGTTCGTGTCGCACGACCGCGAGCTGCTGGCCCACACGGCCGGCCGGGTCGTGACGGTCGAGCTGGGCGCCGCGGGCAACACTGTGTGGACGCACGGCGGCGGCTTCGCGACGTACCACGACGCGCGCCGGGAGAGGTTCTCGCGGCTGGAGGAGCTGCGCCGACGGTGGGACGAGGAGCGCGCCAAGCTCAAGGCGCTCGTGCTGATGTACAAGCAGAAGGCCGCCTACAACGACGGCCTGGCCTCGCGCTACCAGGCCGCGCAGACCCGGCTGCGGATGTTCGAGGACGCCGGACCCCCCGAGGCGGTCCCGCAGCAGCAGAACGTGACGATGCGCCTGCGCGGGGCCCGCACCGGCAGGCGCGCCATCGTCTGCACGGACCTGGAGCTCACCGGGCTGATGAAGCCCTTCGACCTCGAGGTCTGGTACGGCGACCGGGTGGCGGTGCTCGGGTCGAACGGCTCGGGCAAGTCGCACTTCCTGCGGCTGCTGGCGATCGGCGGCAGCGACCCCGACAACGAGCACCGCCCGGTGGGGGAGACCGTCCTGTCACCGGTGGCGCACACGGGCGTCGCACGGCTGGGTGCCCGGGTGCGGCCGGGCTGGTTCGCCCAGACGCACGAGCACCCCGAGCTGCTGGGCCGCACGCTGCTCGACATCCTCTGGCGCGGGGACGAGCACCGCGCCGGCCTGGCTCGGGAGGAGGCCTCCCGGGCCCTGGACCGCTACGAGCTCGCCCATGCCGGCGAGCAGTTCTTCGAGTCGCTCTCGGGGGGCCAGCAGGCGCGCCTGCAGATCCTGCTCCTCGAGCTGTCGGGGGCCACGATGCTGCTGCTCGACGAGCCGACCGACAACCTGGACCTGGTGTCGGCCGAGGCGCTCGAGGAGGGCCTGGCGTCCTTCGCGGGCACCGTCGTCGCCGTCACCCATGACCGCTGGTTCGCGCGCGGCTTCGACCGGTTCCTCGTCTTCGGTGCCGACGGGGTCGTCTACGAGTCCGAGGAGCCGGTCTGGGACGAGGCACGCGTCGAACGGGCCCGCTGAGGCAGGCACCCGCGCGAGCGCCCGGCGACGCTCGCACGGCGTCCTGGCCGGTCGCCGTTTTGACCCCCGTTGCGGCCCCCGGTATTCTGCGAGGTCGTTGTGCCCGTCGCCTGGCCCTCCCGGCCCGAGAGGCGCGCAGGCAGTTCCTGATCGCCCCCGCCCGACCAAGACACGAAGGCTCACCGTGCGCACGTACAGCCCCAAGCCCGGCGACGTCACCCGCCAGTGGCACGTCATCGACGCGACCGACGTGGTTCTCGGCCGGCTCGCCACCCAGGCGGCCACGCTGCTGCGCGGCAAGCACAAGCCGATCTACGCGCCGCACCTGGACACCGGTGACTTCGTCATCGTCATCAATGCCGCCAAGGTGGCCCTGACCGGCAACAAGCGCGAGACCAAGCTGGCCTACCGGCACTCCGGCTACCCCGGTGGCCTGCGCGCGACGCCGTACTCCCAGCTGCTGGAGAAGCACCCGGAGCAGGCCGTCGAGAAGGCCATCAAGGGCATGCTGCCCCACAACACCCTCGGCCGGAACATGGTCAAGAAGCTCAAGGTCTACGCCGGCCCGGAGCACCCCCACCAGGCGCAGTCCCCGGCGCCGTTCGAGATCGGCCAGGTCGCGCAGTAGCGCCCCGCCCGACCCACACGCCCGAGCACTGACGAGAGAGACCGAGACACACCGTGGTAGAGACCGCCATCGAGAACGCGGACGTCGAGACCGACGTCCCCGAGTCGTTCACGACCGAGTCGTCCAGCGAGCCGTTCACCTCCCAGACGCAGCGCGAGATCGTCGTCGTGCCCGGTGCCGCGACGGGTCGGCGCAAGCAGGCGATCGCCCGCGTGCGTCTGGTGCCCGGCACCGGCACCTGGGTCATCAACGGCCGCACGATCGAGAACTACTTCCCGAACAAGGTCCACCAGCAGCTGGTCAACGATCCGTTCGTCACCCTCGACGCCACGGGTCGCTTCGACGTCATCGCCCGCATCCACGGCGGCGGCATCTCCGGTCAGGCCGGCGCCCTGCGCCTGGCCATCTCGCGTGCCCTCAACGGCATGGACGTCGAGGGCAACCGTCCGGCGCTCAAGCGTGCGGGCTTCCTCACTCGTGACCCGCGGGCCAAGGAGCGCAAGAAGTACGGTCTCAAGAAGGCTCGTAAGGCGCCCCAGTACAGCAAGCGCTGACCCCGGCCCCGGACGGCTGCCCGGCATGGGACGGTACTTCGGCACGGACGGCGTACGCGGGCTGGCCAACGAGTTCGTCACGGCGGAGCTGGCCCTCGGCCTGTCCGTGGCCGCTGCCCACGTCCTAGGTGACGTGGGGGCCTTCGAAGGTCACCGCCCCGTCGCCGTGGTCGGTCGCGATCCGCGAGCCTCCGGCGAGTTCCTCTCCGCCGCGGTCATCGCCGGGCTGGCCAGCGCCGGCGTCGACGTACTCGACGTCGGTGTGATCCCGACGCCGGGCGTCGCGTTCCTCACCGACCGGACCGGCGCCGACCTCGGGGTGGTGCTCTCCGCGAGCCACAACGCCATGCCCGACAACGGCATCAAGTTCTTCGCGCGTGGCGGGCACAAGCTGCCCGACGAGATCGAGGACGCGATCGAGGCGCGGATGCGCGAGCGGTGGGAACGTCCCGTCGGGGCGGCGGTGGGCCGCGTACGACGTCGTGACGACCTGCACGAGTCCTACGTCCAGCACCTGATGGCGGCCCTGCCGCACCGCCTCGAGGGGCTCACCGTCGTGGTCGACGCTGCCAACGGTGCCGCGTCCGAGGTGGCTCCTGAGGTGCTGCGCCGCGCCGGGGCCGAGGTCGTGGCGATCGCCTGCGCGCCCGACGGCCTGAACATCAACGACGGCGTCGGCTCCACGCACCTCGAGCACCTGCGGGCCGCGGTGCTCGCGCACGACGCGGACGTCGGCATCGCCCACGACGGCGACGCCGACCGCTGCCTCGCCGTCGACGCGCTGGGCAACCTCGTCGACGGCGACCAGATCCTTGCCGTGCTGGCCCTGGCGATGCGTGAAGCCGGAGCCCTGCACGACGACACGGTCGTCGCCACGGTGATGTCCAACCTGGGGTTCAAGCTCGCCATGCAGCGCGAGGGCGTGACGGTCATCGAGACCGCTGTGGGCGACCGCTACGTGCTCGACGCCATGCGGGCCGGCGGCTACTCCCTCGGCGGCGAGCAGTCCGGACATGTCGTCATGCTCGACCATGCGACGACCGGTGACGGGTTGCTGACGGCACTGCACCTGCTCGCCCGCGTGGCCGCCGTCGGCAAGCCGCTGGGCGAGCTGGTGGCCGTCATGGACCGGCTGCCGCAGGCGATGGTGAACGTGCGTGGCGTCGACAAGGAGCGGGTCGCGACCGACGGTGCGGTGCTCGCTGCCGTGGCCGACGCCGAGACGGAGCTCGGGGAGACCGGCCGTGTCCTGCTGCGCCCGAGCGGTACCGAGCCGCTGGTGCGCGTGATGGCCGAGGCCGAGAGCCAGGAGCTGGCGCAGTCCGTGGTCGACCGGCTCGCCGCGGTCGTGTCCGAACGGCTGAGCGGGTAGGTCCGCCCGAGCGGCCGATACCCTCGACGCATGTGCGGAATCGTGGGGTACGTCGGTGAGGGCTCGGCCCTCAACATGGTCATCGAGGGCCTGCGCCGGCTGGAGTACCGCGGTTACGACTCCGCCGGTGTGGCGGTGCTGGTCGACGGCAAGCTCGAGACCGACAAGCGCGCCGGCAAGCTGGCCAACCTCGAGGCCTCGCTGCAGGAGCAGCCGCTGCCGCACTCGACCACGGGCATCGGGCACACGCGGTGGGCCACGCACGGCGCGCCCAACGACCGCAACGCCCACCCGCACCTCGACTGCACCCGGTCGGTCGCCGTCATCCACAACGGCATCATCGAGAACTTCGCCGAGCTGCGCGCCGACCTGGAGGAGCGCGGTCACCAGCTCAGCTCCGAGACGGACACCGAGGCCGTGGCCCATCTCCTCGAGGAGGAGGTGGCGTCGCTGGGCGACGGTCTGGACCTCGCCGAGGCGATGCGCCGGGTGTGCCGCCAGCTGGAGGGCGCCTTCACCCTCGTCGCGGTGCACGTCGACGCGCCCGACGTTGTCGTCGGCGCGCGTCGCAACTCCCCGCTCGTCGTCGGGCGCGGTGACGGCGAGAACTTCCTCGCCTCCGACGTTGCTGCGTTCATCGCCCACACCCGGGAGGCTGTCGAGCTCGGGCAGGACCAGGTCGTCGAGCTGCGCCGCGACGGTGTCACGGTCACGACATTCGACGGGGCACCCGCAGCGACCCACGGGTACCACGTCGACTGGGACGCCTCCGCTGCCGAGAAGGGCGGCTACGACTACTTCATGCTCAAGGAGATCGCCGAGCAGCCGCAGGCGGTGGCCGACACCATGCTCGGCCGGGTCGGCCGCGACGGTCGCCTGCACCTGGACGAGATGCGGCTGTCCGACGACGAGCTGCGCGAGGTCGACAAGATCATCATCGTGGCGTGCGGCACGGCGTTCCACGCCGGTCTGGTCGCCAAGTACGCGATCGAGCACTGGACCCGCATCCCCTGCGAGGTGGAGCTGTCGTCTGAGTTCCGCTATCGCGACCCGGTGCTCACGACCCGCACGCTGGTCGTCGCCATCTCCCAGTCGGGCGAGACGATGGACACGCTGATGGCGCTGCGGCACGCCCGCGAGCAGGGGTCGCGGGTGCTCGCCATCTGCAACACCAACGGGTCGACGATCCCCCGGGAGTCCGACGCGGTCCTCTACACGCACGCCGGGCCCGAGGTCGCGGTCGCGTCGACGAAGGGCTATCTCACCCAGATCGTCGCGTGCTTCCTGGTGGGCCTCTATCTCGCGCAGGTGCGCGGCAACAAGTACGGCGACGAGATCAAGTCGGTGGTCGACGACCTGCGAAAGATGCCCGACAAGGTGGCCGCCGTGCTCGAGCGGATGGAGCCGGTGCGGGCGTTGGCGCGCGAGCTGCGCGACTGCACGTCGGTGCTCTTCCTCGGCAGGCACGTCGGCTACCCGACGGCGCTGGAGGGCGCGCTCAAGCTCAAGGAGCTGGCCTACATGCACGCCGAGGGCTTCGCGGGCGGCGAGCTCAAGCACGGCCCGATCGCGCTCATCGAGGAAGGCGTGCCGGTCATCGCCGTGGTGCCGTCCTCCCTCGGGCGCGGCTCCTTGCACGACAAGGTCGTGTCCAACATCCAGGAGATCCGGGCGCGTGGTGCGCGCACCATCGTGATCGCCGAGGAGGGCGACGAGGGCGTCGTCCCCTACGCCGACCACCTGGTGCGGGTGCCCTCGTCGCCGACCCTCTTGCAGCCGCTGGTGACGACCATCCCGCTGCAGGTGTTCGCGGCCGAGATGGCGGCAGCCCGGGGTCACGACGTCGACCAGCCTCGCAACCTGGCCAAGAGCGTCACTGTCGAATAAAGGACGGTTTGCCACTAGTCGGCGGACCGCCGGAGCCGTAACCTCCTGGGCGGCGCGGGCACCGTGCCTCCGCGCCGCGAGGAGGACACGTGAAGCGTCACATCTCACTGGGGGTCGCCGCGGCGGTCTCCGCTCTGGCTCTCGTCGCGCTGTCGGTGGGCCCCACGGCGGCGGCGGACGCCAGCGCCAAGCGCAAGCCCGGAGCAGCGCTCGGCCAGGCGAAGCATCTCGTGGTCATCTACGAGGAGAACCACAGCTTCGACAACCTCTACGGCGGCTGGGGCAGCGTCAACGGCGACCACGTCGTGGGCCGTGCGGATGCGACACCGTCGCACACGACCCAGGTGTCGCAGACCGGCTCGCCCTACAGCTGCGTGATGCAGAACGACGTCAACCTCACGTCGCCGCCGCTGGCCGCCCTGGCCGGTTGCAGCCCCGGCACGGTCGTGTTCCCGGACGGAACCTCGACGTCGTACTCCAGCCGTTTCACCAACGGCCCGTTCCGCATCGACAACTTCATCAAGCCGGCCGACCGGACGTGTCCGCCGTTGAACAACCTCTTCGCGTTCCCCAACGGCGTGGACAAGAACAACCCGCCGCCCGGTGCACGAGCGGGTGGTTGCACCCGCGACCTGGTGCACAAGTTCTACCAGGAGATCTACCAGCTCAACGGCGGGCGCCAGAACCGCTACGTCACCGGCAGCGACGCCGTGGGCCTGAGCATGGGCTTCTACGACACGCGGCAGCTGCCGATCTATCGCTACCTGCACGGCAGGAAGGCACCCAAGTACGTCATCGCCGACCACTTCTTCCAGGCGGCGTTCGGCGGCTCCTACCTCAACCACCAGTATCTCGTCGCGGCGCAGCCGCCGCTCTGGTCGGCCGCACCGGCTTCCGCCCACGCGGTGCTCGACAGCGCCGGCGGCGTACATGCCTACCCGCTCTACAAGCCGACCGGTGCCGTGGTCGACGGCAACGTCACGCAGGTGTGCGGCGCAGGGTCGGCAGCCAACCGGTTGGCGTGCGGCGACTGGACGGTCAACACGTCGCTGCCCGCGCTCCAGCCGACGTCCAACTACGCGCCGAAGATCCCCATGATCGATGACACGACGCGGGCGATGAACATCGGCGACCGGATGTCCGACGCGGGAGTCAGCTGGGCGTGGTACTCCGGCGGCTGGGACAACGCGGCCGGCAAGGTGCGCGGCCGGGGTTACACCAACGGGCCCGGCCCGACCTGCTCCGACCCCGACTCGACGCCCGCGCCGGCCGACGCGAACGGCACCAACGCCGGCTACCCGTTCTGCCCGCACCGCACCTTCCAGCAGCACCACCAGCCGCTGGCCTACTTCGCGCGCTACGGACCAGGGACCCCCGGCCGCGCCAAGCACCTCAAGGACGAGAAGGACTTCCTGTTCCAGGCCGCCCACGGTCGGCTGCCCAAGGTGAGCTTCATCAAGCCGCTGGGCGAGGAGAACGAGCACCCCGGCTACGCCAGCGAGCCCAACGGCAGCGACCACCTCGTGCAGCTCATCAAGGCGATCCAGAGGGGGCCGCAGGCCAAGAACACGCTGATCGTCGTCGCCTACGACGAGTTCGGCGGGACCTGGGACCACGTCTCGCCGCCCGGCATGGGACGGACCAAGGGTGCGCACGACCAGTTCGGTCCGGGCACCCGCATCCCCGCGCTGCTCATCGGCAAGCCGCTCACGCGCTCGGGCGTCGACCACACGGTCTACGACACGACGTCGATCATGGCCACGATCGAGCACGCGTTCGGTCTCAAGCCGGTCGCTCACCCGGCCGGGGTCGTGCCGCGCGACAGCCGGGTCGCCGACCTGCGCAAGGCGATCTCGCTGAGACCACGCACCAAGCGCTAGGGCTGCACCGCGCGCCAGGGAGGCCGTCGGCAGCACGCCGGCGGCCTCCCGTCTCGGCGAGGCAGGCCGCGCTGTCCCGGGCCGGCGGGCCGTGCCAGGCTGTTGCCGTGATCATCGGGGTCGGCATCGACGTCGTCGACGTGGCACGCTTCGGCGCCGCCCTCGAGCGCACGCCCGCGCTGCGCGAGCGGCTGTTCACCGAACGGGAGCGCGACCTGCCGCTGGCCTCCCTGGCCGCCCGGTTCGCCGCGAAGGAGGCCCTCGCCAAGGCGCTGGGCGCGCCCGTGGGTCTGCAGTGGCACGACGCGGAGGTGCACCGCGGCCGGGACGGCCGGCCCCGCCTGGAGCTGACCGGCACCGTGGCGCAGCGCGCGCAGGAGCTCGGCGCCGCACGCAGCCACCTGTCGCTCAGCCACGACGCCGGCATCGCCTCGGCGGTCGTCGTGCTGGAGGACGCGCGGCCGTGAGGCGGGCCTACGACGTCGCGACGGTGCGGGCCGCGGAGACCCGGGCGAGGGCCGCTCTGCCGGAGGGTGCGCTCATGCAGCGGGCGGCCGCGGGCCTTGCCGGGTCCGTGGCCCGCCTGCTCCCCAGGGTCTACGGCGCCCGCATCCTGCTGCTGGTGGGGTCGGGCGACAACGGCGGTGACGCCCTCTACGCCGGCGCGCGCCTCGCCGCCCGCGGCGCCCGCGTCGACGCACTGCTGCTGGGCTCGCAGGCCCACGAGACCGGCCTGGGCGCGTTGCTGAGGGCCGGAGGCCGCGTCGTCGACGCGGAGTCCGTCCCGGTGGTGCCGGGACAGGTGGTGCTGGACGGGATCGTCGGCATCGGCGGCCGCGGCGGCCTGCGTGAGCCGGCCGCGACGATCGTGGCGGGACTGCCCGCCGACTGCCTCGTCGTGGCGGTCGACGTACCCAGCGGCGTGGACGCCGACACCGGTGAGGTGTCCGGCCGGGCGGTGCGCGCCGACGTCACGGTCACCTTCGGCGGCCTGAAGCCCGGGCTGCTGGTCGACCCGGGTGCCGAGCGCGCCGGGGTGGTCGAGCTGGTCGACATCGGGCTCGACCTGCCCGAGCAGGCGCCCGTCGAGTGCCTCGACGCGGCGGCCGTTCGCGCGCGGCTGCCGCACCCGTCGCGCGACACCGACAAGTACCGCCGCGGGGTGCTCGGAGTGGCCGCCGGCTCCCAGCAGTACACCGGGGCGGCCGTCCTGTGCACCGGGGCCGCCGTGCGCTGCGGTGCGGGGATGGTGCGCTACGTCGGGGCCGAGGAGCCTGCCGCCCTGGTGCGCGCCCGGTGGCCGGAGGTGGTGGTGGGGCCGGGCCGGGTGCAGGCCTGGGCGGTCGGCTCCGGCGGCGGCGGCGACGCGGCGGACCGGCTGGCGCAGGCCCTGGAGGACGGCGTGCCGCTCGTCGTGGACGCCGACGCGCTGCCGGCCTTCGCCCGGGCGGGCGGCAGCCGCGGGGCCGCTCTGCTGACCCCGCACGCGGGGGAGCTGGCCCGGCTGCTCGGGGTCGAGCGCGCCGACGTCGAGGCGCGACGTCTGGAGCACGCCCGCCGGGCCGCCGCCGAGCTGGACGCCGTGGTGCTGCTGAAGGGCTCGACCACGGTCGTCGCCCGCCCCGACGGCCGGGTGCGGGTCAACCCGACGGGTACGCCGGCGCTGGGCACCGCCGGGTCGGGCGACGTGCTCGCCGGCCTGTGCGGGGCCCTCCTGGCGGGCGGGCTGGACCCCTTCGACGCCGGCTCGGTAGGCGCCTGGCTGCACGGGCTCGCCGGTCGGCTCAGCGCGGACGGCGGGGCGCCCGTGTCGGCGTACAGCGTGCTGGAGGCGCTGCCCGCGGCCTTCCGTGCCGTCGCCGCGACCGGTTGAGCCGGCCGACACGCCCTCGCTTGCGGGTCCGCCTGGCGGCGGCGGGGCGGCGGGTTGGCAGACTTGGCGGGTGACGCCGCGCCTGCACGCCCACGCCCGGGTCGACCTGTCGGCGATCCGGGACAACGTGGCCGCGCTGCGCAGCCGGACAGGGGCCGCCGAGGTGATGGCGGTCGTGAAGGCGGACGGCTACGGCCACGGACTGCTGCCCAGCGCCCGGGCGGCGCTGGCCGGTGGTGCCACCTGGCTCGGCACCGCCCTGCTCGAGGAGGCCCTGGCGCTGCGCGCGGCCGGGCTCACCGGCCCGCGCGTGCTGGCCTGGCTGATGGGGCCGGGTGAGCGCCTCGCCGACGCGCTGGCCGCCGACGTCGACCTGTCTGCCAACGCGTCGTGGCTGCTGGAGGAGATCGCCGACGCCGCGCGTCGCCACGGCCGGCCGGCGCGGGTGCACCTCAAGGTCGACACGGGTCTGGCGCGCGCCGGCGCCACCCCCGAGGACTGGCCCCAGGTGGTCGAGGACGCCGCGAAGCTGCAGGCCGAGGGGCTGCTGCGCGTCGTGGGCGTGTGGTCGCACCTCGCCTACGCGGACGCACCGGGGCACGCCACGATCGCGCGCCAGGCCCGGGTGTTCGCGCAGGCCCTCGAGGTCGCCGCGGCCGCGGGGCTGCGGCCCGAGGTACGCCACCTGGCCAACTCCGCCGCCACGCTGACCGCCCCGCAGCAGCACTTCGACCTGGTCCGTCCGGGCCTGGCCGTCTACGGCCTCTCGCCGGTGCCGGAGCTGGCTTCGCCGGCCGAGCTCGGGCTGCGGCCGGCCATGACGCTCGCCGCGTCGCTGGTGCTGGTCAAGCGCGTCCCGGCGGGCAGCGGCGTGTCCTACGGCCACGTCTACACGACCGAGGCGGAGACGACCCTGGGCCTGGTGCCGCTCGGCTACGCCGACGGTGTGCCGCGGGCCGCGGGCAACGTCGGGCCGGTGCTCGCCGCGGGCCGGCGGCGCACCGTGGCCGGTCGGGTCTGCATGGACCAGCTGGTCCTCGACCTGGGCGACGACGCCGCAGCGGTCGGCGACGAGGTGCTGCTCTTCGGGCCCGGTGACCGCGGTGAGCCCACCGCGCAGGACTGGGCCGAGGCGACGGGGACCATCTCCTACGAGATCGTCACGCGGCTGGGGCCGCGTGTCCCGCGCGTCTACACGGGCGACGGCGCATGAGCCGGCTCGCGCGGATGCCGACCTGGGGCAAGCGGGCCGCGCTCGTGGCGGGCGCTGCGGGGGTGGTGGCGGCGGGCGCGGCGGTCGGGCTCGCCGCCGAACGCTACGCGGTGGGCCGGTCGTTCCGCGGCGAGGATCCCGAGGCCGACGAGCCGCTGGGGGCGCTGCGCGGCCGCGTCGTGCCGGTCCGCGCCAGCGACGGCGTCGCGCTGCACGTGGAGGTCGACGAAGCGGGTGACCCCGCACCGGTCACGGTCATCTTCAGCCACGGCCTGGCCCTCGACCAGGGCAGCTGGCACTACCAGCGGCGCGACCTCGGCGACGTCGGCCGGCTGGTGTTCTGGGACCAGCGCGGGCACGGTCGCTCGGGGCGCGGGGACCCGGACCACGCCACGATCGACCAGCTGGGCCGCGACCTGCACGCGGTGCTGGAGGCGAGCGCGCCGACCGGGCCGGTCGTGCTGATCGGCCACTCGATGGGCGGCATGACGATCATGGCCCTCGCCGAGCAGCACCCCGAGCTGTTCGGTGGCCGGATCATCGGCGTGGCGCTGGTGGCGACGTCGCCGGGACGGCTGGCGGAGGTGGGGCTCGGGGTGCCCGCGGCCGCCGGTCGGGCGCTGCGCAAGGTCGCCCCCCGGGCGCTCGCGGTGCTCAACCGCCGCCCGGACATCGTGGCCCGCGGCCGCAGTCTCGGTGGCGACCTGCAGTTCGTGCTGACCAAGCGCTACTCGTTCGCGACCGACGTGCCGCCGTCGCTGACGCGCTTCGTCGCCCGCATGCACGAGCAGACGCCGCTGGACGTGCTCGCCGAGCTGTTCCCCGCCTTCGACGCGCATGACAAGCTCGACGCGCTCGGCGTGCTCGACGGGGTCGAGACCCTCGTGCTGGGCGGGGAGCAGGACCTGATGACACCCGCCGACCACAGCCGCGACATCGCCGCTCGGCTGCCGGGCGCCGAGCTGGTGGTCATGCCCGACACCGGGCACATGCTGATGCTCGAGCACCACGACGTGGTGACCGAGCACCTGCGTGACTTCGTGGGGCGTGCCCTGCGCGGCGCGGAGCCAGGATGATCCTCGACCCGGCGCAGGTGGCGCCCGCGGCGCGCACCTGGCAGGAGCTGACCGGCCTGGTCCGTGGCTGCACCGCATGCCCCGAGCTCGTGGCCAGCCGTACGACGGTGGTGGCCGGCGCGCTGCCCGACGGCGTCCCGGCAGCCGACGTGCTGCTCATCGGCGAGGCCCCCGGGGCGCAGGAGGACGAGGCAGGGGTGCCGTTCGTCGGGCGCTCGGGCCAACTGCTCGACTCGCTGCTGCACGAGATCGGCCTGCCTCGCCAGCGCGTCGCCGTGACCAACGTGCTCAAGTGCCGGCCCCCCGGCAACCGCAAGCCGCGCCGGGTCGAGGTCGGCCGCTGCCGGCCGTGGCTGGCCCGGCAGATCGAGCTGGCCGATCCGCGCGTGCTGGTCGCGCTCGGCGGCACGGCGACGGAGTGGTTCTTCGGCGCGGGCGCGCGGATCGCGGCGCTGCGCGTCACGGTCCACCACTGGCAGGGCCGGTCGCTCGTCGTGACCTACCACCCGTCGGCCGCGATCCGCTTCGGGCCTCGCGGCGCGCCCGTCGCGGCTTTGCGCGAGGACCTGCGCACCGTCGCGCGTCTCGTGCCCCCCGCGGCGGGCGGGCCGGCCGGCGATGAGTGACGGCGCGCTGCCGACGGGCTGGGTGCTGCGTGCCGCGGCGGTGTCCGACGCGCCCGCGGTGCTCGCCGTGACCCGCGCCGCCTTCGCCGGCCAGGAGACGCTCGACCCGCCGTCGGGTGCCACCCTCGAGACCCTCGAGGACGTCGCCGCCTCGTTGGCGCAGCACGGCGGGCACCTGGTGCTCGACGCCGCCGGCGAGGTCGCGGCCGCCGCCCGCTTCGAGGAACGCGACGGAGGTCTGTGGCTGCGCCGGGTCGCGGTGCGCCCGCAGCTGCGCGGCCTGGGGCTCGTCGGCGTGCTGCTCGAGGCCACCGAGGCCGAGGCCGCCCGGCGGGGCTACCGGGTGCTGCACGCCGGTGTCCGCAAGCCGCTCGTCGCGAACGTCGCCTACTGGCGGCGGCGCGGCTTCCACGTCGTCGAGGACCACGGCTTCTGGTTGGGCCTGACCCGCGCGCTCCCGGTCGCCGTGACCCTGGCGACGGCCGAGGACACGCGGACCCTCGGCAGCCGCCTGGCCACGGTCGTGCAGGCCGGTGACCTCCTGCTGCTCACCGGCGACCTCGGGGCGGGCAAGACGACCTTGACCCAGGGCCTCGGCGAGGGGCTCGGTGTCCGTGGTCCCGTGACCTCGCCGACCTTCGTCATCAGCCGGGTGCACCCCTCGCTCACGGGCGGCCCGGCGCTGGTGCACGTCGACGCCTACCGGTTGGGCGACCTGAACGAGGTGGACGACCTGGACCTGGACGCCTCGCTCGAGGACTCGGTCACGGTCGTGGAATGGGGCGGGGGCAAGGTCGAGGGCCTCACCGACGACCGGCTGGAGGTCGTCGTACGGCGTCCGGTTGCCGACCAGGACGACGAGACCCGCACCGTCCTGCTGCGCGGCATCGGCGCCCGCTGGGCGGCCGTCGACCTCTCGGCCGTGGCCTGACGGCAGGTGTCAGGCCGCGCGGCTCGGTTCGCTGTGCCGGGGCTGCGCACGGCGGGCGCGGCGCTCGAGACCGTAGGACAGCGCCAGCACCACCAGTCCGCCGGCGGCCAGCCCCGCACCCACCACGGCCGGCGCCGTGTAGCCCAGACCTGCGGCGATGACCAGCCCACCGAGCCAGGCACCCAGGGCGTTGCCGACGTTCAACGCGCTGTGGTTCAGGGCCGCCCCGATGGACTTGCCCTCCCGCGCGACGTCCATCAGCCGCGAGATCAGAGCCGGGATCATCGCGCCGGACGCGAGGGGCAGCAGGAACAACGTCACCACCGCTGGGACCAACGCGTGCGCGGTCACCGTGAAGGACAGCAGGACGACGATGACCGCCACCAGGCCGCCGGCCAGGGTGCGACCCACCGACCAGTCGGCGAGCCGGCCGCCGATGACGTTGCCCAGGGTCATGCCCGAGCCGAAGACCGCGAGCACGAGGGGGACGGTCGCCGCACGGGCACCCGAGACCTCGGTGAGGGTCGGGGTGATGTAGCTGTAGACGGCGAACAGCCCGCCGAAGCCGATGGAGCCGAGCGCCAGGGTGAGCCAGACCTGCGGGCGGCGCAGCGCCGTGAGCTCCTGGCGGGGTCCGGCCCCGCGGCTGGCGGCGACCCGCGGCACCCCCAGCTCGAGCGCCACCAGCGTGACCACGCCGATCACGACGACCGTGGCGTAGGCGCTGCGCCAGCCGAAGGTCTGGCCGAGCAGGGTCGCGAGCGGCACGCCGACGATGTTGGCGATGGTGAGGCCCATGATCGTCATGGAGATGGCGCGGGCCCGGCGCTGCGGCGGCACCAGCGAGGCAGCGACCAGGGCGCAGGTGCCGAAGTACGCCCCATGGGGCAGGCCGCTCGCGAACCGGGCCGCGACGAACAGGCCGAACGTCGGCGCGGCGGCCGACGCCAGGTTGGCCAGCGTGATGGCGGCCATCAGCGCGAGCAGCAGCCGCTTGCGGGGCAGCCGCGAGCCCAGGATGGCGAAGACCGGGGCGCCCACCACGACACCGAGGGCGTACGCCGTGATGGCGTGGCCCGCCGTCGGGATCGAGACGCCCAGGCCGGTGGCGATGTCCGGCAGCACGCCCATGCTCGCGAACTCGGTGGTGCCGATCGCGAAGCCGCCGAGCGCGAGGGCGAGCAGGCTGACCGAGACCCGCACGTGGCGGGCCCGGACCTGGTTGGTGGGACGAGTGCTCGGATGGGCAGCGGCGTCGAGCTGACCCGTGGTCAAGGAACGGTCCTCCTGTGAGCTGGCGGGGGTCGTCGTGCACGCCACCTCGTCGGGACGCACCCGGGTCCAGTGTCGACTACCGGTGTTACACCGGTGGCCAAGCCGATTGCGGTCCCGTGAATTCCCGGCCACCGCTCGCGGGCTAGCCTCGCGTCGTGCTGCTGGCCCTCGACACCGCAACTCCCGCGGTGACCGTCGCGGTCGCGGACGGCGACACCGTCCTGGCGCAGTCCGCCGAGGTCGACGCCCGTCGCCACGGGGAGCTGCTGGCCCCCGCCATCGTGCGGGTGCTGCGGCAGGCGGGCGTCGACCGTCGCGCCGTGAGTGCGGTGGCCGTCGGAGTCGGCCCGGGACCGTTCACCGGCCTGCGGGTCGGGCTGGTCACCGCCCGCACGCTGGGCGCCGTCCTCGGCGTACCCGTCCTCGGCGTCTGCACGCACGACCACCTGGCGCTGGCGGCGACGTACGCCGGTGTCGGCGGGCGCTTCCGGGCCGTGACCGACGCCCGGCGCAAGGAGGTTTACTGGGCGGAGTACGAGGGCACCGGACCCGGGCGGCTGACGCGGGTCGACGGCCCGCAGGTCGACCGGCCGGCCGCCGTCGCCTTCGACGGCCCGGTCGTGGGGGGCGGTGCGCGGCTCTACGGTGAGGCGTTCCCCGACGCCCGGGAGCCGCAGCAGGTCTCGGCCGGCGCGCTGGCCCGGTGGGTCGCGGCCGGCCTGCCCACCTGCGACCCGCTGCCCCTGTACCTGCGGCGTCCCGACGCCGTCCAGCCGCCCGCCCGCAAGCCGGTGCTGTGACCGGGGTCGAGACGAGGCTGCGTCCGATGCGCTGGTGGGACGTGCCCGCGGCTCGCGCCGTGGAGCAGGCGCTGTTCCCCGACCCGTGGGCGGAGTCCACCTTCTGGTCGGAGCTGGCCGGCGTGCCGGACACCCGGTTCTACGTCGTCGCGCAGGCCGGTGGCCAGCTGGTCGGCTACGCCGGGCTGTTCGCGACCCGCCACCAGGCCGACGTGCAGACCCTCGCGGTCGCGCCCGAGCACCAGGGACGCGGGCTCGGCGGTGCGCTGCTGCGCTCGCTGCTGGAGGAGGCCGCCCGCCGCGGCGTCGGGGAGGTGCTGCTCGAGGTGCGGGCCGAGAACGAGGCGGCGCAACGCCTCTACGCCCGGCACGGCTTCGAGCGCATCTCGATCCGGCGGGGCTACTACCCCGGCGGCGCGGACGCCGTGGTCATGCGCCGCCGCGGATGACCGTCGCAGCGGCACAGATAGCCTTGCCGGGATGACTGCACGTATCGCCCTGGCCACCGCTGCCGCGTTCCCCGACCTGGACGAGGAGAGCCGCCTGCTGGTGGCCGCTCTCGGCGAGATCGGCCTGAGCGCCGAGCCGGCCATCTGGAGCGACCCGCGCATCGACTGGTCGGCGTACGACCTCGTCGTCGTGCGCTGCACGTGGGACTACCAGCAGCGCCACGGCGAGTACCTCGCGTGGGCCGACCAGGTCGCCGCCAGCACCGCTCTTACCAACCCGGCCGCCGTGCTGCGATGGAACACCGACAAGACCTACCTGCGCGACCTCGCCTCGGTCGGGCTGCCCGTCATCGAGACGGCGTGGCTGCAGCCCGGCGACACCGTCGTGCTGCCGCGGACGGGCGAGTACGTCGTCAAGCCGGCCGTGTCCGCGGGGTCGAGGGACACCAACCGCTACGTCGGGGGCCGGCACGACGACCGGGCCGTCGCCCACGCCGCGTCGCTGCTGGCCGCAGGTCGCACCGTGATGGTGCAGCCCTACCTCGCCCAGGTCGACACCTACGGCGAGAGCGCGCTGCTGTACCTGGACGGACGGCTCAGTCACGCGGTGCGGAAGGGGCCGCTGCTCGAGCCGGCGATGGCCTTCGTCGAGGGCGCCTACAAGCAGGAGACGATCGAGGCGCGGGAGCCGACCGCGGCGGAGCGGGCTGTGGCCGAGTCGGTGCTCGACGCCCTCGCCGACGTCGCGCCGGCGGGCCGCAGCGAGCTCACCTACGCGCGCGTCGACCTGGTGCCGGACGCGGGGGGCAGCCCCACGCTGCTCGAGCTGGAGCTCACCGAGCCCTCGATGTTCCTCGACTTCGACGGCTGCGGGGGCAGTGTCGCGGCGCCCCGCTTCGCCGCCGCCATCCGGGCGAGGCTCGGCGGGTGAGCGACCTGCCGCTGGTGCTGGGCATCGAGACGTCGTGCGACGAGACCGGCGTCGGTGTGGTGCGGGGGCAGACCTTGCTGGCCGACGCCGTCGCCTCCAGCGTCGAGGAGCACGCTCGCTTCGGTGGCGTCGTGCCGGAGGTCGCCAGCCGCGCGCACCTCGAGGCGATGGTGGCGACCATCGAGCGTGCCTGCGCCGAGGCCAGGGTCCGACTCGCCGACATCGACGCGGTCGCGGTGACCAGCGGGCCGGGCCTGGCCGGTGCGCTGCTGGTGGGTGTCGCGGCGGCCAAGGCGCTGGCCCTGGCGCTCGGGCGGCCCCTCTACGGCGTCAACCACCTGGCCGCCCACGTCGCGGTCGACCAGCTCGAGCACGGGCCGCTGCCACAGCCGTGCCTGGCGATGCTGGTGTCCGGCGGGCACTCGTCGCTGCTGCTGGTCAGCGACGTCACCGGTGCCGACGAAGGCGTACGCCCGCTCGGCGCGACGATCGACGACGCCGCGGGTGAGGCCTTCGACAAGGTCGCCCGCGTGCTGGGCCTGCCGTTCCCCGGCGGCCCGCACATCGATCGGGTGTCGCGCGAGGGCGACCCGGCGTACGTCGGGTTCCCGCGCGGGCTCACGGGGGCCCGCGACCTGCTCGAGCACCGCTACGACTTCTCCTTCTCCGGTCTCAAGACGGCGGTCGCCCGCTGGGTGGAGACCCGCGAGCGGGCCGGTGAGCCGGTGCCCGTCGCCCACGTCGCCGCGGCGTTCCAGGAGGCGGTCGTCGACGTCCTGACCCGCAAGGCCGTGCTGGCCTGCACCGAGAACGGCGTCGACCACCTGCTGATCGGCGGCGGCGTGGCGGCCAACTCGCGGCTGCGCGCGGTCGCCGCCGAGCGCTGCGCCGCCGCGGGCATCCGGCTGCGCGTACCGCGGCCCGGGCTGTGCACCGACAACGGCGCGATGGTCGCGGCGCTGGGTGCCGAGCTGGTGGCTCGCGGCGTCGCGCCCTCGCCCCTGGACCTGCCGGCCGACTCGTCCATGCCGGTGACCGACGTCGTGGCGCGGTGACCGGCCTGCTGCCGAGCTGAGGGAGGATCGCGGCATGTCCGTCCCGCAGCGTCCCGTCCCCGTGGTGCTCGACGTCGACACCGGTGTCGACGACGCCCTGGCCCTGCTGCTCGCGGTGCGCAGCCCGGCGCTCGACCTGCGGGCCGTGACGTGCGTGGCCGGCAACGCTCCGGTCGAGCAGGTCGTGCGCAACACGCTGGTGGTCCTCGACGCGGCGGGTGCGGGCGACGTACCCGTGGCGTGCGGCTCGCAGCGTCCGCTGCTGGAGCCCGCGCGCGACGCCCGCCACGTGCACGGCGAGGACGGCATGGGCGATCTCGGCCTCCCGGGCTCCACGCGCCGGCCCCGCGCCGTGCACGCCGTCGAGCTGTTGCGCGCCACCCTCGAGGCCGCCGAGGAGCTGGTCACGGTGGTGCCGCTCGCACCGTTGACCAACATCGCGCTGCTGCTGCGGACCTATCCGCACCTGAGCGATCGCATCGCTCGCATCGTGTTCATGGGCGGCGCCGCCGCGGTGGGCAACGCGACCGCGGCCGCGGAGTTCAACGTCTGGCACGACCCGGAGGCCGCGGCGATCGTGCTCTCCAGCGGGGTGCCGACGACGATGTACGGGCTCGACGTGTTCTACGACGTGACCGTCGACGCGGCGACCGCCGAGGAGCTCGCCACCAGCGACGACGCCGGCGCCCGGCTCGCCGGTCTGCTCATCGGCCACCAGCTCGCGCGGTTCGGCGGCACCGCCTCGACCATCGGCGACGCCGGCGCCGTGGCCGCCGTCATCGCACCGGACCTGCTCACGACGGTGCGTCACCCGGTGCGGGTCGAGCTGGCCGGCACGTGGACGCGCGGCCAGACGGTCGTCGACCGGCGCGGCCGCGCCGGTGACCTCGAGCACGACCCGCACCGCCTGCACGGTCTGCCCGCCGTGCCGATCGACGTAGCCCTGGCGATCGACGCACCCCGTGCCCGCCGGCTGTTCCTCGACACCGTCCGCCGGGGGTCCGCGCCCTGATCGGGCTCTGCTGCCGTGGCCGAGGGCGAGGCCGAGACGGCCCCCCCGGCCAGCCGCACGCTCAGGCGAGCGGCGCGACCAGCAGGACCTTCTGGTGCCCGGCGACCCGGGTCAGCACGATGGTCGCCTCGTTCGGTCCCGACAGACGCAGCTGGCGGCGCAGGGTCTCCGGCTCGACCGCGGTGCCGCGCTTCTTGACCGTCAGCCGGCCGACGTGTCGCTCCCGCAGCAGGGTCCGCAGCCGCTTGAGGCCGAACGGCAGCACGTCCAGCACCTCGTAGCCCGTCGCGAACGGGGTAGCCGCGGCGCGGTCGGCGCTCACGTAGGCAATCGTCGCGTCGAGCAGCCGCCCGCCGATCCCGGCTGCCACATCGGCGACGAGGCCGGCCCGGATGACGGCGCCGTCCGGCTCGTAGAGGTAGCGGCCCACCGGACCGACCGGCACCGGTGTGCTGCCGTCACCGACCAGGGTGTCGCCGGTCGGCAGCAGCGTCGCACGTCGCTGCGCGGTCGCGAGCGGCCCGAACCACAGTGCGCACTCGAGCACGTCGCCGTCGACCGACATCCACTCGGCTTCGGCGCCCGGCGGCAGCAGCTCGTGGGGGATGCCCGGCGCGAGCTTGGCCGCGGTGGCGGGCACGCGGGCGGCGAGGTCGAGCACGAAGGAGTACGGCGGGGAGGAGGACTCCGGCCGGAACAGGCGACCGCGCGAGCTGCGGCGCGCCGGGTCGACGAACACCGCGTCCACGCCGTCGAGGCTGAGGTCCTCGACCTCGCCCCGACGCACCTGGACGCGGTCGGCCAGCCCGAGCACCGCCAGGTTCGCCTCGGCCACCGCGCAGGTGAGCGGGTCGCGGTCCACGCCGACGGCGTGCTCGGCTGCACCGGCGAGGTGTGCCAGGTCCCCCGCGATGCCGCAGCACAGATCCACCAGCCGACGTACGCCGAAGGGGGCGAACCGCTGAGCGCGGCGGGCCGCGACGACAGCTCGGGTCGCCTGCTCCAGCCCGTCGGGCGTGAAGTAGAGCCGGGCCGCCTGCTCGCCGAGCTTCGCGTGAGCCCGGGCGCGTAGCCGCGACTGGGTGAGCGCGGCCGAGACGAGTGCGCCGTCGTAGCCGCGACGGCGGGCCGCCTCGGCCGCCTGCAGGGCCTGCCCGGGCTCGTAGGGCGCCAGGCCCGCCAGCAGGGCCTGTCCGGCCGGTGTGAGCAGCCGGCGGAAGCTCGCCAGCTGTCCCCTCCCCGACTCGTCGGGCCCGCTGCTCACGTCCCGATCATCCCAACCTGGCGGGGACGCCGCCGCCGCGCCCACCCCCCCACCGCGCCCACCCCCCCACCCCCCACCGGTGATCGTGAGGGGGATCGGCACCGATCGCGTGCCGATCCCCCTCACGATCACGGAGAGGGGGCGTGCCTGGGAGGACGCTGGGCGGGGACCCGCTCACCGACGGGCCTGGCACTCAGACGGACCGAGTGCTAGATTCACGGTTGGCACTCTCGACCTGAGAATGCCAGACCTACCCCCAGCGGTCACGGCCTACGAGCCGCGGCCGGGCAGGGGCAGAGCACCGGCAAGGACTGGGCAGTCCGGCCCCCGCGACGGCGGACCGCCAGGTCACTTCGCCCCAGGCTCGTGAGATCTTTCTGCGAGAGGGAGTCAGAACGTGACGACGGCCACCAAGGTTGCCATCAAGCCGCTCGAGGACCGCATCGTGGTCCAGCCGTCCGACGCCGAGCAGACCACCGCGTCGGGCCTCGTGATCCCGGACACCGCGAAGGAGAAGCCCCAGGAGGGCACTGTTCTCGCCGTGGGTCCGGGCCGCTTCGAGGACGGTTCGCGCGTGCCGCTCGACGTCAAGGTCGGCGACACCGTGATCTACAGCAAGTACGGCGGCACCGAGATCAAGTACAACGGCGAGGAGTACCTCGTCCTCTCGGCTCGCGACGTCCTCGCGATCGTCGAGAAGTAAGTCCTCCAGCCACACCGACGCACCCCGGGCGGCCCGGCCCCGGCCGGGCACCTGGGGTGCCGTCATGAAGGGACAGCGGTACATGTCAAAGACTCTGCAGTTCAACGACGCGGCGCGAAAATCGCTGGAACGTGGCGTCAACAAGCTGGCCGACGCGGTCAAGGTGACGCTCGGCCCGCTGGGCCGCAACGTGGTGCTCGACAAGAAGTGGGGCGCCCCTACGATCACCAACGACGGTGTGACCATCGCCAAGGAGGTCGAGCTCGAGGACGCCTACGAGAACCTCGGCGCCCAGCTGGCCAAAGAGGTCGCGACCAAGACCAACGACGTCGCGGGTGACGGCACGACCACCGCGACTGTGCTCGCCCAGGCGCTGGTCCGCGAGGGCCTGCGCAACGTCGCCTCGGGTGCCAGCCCGATGCTGCTCAAGCGTGGCATCGACGCGGCCGTCGAGGCGGTGAACGCCAAGCTCCTCGAGGACGCGCGCGACATCCAGGACCGCAAGGAGATCGCCGACATCGCCTCGATCTCGGCGCAGGACCGTGCGGTCGGCGAGCTGATCGCCGAGGCCTTCGACAAGGTGGGCAAGGACGGTGTCATCACCGTCGAAGAGGCCAACACCATGGGCCTCGAGCTGAAGTTCACCGAGGGCATGCAGTTCGACAAGGGCTACATCTCGCCCTACTTCGTCACCGACGCCGAGCGCATGGAGGCCGTCCTCGAGGACGCCTACGTGCTGATCAACCAGGGCAAGATCTCGTCGGTGTCCGACCTGCTGCCGCTGCTGGAGAAGGTCGTCCAGGCGGGCAAGCCGCTGCTGATCATCGCCGAGGACGTCGAGGGCGAGGCGCTCTCCACGCTCGTCGTCAACAAGATCCGCGGCTTGTTCACCTCCGTCGCCGTCAAGGCGCCGGGCTTCGGCGACCGCCGTAAGGCGATGCTGGAGGACCTGGCCATCCTCACCGGTGCCCAGGTGGTCGCTCCCGAGGTGGGTCTCAAGCTCGACCAGGTCGGCCTCGAGGTGCTGGGCACCGCCCGCCGTGTCGTGGTCACCAAGGACGACACGACGGTCATCGAGGGCGGCGGCGACCGTCAGGCCGTCGAGGACCGGGTGCGCCAGATCCGCACCGAGATCGAGAACACCGACTCCGACTGGGACCGCGAGAAGCTGCAGGAGCGGCTCGCCAAGCTGGCCGGCGGTGTCTGCGTGATCGGCGTGGGCGCGGCTACCGAGGTCGAGCTCAAGGAGCGCAAGCACCGCATCGAGGACGCCGTGTCCGCGACGCGCGCCGCGATCGAGGAGGGCATCGTCGCCGGCGGCGGTTCCGCTCTCGTGCACGCCGTGTCGGTGCTCGACGACGGGCTCGGTCTGGTCGGCGACGAGGCGACCGGCGCGGCCCTCGTGCGGCGTGCGGCCGACGAGCCGCTGCGCTGGATCGCCGAGAACGCCGGCGCCGAGGGCTACGTCATCGTGGCGAAGGTGCGCGAGCTCGGTCCGGGCAACGGCTGGAACGGCGCGACGGGCGAGTTCGGCGACCTGGTCAAGCAGGGCGTCGTCGACCCCGTGAAGGTGACGCGCTCGGCGCTGCGCAACGCGGCCTCGATCGCGAGCATGGTGCTCACGACCGACACGCTGGTTGTGGAGAAGCAGGCGGACGAGGCCGAGAGTGGCCACGGCCACGGCGGCCACGGCCACGGCCACTAGCAGCACACCCGAGGTGGTGTCGGGCGCCCGGCGGGGCACAATCGCCGGGTGCCCGACACGCCACCCTCCCTCCCCGCCGCTGTCGGGGACGGGCTCGACGTCGGTCTCGGCGTCGCCGCGGTGGCCCGCCGCATCGGCGTGGCCCCTGGCACCCTGCGGACCTGGGCGCGTCGTTACGGCATCGGCCCGACCGGCCACGTGGCCGGTACCCAGCGTCGCTACACCTCAGCTGACCTCGCCCGGCTGAGCTTGATGCGCCGGCTGATGCTCGAGGGCGTCACTCCCGCCGATGCCGCGCGGGCCGCTCTCGAGGGGCCGGTCAACCCCGCTCGGCGAGCGCTGCGCCGGGCCCGGGACCGGGCCCGGGACGTGACGTCGGCCTCGGCGGCCGCCGCGTCCGGCGCCGGCCGGCGCAGCCGGGCCGGCGGGGGCGGGCGGATCGTCGCCCTGCGCGACGCCTCCCCGGCGGCCCGCGGGCTCGCCAGGGCGGCGATGACCCTGGACCCGGCCGCCTGCTCGGGCCTGCTGGCGACCAGTCTGGCCCGGCGTGGTGTCATCGCGTCCTGGCAGGACATGGTGCTGCCGGTGCTCGTCGGCCTCGGCGAACGCTGGCGCGCGACGGGTCGGGGTGTCGAGGTGGAGCACCTGCTGACCGAGTGCGTGGAGGACGAGCTGCGGGCGACGACCCGCCGGCTGTCGGCGCCGCGCAACGTCTCGCCCGTGCTGCTGGCCGCGCCGGCGCCCGAGGAGCACTCGCTGGCCCTGCACGCGGTCGCGGCGGCCCTGGCCGAGCGCCGGGTCGGCGTACGCATGTTCGGCGCGGGTGTGCCGCTCACCGGGCTCGCCGAGGCGGTGACCCGCACCGGGGCTGCCGTCGTGTTCCTCTGGGCGCAAGGCGCCGGCCGCTGGCACGACCCGGCGATGCTCGACGTGCTGCCGGGGATCCGGCCCCACCCGCTGGTCGTGCTGGGTGGTCCCGGCTGGCTCCCGCCCGACGGGCTGCAGGCCGGCGCGCTCGCGGTGCGCCGGGTGGACGACCTGTCCTCGGCCGTGGAGGTGGTGCTCGTCGGGCTGGGGCTCACGACGCCCCAGGCGCGGTAGCCTCGGGCGGCGCCGGCGCCTGCCGCCCGGGCCGGTTCGATCGCGCAGGGCTGGTCGCGTCGCCCCGATCGCTCAGTCCCATCGCCTCAGTCCCATCACGTCAGGGGGGTGTTGCGGGTGTCCGCCGAGCTGGGGTCCCTGCTGGCGGCGGGGGAGCGGGCCGCGTTCCACGGCCGCCCCGCCGCGGGCATGGAGGTGCTCGGGCGTGCCGTCGCGCTCGCTGCCGAGCGCGGTCTGGCCGCCGAGGCGGCGGCGGCGCGCTGGCTGCTGGCGGTCTGCGCCTCCGCGGCCGGGCAGTTCGGCCGCGCGCTGAGCACCTTGGACCCGCTCGTCGCCCTCGACCCGGCTGACCCGCCGGAGCGCCGGGTGCTCGCCGCCCTCGGTGAGGCCACCTTCGCCAGCGTGCTGCGGCAGATCGGTCGTCACGCGCAGGCCCGCACCCACGACGAGCTGGCCCTGGCGCTCAGCGACGCGCAGGGCGAGGCGGGCTTCGACGCCCTGCTCGGGCTGGCCGCCGACGCCGTGGGCCTCGGCGAGGCCGCCGTCGCGACCGAGAGCCTCGCCGCCGCGCAGTCCCTCGCGCTCGGCCGGTCGGACCGGTGGCGGCAGAGGGTCCGCCTCGGCTGGGTGCGTGCCGAGATCGCCCTGCTGGAGGGCCGGCCCAGGGAGGCGGTCGAGCTGGCGGGGGCGGCGGTGGACCTGGCCGAGCAGTCCGGCGCGCCGCGGCACGTCGCCAAGGGCCTGCTCTTCCAGGGGGTGGCCCAGGTCGAGTCCGGTCGGCTGGACGCCGCCGCGGGCACGCTGCGGCGCGGGGCGCTGCTGGCCGAGAGCCTCGGCACGCTGCCGCTCGTGTGGCCGTCGCGGGCGATGCTGGGGGCCTTGCTCGGGGGTCGCGCGGACGGGCGGGGTGCCACCTCCCTGGACGTGGCGCGCCGCGCCGTCTCGCTCATCGCCGAGGACCTGCCGCCCGGGCTGCGCGAGGGCTGGCTCGCCCGCCCCGACGTGGCCGCCCTGCTGGAGACCTGAGCCCGGCGGCCCTCCGGCGGGTCGCCACGCGGGGACCCTTTGTTGCGTGCGAGGACTTACGTAACGGCCCGCACGTGCCGATGACCCTTTGTGACGTCGGGACGGACCCGTCGGACGCGGAATGAGGTGTGGTGCGCGTGAGCGCTGGGAGACTGTCGTGACGACGGTGCTCGTCTGTGACGACTCGCCGCTGGCCCGCGAGGCGTTGCGCCGTGCGGTGGCCACGGTCCCGGGCGTCGAGCGCGTCCACGTCGCCTCCTCCGGTGAGGAGAGCCTGGCCCGGTTCGCGGTCGACCGTCCCGACCTGGTGCTGCTGGACGTCCGCATGCCCGGCATCGGTGGCGTCGAGGCCGCCCGCCGGATGCTGGCCGTCTCGCCGCAGACCGGCGTGATCATGATGACCATGGCGGAGGACGTCGAGGGGGTCGCGCGGGCGGTCAACGCCGGCGCCCGGGGCTACCTGGTCAAGGACGCCTCGCGCGAGGAGCTGGTCGCCATCGTCACCCAGGCGCTCGCCGACGCGGCGTCGCGCGCCGTCCCGGTGCAGGGCGCCGTACCGGAGGCCGGGCTCCCGGCACTCACCGAGCGCGAGCTGCAGGTGCTGCGCGGCATGAGCCGGGGCCGCAGCAACGCCGAGATCGGCAAGGAGCTCTACCTGTCCGAGGACACCGTCAAGACCCACGCCCGCCGGCTGTTCCGCAAGATCGGCGCCGCGGACCGTGCCCAGGCAGCCGCCAAGGGTTTCCGGTTCGGGCTGGTCCGCTAGGACCTCGCGGGCGCCTCCGGTACGCCGCCCCGCAGCGGCCCGCCGTGGGGCGGGACCGTCGCCCGGCGCCGCTAGACTCGTGGCCATCATCCCTCGTCCGGCGCGGAAGGTCACGACGAACCGATGGACTCTCCCGAGGCTCTCCCACCGCTGGGTCTGACGTTCGACGACGTCCTGCTGCTGCCGCAGGAGACCGACGTCATCCCGTCGCAGGTCGACACGACCTCCCGGCTGACCCGTGAGATCTCGGTCCGCGTCCCGCTGCTGTCCGCGGCCATGGACACCGTCACCGAGGCGCGGATGGCCATCGCGATGGCCCGCCAGGGCGGCATCGGCGTCCTGCACCGCAACCTCTCGATCGCTGACCAGGCCCACCAGGTCGACCTCGTCAAGCGTTCCGAGTCCGGCATGGTCTCCGACCCCGTGACCATCAGCCCGGACGCCACACTGGCCGAGCTCGACGAACTGTGCGGCACCTACCGCGTCTCCGGCCTGCCGGTCGTCAGGCCCGACCGCACGCTGCTCGGCATCATCACCAACCGCGACCTGCTGTTCGTGCCCGGCGAGGACTTCGCGACGCGCACCGTCCGCGAGCTGATGACGCCGATGCCCTTGGTCACCGCTCCGGTCGGCATCAAGTCGGCCGACGCGGCCGCGCTGCTGGCCAAGCACAAGATCGAGAAGCTGCCGATCGTCGACGACGCCGGCCGGCTGGCGGGCCTGGTCACCGTGAAGGACTTCGTCAAGACCGAGAAGTACCCCGATGCGACCAAGGACGGCCAGAGCCGGCTGCGGGTCGCGGCCGCCGTCGGGTTCTTCGGCGATGCGTGGGACCGCGCCACGGCACTGGTCGACGCCGGCGTCGACGTACTCGTGCCCGACACGGCCAACGGCGAGGCGCGGCTGCTGCTCGACCTCATCCGCCGCCTCAAGGCCGATCCGGCCACGCGCCACGTGCAGGTGATCGGCGGCAACATCGCGACCCGGTCCGGCGCGCAGGCCCTGGTCGACGCGGGCGCCGACGGGGTCAAGGTCGGGGTAGGACCGGGCAGCATCTGTACGACGCGCGTGGTGGCCGGCGTCGGCGTACCGCAGATCACCGCGATCCGCGACGCGGCCGCCGTGTGCAAGGCCGCGGGCGTGCCGGTCATCGGTGACGGCGGCTTGCAGTACTCCGGGGACATCGCCAAGGCGATCGTCGCCGGCGCCGACACGGTGATGCTCGGCTCGCTGCTCGCCGGTTGCGAGGAGAGCCCGGGCCAGCTGGTGTTCGTCAACGGCAAGCAGTTCAAGTCCTACCGCGGCATGGGCTCCCTCGCCGCGATGGCTTCCCGTGGCAGGGTCTCCTACTCCAGGGACCGCTACTTCCAGGCCGACGTGGGCAGCGACGACAAGGTCGTGCCCGAGGGGATCGAGGGCCAGGTGCCCTACCGCGGGCCGCTCGCTGCCGTCGCGCACCAGCTCATCGGTGGCCTGCACCAGTCGATGTTCTACGTCGGCGCCCACACGATCCCCCAGCTGCAGGAGCGCGGCCAGTTCGTGCGCATCACGTCGGCCGGGCTCAAGGAGAGCCACCCGCACGACATCCAGATGACCGTCGAGGCACCGAACTACCACTCGCGCTAGGAGCCGGCCCCCTTCATGAGCGAAGTCGAGATCGGCCGCGGCAAGCGCGGTCGCACGGCCTACTCCTTCGAGGACATCGCGATCGTCCCCTCACGTCGCACGCGCGACCCCGAGGAGGTGTCGGTCGCGTGGCAGATCGACGCGTACCGCTTCGAGATCCCCGTGCTCGCCGCTCCGATGGACTCGGTCGTGTCGCCGGCCACCGCGATCGCCCTCGGTCGACTCGGCGGTGTGGGCGTGCTCGACCTCGAGGGCCTGTGGACCCGTTACGAGGACCCGGAGCCCCTGCTCGCGGAGATCGTCGCGCTCGATGACACGAAGGTGACGCGGCGCATGCAGGAGATCTACGAGGCCCCGGTGCGTCCGGACCTGGTCGCACAGCGCATCGCCGAGGTCCGCGCAGCAGGGGTGACGGCGGCCGCCGCCCTCTCGCCACAGCGCACCGCGCAGCTGTGGAAGACGGTCGTCGACGCCGGTGTCGACCTGTTCGTCATCAGGGGTACGACGGTGTCCGCCGAGCACGTCTCGAGCCGCACGGAGCCGTTGAACCTCAAGCAGTTCATCTACGAGCTGGACGTGCCCGTCATCGTCGGCGGCTGCGCGACCTACCAGGCGGCGCTGCACCTGATGCGCACCGGCGCGGCGGGCGTGCTCGTCGGCTTCGGCGGTGGCTCCTCGCACACGACGCGCTCGGTGCTGGGCGTATCCGTGCCGATGGCCTCGGCGGTCGCCGACGTCCACGCAGCCCGCCGCGACTATCTCGACGAGTCCGGCGGTCGCTACGTGCACGTGATCGCCGACGGTGGCGTGGGGCGCTCCGGTGACGTGTCCAAGGCGATCGCGTGCGGTGCCGACGCGGTGATGATGGGCTCACCGCTGGCCCGGGCGACCGAGTCGCCGGGCCGGGGCTTCCACTGGGGCTCCGAGGCCCACCACGGCGAGCTGCCCCGCGGACAGCGGGTGGCCGTGGGCACCATCGGCTCGCTCCAGGAGATCCTCTGCGGACCGTCGCGGCTCTCCGACGGCTCGATGAACTTCGTCGGTGCCCTGCGCCGGGCGATGGCGACGACCGGCTACTCCGACCTCAAGGAGTTCCAGCGCGTAGAGGTGACGGTCCTGCGCTGAGGGCAGCCGGCCGCGCGCGAGACCCACCGGGGGACACCAGGGGTACGGCGGCGATGCCCGCGATTGCGGCGGGATGTCTGGGTTCCGCCGATCTGGTCATGTTTTGGTAATAAATCGGCATAGTGAGCGTCAGGCTATTGACGGTGTGGCCTGCCTCACAGTTGGGTCACGCTCGGCCCTAACAGGGGCCGGACCACACCCCCTCCGAGCGTCGGCCGAGCCGGCGCTCTCGCTTCACGAGGAGCTCGATGAAGAGCAACCGACGTGCAGGAGCGGCGACACTCGCCGGAGCGGCCACCGCCGCACTCCTTGTCACCGGCCTGGCTGCGCCGACCGCGCAGGCAGCCGGGCAAGCCCCCCAGAGCTTTGCCGCCCGTCAGGCGCTGGCTCGCGACCACGCCTTCTCGGCGCTCACCGCGCACGGCAAGGCGTTCCGGGTGGCCGCCCAGGACGCGTTCTCCCCGCGCGGCCGGGCCGTGCTGGACCCGACCGGAGCCGCGCACGTGCGCTACGACCGCACCTACCGCGGGCTGCCGGTCCTCGGTGGCGATGTGGTCGTGCACCTCAACCCCGACGGCACGTACGCCGGCGGTGACCAGACCCTGGCGCGCCCGCTGTCGTTGGGCACGACGCCCACGGTGACGGAGGCTCAGGCGATCCGCGTCGCGACCTCACGTCTGCACGGCACCGTCGGGTCCGCCGCGGCGACGCGCGTGGTCGACGCCACCGTGTCCTCGCCGCAGCTGGCCTACGACGTCGTCGTCGACGGCGTACGCGCAGACCAGACACCCTCCCGGCTGCACGTCGTCGTCGACGCGACCAGCGGCAAGGTGCTGCGCTCGGCCGACGAGATCGAGACGGGCACCGGCAACAGCATCTACTCGGGCAGCGTGGCGATCGGCACGTCGGGCACGGCCGGCAACTTCTCCATGAGCGACCCGACCCGCGGGAACGGCAACACCACCGACCTGGGTGGCGCCACCACCGGCACCGGCACGCTCTTCACCGACGCAGACGACGTGTGGGGCAACGGGGCCACCAGCGACCGGGCCTCCGCCGCCGTCGATGCGCACTACGGCGCGCAGATGACCTACGACTTCTACAAGAACGTCCTCGCCCGCAACGGCATCTTCGGTGACGGCCGCGGCGTGCGCTCCCGCGTGCACTACGGCAACGCCTACGTCAACGCGTTCTGGGACGGCACCCAGATGACCTACGGCGACGGCGCCGGCAACACGCACCCGCTGACCGAGCTCGACGTCGCCGGGCACGAGATGAGCCACGGCGTCACGGAGAACACCGCCAACCTGACCTACTCGGGCGAGTCCGGCGGCCTCAACGAGGCCACCAGCGACATCTTCGGCACCGCGGTCGAGTTCTACGCCGCCAACGCGAGCGACGTCGGCGACTACCTGATCGGCGAGAAGATCGACATCAACGGCAACGGGACCCCGTTGCGCTACCAGGACAAGCCCAGCCGTGACGGCACCTCGCCTGACTGCTGGTCATCTGGTGTCGGGGGCCTCGACGTCCACTACTCCTCGGGCCCGGCCAACCACGTCTTCTACCTGATGTCCGAGGGCAGCGGCCCGAAGACCATCAACGGCGTGAGCTACAACTCGCCCACCTGCAACGCGTCGACCGTGACCGGCATCGGCCGCGACGCCGCGACGAAGATCTGGTACCGCGCGCTGTCGGTGTACATGACCTCGAGCACCAACTACGCCGGGGCCCGCACCGCGGCCATCAACGCCGCCACCGACCTCTACGGCGCCAGCAGCACCCAGTGCGCCGGCGTCGCGAGCGCGTTCTCGGCGATCAACGTGGCGGGCACCCTGTGCGGTGGTACGACGCCCCCGCCGCCGCCCCCGGGTGGCAACCTCGTCGTCAACCCCGGCTTCGAGTCGGGCGCGGCCTCGTGGACCCAGTCGACCGGTGTCATCACCAACGACGCCACCAAGGCGCACGCCGGTGCGTGGCTGGGCTGGCTGGACGGCTACGGCGCCACGCACACCGACACGCTCTCGCAGTCG
Organism: Actinomycetota bacterium; assembly: GCA_030841035.1. Taxonomy (GTDB): domain Bacteria; phylum Actinomycetota; class Actinomycetes; order JACCUZ01; family JACCUZ01; genus BP-173. Next base: position 56,848 of record JAVEDI010000093.1, read on the forward strand.
ATCACCATCCCGGCGGGGACGAGCGCGACACTCTCGTTCTGGCTGAAGGTGACCAGCAGCGAGACCAGCACCACGTCGGCGTTCGACACGCTCAAGGTGCAGGTGGTGAGCGGCACGACCACGACGACGCTCGCGACCTACTCCAACCTGAACAAGTCCGCGGCGTTCGCGCAGAAGACGCTGAGCATGACGCCGTACCTGGGCAAGACGGTGACCCTCAAGCTGGTGGGCGCTGAGGACGCGTCGCTGGCGACGAGCTTCTTCACCGACGACTTCTCGGTGACGAAGGCCTAGAGGTTGCCCCCGCCGCCGGCTGGCTGACCCGCCAGGCAGGCGGCGACGACAGCGGCCGCCGCGTCGAGCAGATCGGCGCGGCGGCCGTTGCTCTCTCCTTCGCCGACCACCGCGGCACCGCCCGACGAGCGCACCCTGAACACGAACCCGTCGGGCACCGGCGCGGAGCTGGGCAGCGCGTCCAGCGCCGAGAGGTCCATCTGTCGTAGCCGGGCGAGGTCCGCCGCGGCCGGCCGGCAGCTGCGGCGGCGGCCGTCGCGGCTGGACACCGCCGCGGTGCCGTCCGCGGCGACGCGTACGACGTCGCGGACGCCGGCGATCCCGCCGCTGCGGGTCACCTCGAGGACCGCCCCACCGGAGCCGTCGCCTGACGGCGCCGCGGTGCTGCTGGGCGCGGTGTCGCTGCCGTCGGCGCCGGAGGTCGTGCTCGTGGCGGACCCGTTGCCGCACGCGCCGAGCACCAGCGCGAGCAGCAGCGGCAGGGCGAGCGTGGTGGCGGGGCGGCGAGGCATCCATCGACAGTAGTGCGGCTGCTGGTGCACGGCGGACTCCCACAGCTGGACGAGCTGCTGACACCGCTTCGACGCAGCGGGGGCCGCCGCGGATCCCTCGCGCCTGTGGCACCGGCCGATGATCGCGCCCGCCTAGGATCAACGGGTGACCGGATCTCTGGGCCCGCAGCACCGGGAGGCCGCCCTCACCGCCGCGTCCGCCGAGGAGTTCGACGTCGTGGTCGTCGGAGGCGGCGTCGTGGGCGCCGGCGCGGCGCTCGATGCGGCCACCCGCGGCCTGAGCGTCGCGCTGTTCGAGGCGCGTGACTGGGCCAGCGGCACCTCCAGCCGGTCGAGCAAGCTGATCCACGGCGGGCTGCGCTACCTGGAGATGCTCGACTTCGGGCTGGTCCGCGAGGCGCTGCGCGAGCGGGGTCTGCTCACGACCCGGCTCGCGCCGCACCTCGTGCGTCCCGTGCCGTTCCTCTATCCGCTCAAGCACCGCGGCTGGGAGCGCCTCTACGCCGGTGCGGGCGTCGCGCTGTACGACGCGATGGGCGGGCTGCAGGGGGCACAGCGCGGCTTGCCGCGGTCGCGGCACCTGACCCGCCGCGCCGCGCTGCGCGAGTGTCCGTCGCTGCGCAGGGACTCGCTGGTCGGCGCGCTGCAGTACTTCGACGCGCAGGTCGACGACGCCCGGCACACCGTCTCGGTGGTCCGCACCGCGGCGGCGTACGGCGCGCTGTGCGCCAACCGGGCACGGGTCGTCGGCTTCCTGCGAGAGGGCGAGCGGGTCACCGGCGTCACGGTGAACGACCTGGAGTCCGACCGGACCATCACCGTGCGCGCCAAGCAGGTGGTCAACGCGACCGGTGTCTGGACCGACGACACACAGGCCATGATCGGCGAGCGTGGGCAGTTCCACGTCCGGGCCTCCAAGGGGATCCATCTCGTGGTACCGCGCGACCGGATCCAGTCCAGCACGGGCCTGATCCTGCGCACCGAGAAGAGCGTGCTGTTCGTCATCCCGTGGGGCCGTCACTGGATCATCGGCACCACCGACACCGACTGGAACCTGGACAAGGCGCATCCGGCCGCGTCCCGCTCGGACATCGACTACCTGCTCGAGCGTGTCAACGAGGTGCTCGTGACACCCCTGTCGCACGAGGACGTCGAGGGCGTCTATGCGGGCCTGCGCCCGCTGCTGTCCGGCGAGTCGGAGTCGACCTCGCAGCTGTCGCGCGAGCACACCGTCGCGCACCCCGTGCCGGGCGTGGTGGTGGTGGCCGGCGGCAAATACACGACCTACCGCGTGATGGCCAAGGACGCGATCGACGCGGTGAGCCACGGCCTCGACGAGAAGGTGCCGCCGTGCTGCACCGACCGGGTTCCGCTCGTCGGGGCAGAGGGCTACGCCGCGCTGTGGAACGCGCGCCACCGCATCGCCGACCAGCACGGCATCCACGTGGCGCGCGTCGAGCACCTGTTGCACCGTTACGGCTCGCTGATCGACGAGGTGCTGGCGCTGGTCGACCGCGACCCGTCGCTGGGCCACCCCGTGCCGGGAGCCGAGGACTACCTGCTGGCCGAGCTGGTCTACGCGGCGAGCCACGAAGGCGCCCGCCACCTGGACGACGTGCTCACCCGCCGGACCCGCATCTCGATCGAGACCTTCGACCGCGGCGTCTCCGCGGCGCCCGTCGCCGCCGAGGTCATCGCGGCGGTGCTCGGCTGGAGCGAGGCACAGGTCGCCCGAGAGGTCGAGCACTACCTCGCGCGCGTCGCGGCCGAGCGCCTCTCGCAGGAGCAGCCTGACGACGACACCGCGGACTCGGCACGGCTGGGAGCGCCGGACATCGTGCCGGTGGACTAGCCGTCCCGGCCGGCCCCGCCGTGGCCCTGCTCGCGGGCTGAGACGCGCGTGTCGAGGACCGAGACGCGAGGCGTAGCGTCACGGCATGACGACCTGGGACGCGGTGACGTACGACTCGTCCTTCTCCTTCGTCGCCGCCCTCGGCAGCGCGGTGCTCGAGCTGCTGGACCCGCAGCCGGGGGAGCGGGTGATCGACCTCGGTTGCGGCAGCGGCGAGCTGACCGCGGCCATCGCGCGACGCGGCGCCGACGTGGTCGGTGTCGACTCGTCGCCGGAGATGCTGGCCCAGGCCGCCGAGCGCTTCCCGCACCTGCGGCTGCTGCTCGCCGACGGCCACGAGCTGCACGTCGAGGAGCCGGTCGACGCGGTCTTCTCCAACGCGGCGCTGCACTGGATGAGGGATCCCGACGCGGTCCTCGCCGCTGTGCGCGGCGCGCTGCGGCCCGGCGGCCGGTTCGTCGCCGAGATGGGCGGTGCCGGCAACGTCGGGCAGCTCGTCGCGGCCCTGCAGGCGGCGGCGTTCCGGCTCGACATCGAGGAGCATCTCGAGCTGCCGTGGTACTTCCCGACACCGGGCGAGCAGGCCAGCCGGCTGGAACAGGCCGGCTTCACCGTGCGGCTGATGCACTACGTCGAGCGCCCGACACCGCTGGTGGACTGCACCGACGGTGCGGCCGACTGGTGGCGGATGTTCGGAGCGTCGGTCTTGGAGTCCGTACCCGCGGACCGGCTCGACGAGCTGCTCACGACGGTCAACGAGGTGGCCCGACCGCATCTGGTCGACGAGGTCGGCACCTGGGTAGCCGACTACGTGCGGCTGCGGTTCGTGGCCGAGGCGCGCTGAGCGTGGCCGCGATCTGAGTCGCCGCACCCCTCACGACGGCGACGCGGATCGCGCCCAGCACCCGTCCAACGAGGCGGGGTCGACGCGGTTACGGCTGCCCGATGCCGCTCGGCGTGGTCGGGTCGGCCCGCCAGGAGTGCCACAGCTGGGCGTAGGCCCCGCCCGAGGCCATCAGCTCGTCGTGCGAGCCGAGCTCGGTGACCAGGCCGCCGTCGACGACGGCCACCCGGTGGGCATCGTGCGCGGTGTGCAGCCGGTGCGCGATGGCGACGACGGTGCGGCCCTTGAGCACGGCGGCGAGCGACCGCTCCAGGTGGCGGGCCGCCCGCGGGTCGAGCAGCGACGTCGCCTCGTCGAGGACCAGCGTGTGCGGATCGGCCAGCACCAGCCGGGCCAGCGCGATCTGCTGCGCCTGCGCAGGCGTGAGGACGTAACCGCCGGAGCCGACCGCGGTCGCGAGGCCGTCAGGCAGCGCCTGCACCCAGTCGTAGGCATCGATCGAGCGCAGCACCGACCGCAGCTGATCGTCGTCCGCCGATGGTCGTGCCAGTCGCAGGTTGTCGGCGACCGAGCCGACGAACACGTGCTGCTCCTGAGTGACGAGCGCGACCTCGCGCCGTAACTGGTCGACCTCGAGTTCGACGAGCGGGACGCCGCCGACAGTCACGCTGCCGGTGCGCGGGCCGTGGATGCCGGCGAGCAACCGGCCGAGCGTGCTCTTGCCCGCACCGCTCGGGCCGACCATCGCGATGCGCTCGCCCGGCCGGACGACGAGGTTGATGCCATGCAGGACGTCGCGCCCTTCGCGGTAGGCGAAGTGCACGTCGTCCGCGCGAAGTTCCTCGCCCTGAGGTTGCGCGCCAGTTGTTGCACGGTCGGCGGGCACCCGGCCGACGCCGACGAGCCGGGCCAGCGACGATGCGCCGATCTGCAATTCATCGAGCCAGCCCAACAGCCGGTCGACCGGGTCGACGAGTTGCTGGAAGTACAGCGTCACGGCCGTGACTTGCGCAAGCGTTGCGTGGCCGTGCAGCGCGAGCAGGCCGCCGATCAGCAACGCGCCGACGACCGGCAGCACGTAGGCCGACTCGGTGCTCGGGAACCACACGGTCCGCAGTTGGAGGGTGTAGCGCTCGGCGACGAACGCGCGCCTGATGTCGTCGTCACCGCGCCGCACCCGTTTGGCCTGTAGCCCGAGCGCATCGATCGTGCGGCCGCCCTCGAGCGTCTCGGTGAGCCCGGCGAACAGGTGGGAGTAGACCCTGCGTTCGCGCAGGTAACCCTGTGGCGCCCGTTTCAGGTACCACCGGGTCGCGACGAACAGCAGCGGGAACACGACGAGACACGGCAACGCGACCAGCGGGGCCGTGAGGAACGCTGCGACCAAGGTGAGAATCGCGGTCGCCATTGCGATCATCGTCTCGGGCATCGCGAACCGAACGCTGCGCGACATGGCGTCGACGTCACTCGTCATGCGAGTGAGCAGGTCGCCGGTACCTGCGCGCTCGACAGTCGACAGCGGCAGCGCCACCACCTTGCGCAGGAATTCCTCGCGCAGTTCGGCGAACACTCCTTCGGCGATGACCGAGGACGCGTAACGAGCGATGCGTACGAGCACGGCCTGCGCGACCACGAATCCGGCCAGCAGCAGACCGATGTGATCGATGTGCGTGCGGGTCGTCGTGTGTTGCACGGCACCTACCAGTTCGCCGAGCAGCCGTGGTCCGGCCAGGCCGGCGAGCGCGGCAAGGGCGTACAACGCGAGCACCCCCAGCACCTTCGCCCGTTGGCGTTGGAGCAGGCCGAGCGCGTATTCCTTGACGTCGGCGCCGCTCGCGACCGGCAGCAGGCCGCTGTTGGGCGTGCTCATGCTGATTCCTCGTCGCGCGCGACGACCGAGCGATACGCGGCGTCAGTCGACAGCAATTCGCGGTGCAGTCCGTCGTTGACGACGCGCCCGCCCTGTAGGAAGACGACCCGGTCGGCCCGATCCAGGACGAGCGGGCTCGTCGACATCACGACGGTGGTTCGACCGGCCCGGTGCCGACGCAGCGCGTCGGCAATGCGTGCCTCGGTGTAGGCGTCGACGGCGCTGGTCGGTTCGTCGAGCACCAGGATCTCGGGGTCGACCAGCAATGCGCGCGCGAGCACCAGCCGCTGGCGCTGCCCGCCGGAAAGGCCCCGAGCCCGTTCGTCGAGCATGCCGTCGAGCCCGTCGGGAAGTGAGTCGACAGCGTCGTGTGCCATTGCGACGTCGATTGCGGTCTGTACCGCCTCGTCGTCGGCGCGGGCCAACGGGTCGAGTTGGTCGCGCAGGCGGCCGGCGAACAGCCGCGGATCCTTGTCGCTGACCAGAATGTGTCGCCGCACGTCGTCGACCGCGAGGGTGGTGAGCGACGCGTTTCCCCACAGCACCCGCTCGTCGCCCGTCGGGTCGCGGTAGCGACCGAGCCGGTCGGCGAGGTCGCTTGCATCGGGTGGCTCGCTGGCCGCGACCACGACGAATTCCCCGGGCGTGACGGTGAAACCCGTTGCGGTGTCGAACAGGCCGGCGTTGATTGGTACCGCGACCGGAACCGCAGGCGACGACAGCACGGGCTCGAGTGCGAGCACGCGCAGGAGCCGGCGGGCCGCGACGAAACCCCTGGTGAACTTGTCGGCGACCTCGGTCGCGATCCGCATGGGCGCGAGCAGGAAGGCGGCGTACCCGTAGAACGAGACCAGCTCGCCCACGGTGAGCTTGTGTTGGAGTGCGAGACGCGCGCCCATCCACGTCACGACCACGACGAAGATGCCCGGTAGCAGCACCTCGGCGCCGTCCAGGATTGAGCCGACCGCCGCCACCTTGATGCCCTTGCGGCGTACGTCTTGCGATCGCGCCTGGTAGCGCGCGACGAACTCGGTCTCGCCGCCGACGCCCCTCAACACGCGCAGACCGGCAACCGTGTCGGCGCCGAAGTTCGTGAGCTTGCCGACCGACGCCCGCAGCTCGGTCTGGCGGTGATGCAGTGGTCGAAGCAGCGGTGCGATGAAGAGCATCAGAAGCGGGACGCCGATCAGCACCACGAGCCCGAGTTGCACAGACGTCAGCAGCATGATGGCTGCGACCGCGGCGAAGGCCACGATCGAACCGACCGCGCGCGCCGTGATGTCCAGGCAGTTCCCGATGTAGCCGGCATCGGTCGTGCCGCTGCTCACGACCTCGCCGAGATCGATCCGCTCTGTCAACGACGCACCGAGCCGCGCGGCTTTGCGGGTGAGCAGCTGCTCGACCCTGAAGGTGCCGGTCATCCAGTTGGTGACGGCCCAGCGGTGGCGCAGGACGCCGGCTGTCGCCTGCACGATGCCGACGCCGAGCAGGACTGCCGACCACATGACAAGGGCGCCGGTGTTGTGCGCGGCGATACCCCTGTCGATGCCACGGCCGACGACGAACGGGACCGCGGCCTGGCCGCACATCCAGATGACGCCGAACACCATGCCCCCGACCAGGGTGGCCTGTTGGCCTCTGGCGATCCAGATCAGGAAGCGCAGCGGGGAGCCGACTTCGGGATCACCGGGGTCGGCTAACGGGAAGGCACGCACGTGCGACCACGTTAACCATCGGACGCCGAACGGGCATCCGGTTTCGGGAGCGCTGCCGGGTCGCTAGGCGGTGGTGGCGAGGTCGCGCGGGCTCTCGTCGTGCACCAGGAGCTCGCCGCAGTGGCACCGAATGAGGATCTTGGGACCCCGTGCCGTCTGCTCGACACCGACCACGGATTCGTAGCCGAGGAGCACGCGGGACTCGTGACGGGGGCAATAGGGAGCGAACATGAGGCAATGGTGGCTGACAAAACCGTTCAGGTCCATCTAGTATTTGCGCATGAGTGCATTCAGCAAAGACTTCACGATCGATCCGAAGCGGCTCCGCGTTCTTCGCGAGGTCGGAGTCCGCGGCACGGTCACCAGCGCGGCCAGCGGGCTGCACCTGACTCCCTCGGCCGTGTCGCAGCAGATTGCCGCCCTTTCGCGCGACCTCGGCGTCCCGCTGCTGGAAAAGACTGGTCGGGGAGTGCGGCTGACGGGTCAGGCGCAGGTCATCCTGACCCATGCCACCGTCGTCCAGGCCCAGTTCGAGCGGGCCCGAGCCGACCTCGCCGCGTTCGGCGACGGCCAGATCGGCAGGGTGTCGGTCGCCGGTTTCTCGACCGGCATCTCCGGGCTGATCGCGCCGGCGATGCACCAACTCCGCACGACGCGACCGGGCATCGCGCTGACGGCGGTCGAGATGGAGCCGCCTGACGTCTTCACCCGGCTCGACCGCGGCGAGCTCGACGTCGTGGTGGCGGTCGACTACCGCAAGACCCCGCCGCGCACAGACCCGCACTACTACCGGGTTGACCTGCTGGCGGACCTGATGGACGTCGCGTTGCCGGCCGACCATCTGCTTGCCGAGCGGTCGAGCGTCGAACTCACCGAGCTGGCGCGGGAGATCTTCGTGACTGCATCTCCCGGGTCATCGTGTTCGGAGGTCACGTTGGCGGTGTGCGCGGCCGCCGGTTTCAGCCCTGACGTGCGGCACTACAGCACCGACTGGCACGCGGTGGCCTCCCTGGTCAGCGTGGGGGCCGGCGTGGCGTTGATTCCACGCCTGGCGCAGCCGCTGGAGTATCCAGGGATGGTGATCCGCCCCATCAGCGGTCAACGCGCAGCGCGCAACATCTTCGCCGCGGTGCGGTCGGGCGCGCAGGACGACCCGGTCGTCTCGGCAACTCTCGAGGCGCTGCGCGAGGTGGCTGGGCGGATTGCTCAGTGATCGCTTGAGCGAGAAAGCGCCGGCCAAGACTCATGGCGGAGCTTCGCGCGCGCTAGCCGCGTGGGGGCTCGGCGGCTTCGTCATCCTCGGCTTGCCCGACGGCATGCTGGGCACGGCCTGGCCGTCGATGCGGCACACGTTCCATCAGCCGCTGAGCAGTCTTGGTCAGATCCTGGTGTGCGCACTTGTCGGCAACCTGTCCACGTCGGTAAAGACCGGCGCGTTGATTCGCCGGTTCGGCGTCGGGAAATTGCTCGTGTTTGCTGGGCTTATCGCCGCGGCCGGAGCCGCGTTGATCGCTTTCGCACCACTGTGGTTCATGGTGCTGATCGGCTCGGTGCTTCTCGGTGCGGCGGCCGGGCTGCTCGACACCGGTCTCAACACCGTCGTGGCTCTGTCGGGCCGGTTACGGCTGCTCAATCTGCTGCACGGCGCATACGGCGTCGGATCCGCGCTCGGCCCACTCGTCATCACCGTCGCAATTCTCTGGACGTCGTTCCGCCCGGCCTATGTGTTGCTCATCGGTCTCGAACTGCTGCTTGCCTACGGCTGGTGGCGCACCGGGTCGCACTGGCTGCCCAAGGAGCCCGATCCGTCTTCGCCGGCCGACGCTGTCGACGCGCCGCCCTCGGCCGTGGAGCCCGAACGACCGCACATGAAGCTGCTCATCGGTCTCGGGGTGATGGTGTTCTTCTTCTACACCGGCCTCGAGGTGACCGGTGGTGTGTGGGCGGCCAGCTTCTTCCGCGGTCCGCTCGGGCTCAGCGCCGCGGCTGCCGGGCCGGCCGTGTTCGTCTACTGGGGTTCGCTGACGTTGGCCAGGTTCGCGATCGCGATTCCGAAGCAACTGCCCAATCCGGGCACGCTTGTCCGGATCGGCTGCGCAGGAGGCCTCGTCGCCAGCGCGTTGATCTGGTGGTCGCCGTCCGTACCCGTCGTGATCATTGCGTTCGCGGTCATGGGCGCAACGCTCGCGCCGGTCTTCCCTTCGCTCGTCACGTTGACGCCGGTTCGCATCGGGAACGAGCGCGCCCACCACGCGATCGGCTGGCAGATCGCGGCCGCAAACGTCGGCGCAGCAGGCATTTCCGGTCTTGTTGGCATCATCCTGTCGCACGCCGGCTTGCGTGCGTTAGGTCCCGCCTTGCTTGTCATTGCCGTCGCGCTGGTGATGTGCAATGCGGCGCTCGAGGTGTTCAGCCGGCCGACCTCTAGACTCGACCGAGATCCCGACGTCGAAAGCGAGTTGGCGTGAGCAGGCCCACTGCCGACAACCCGACCGTTCTCGTGGTCGATTTCGGTGCCCAGTACGCGCAATTGATCGCGCGCCGGGTGCGCGAGGCCGACGTCTACAGCGAGATCGTTCCGCACACGATGCCGGTCGCCGAGATCGTCGCCCGCAGGCCCGCCGCGATCATCCTTTCCGGCGGACCGTCGTCGGTGTACGCCGACGGCGCGCCGTTCGTCGACCCTGAACTGTTCGACGTCGGCATTCCAGTTTTCGGTATCTGCTATGGGTTTCAGGCCATGGCCCGGGCTCTCGGCGGTGTCGTCGAGCGCACCGAGCTTGCTGAGTTCGGTGGCACGAAGGTCACCATCGTGCCGTCGTCCGAGGGTGTCTTGCTCAAGGATCTGCCGTCACAGCAGTCGGTCTGG
>JAVEDI010000102.1 GCA_030841035.1 Actinomycetota bacterium
GCTCGAGAGCCTGCGCCAGGTCGAGTCGGACGTCTTCAAGGGACACACGATCGACACGACGTGGCCGGTCGAAGAAGGCGTCGACGGTCTCGAGAAGGCCGTCGAGCGCATCTGCGCAGAGGCCGACGACGCACTCGCGGGCGGCGCGAACATTCTCATTCTCTCCGACCGCGCGATGGGACCGGAGCGCGTTGCGATGCCGTCGCTGCTCGCTGTCGGCGCCGTGCATCACCACCTGGTGCGCGCCGGCACGCGCCTGCAGGCAGGCCTGATCGTCGAGTCGGGCGAGCCGCGCAGCGTGCAGAGCGTCGCCGTGCTGATCGGCTACGGCGCCGCCGCCGTGAACCCGTACCTGATGCTCGCCACGATCTCCGAGCTCGTGCGCGAGGGACGGCTGGAGCTCGACGCCGAGGAAGCGAAGGCACGTGCCGTCAAGGCGGTTGGCAAGGGCCTGCTCAAGACGATCTCGAAGATGGGGATCTCGACCATCTCCTCCTACTGCGGCGCGCAAATCTTCGAGGCGGTCGGGCTGTCGACCGAGCTCGTCGACAAGCACTTCACCGGCACGCCGTCGCGCATCGGCGGGATCGGCCTGGCCGAGCTCGCCGAAGGGGCGCTGCTCAGACATGCGCGTGCCTACCCGGGCGTCGCGGGCGAGCTGCTGCCGGTCGTCGGCCTCTATGCATGGCGGCGCGACGGCGAGCACCACCAGTGGAACCCCGACACGATCGCGCTCCTGCAGCATGCGGTGCGCGGCGGCGGGGCGAAGACCTTCGAGGAGTACTCGGCGACGGTCAACGCCGAGTCGGCGCGCCGCTCGACGCTGCGGGGGCTGATGCGCTTCAGGACGCGCGCCGACGGCGGCATCCCGCTCGACGAGGTCGAGCCCGCGACCGAGATCGTCAAGCGGTTCTCGACGGGCGCAATGTCGCTCGGCTCGCTTTCGCGCGAGGCGCACGAGACGCTCGCCGTCGCGATGAACCGCATCGGCGGCCGCTCGAACACCGGCGAGGGGGGAGAGGATCCGGTGCGCTTCACCGACGAGCGCCGCTCGAAGATCAAGCAGGTCGCGTCGGGCCGCTTCGGGGTGAACATCGACTACCTGACGAATGCCGACGAGCTCCAGATCAAGATGGCGCAGGGCGCGAAGCCCGGCGAAGGCGGCCAGCTGCCGGGGCACAAGGTCGACCGCTACATCGCGGGCGTGCGCTTCACGACGCCGGGCGTCGGCCTCATCTCGCCGCCGCCGCACCACGACATCTACTCGATCGAAGATCTCAAGCAGCTGATCTACGACCTGCGCTGCGCGAACCCCGAAGCGCGCATCTCGGTGAAGCTCGTCTCCGAGGTCGGCGTCGGCACGGTGGCCGCCGGCGTCGCGAAGGCGGGGGCCGACCACGTGCTGATCTCAGGACACGAGGGCGGCACGGGAGCCGCGCCGATGTCGTCGATCCTGCACGCCGGCATCCCGTGGGAGATCGGCCTCGCGGAGACGCAGCAGACGCTCGTGATGAACAAGCTGCGCGACCGCATCGTCGTGCAGACCGACGGCCAGCTCAAGACCGGCCGTGACGTCGTCATCGCCGCCCTGCTGGGCGCGGAGGAGTTCGGCTTCGCCACGGCCCCGCTCGTGGTGAGCGGCTGCATCATGATGCGCGTCTGCCACCTCGACACCTGCCCGGTCGGTGTCGCGACGCAGAACCCGGCGCTGCGCAAGCGGTTCTCGGGCAAGCCGGAGTTCGTCGAGACGTTCTTCACCTACATCGCCGAGGAGGTGCGAGAGCACCTCGCGGCGCTCGGTTTGCGCAGCGTCGCCGAGGCGGTCGGCCAGGCCGAGCTGCTCGACACCTCCCGGGCGGTCCAGCACTGGAAGGCTCAGGGTCTGGACCTCTCACCGGTCCTGCACGTGCCCGACCTGCCCGAGGGCACGCCGCGGCGCTGCGTCACCAAGCAGGACCACGGCCTCGAGAAGGCCCTGGACAACGAGCTGATCGCTCGCGCCGACGACGCCCTGCAGTCGGGCCGGCCGGTGCGCTTCGAGGTGCCGGTCCGCAACGTCAACCGCACCGTCGGCACCATGCTCGGCGCGGAGGTCACCCGTCGCTACGGCGGCGAGGGCCTGCCCGAGGGCACCATCGACATCACGCTCACCGGTTCGGCGGGGCAGTCCTTCGGTGCGTTCCTGCCCCGCGGCATCACGCTGCGGCTGCACGGCGACGCTAACGACTACCTCGGCAAGGGGCTCTCCGGCGGTCGCATCGTCCTGCGGCCTGCGCTGCAGGCGCGCCTGGTGGCGGAGCGCAACGTCATCGCCGGCAACGTCCTCCTGTACGGCGCCACGGCCGGCGAGGTGTTCGTGCGCGGCCTGGTCGGCGAGCGGTTCGCCGTCCGCAACTCGGGAGCCACCGCCGTCGTCGAGGGTGTCGGCGACCACGGCTGCGAGTACATGACCGGTGGCACCGTGGTGATCCTCGGCCCCGTCGGTCGCAACCTCGCGGCCGGCATGTCGGGCGGCACCAGCTACGTGCTCGACCTGCACGAGGCGCGGCTCAACCGCGAGATGGTCGAGGTCGAGGCGCTGGACGCCGAGGACCTGGACCTGGTCCGCCATCTCGTCGGCCGGCACGTCGAGGCGACCGGCTCGACCGTGGGGGCGGCCCTGCTGGCGGCCTGGGAGGACGACCCCGGCGCCGTCGGCGGCCGGTTCTCCAAGATCATGCCGCGGGACTACAAGGCGGTGCTCGAGGCGCGGGCGGCAGCGCTGGAGGAAGGGCTGGACGCGGACGGACCGGAGGCCCTGGCCCGGATCATGGAGGCTTCTCATGGCTGACCCGAAGGGGTTCCTCACCACGACCCACCGCGAGCTGCCGCCGCGGCGCCCCGTCGACGTACGGATCCTGGACTGGCGCGAGGTCTACCAGCCGCAGGACCCGGCCCAGCTGCACCGCCAGGCCGGTCGCTGCATGGACTGCGGCATCCCGTTCTGCCACGACGGCTGCCCCCTCGGAAACCTCATCCCCGAGTGGAACGACCTGACCTGGCGCGAGGACTGGCGGGCCGCGAGCGAGCGGCTGCACGCGACGAACAACTTCCCGGAGTTCACCGGCCGGCTCTGCCCGGCGCCCTGCGAGGGTGCGTGTGTGCTGGCCATCAACTCCGAGCCGGTGACCATCAAGCAGGTCGAGGTCTCGATCGTCGACCGCGCCTTCGAGGAGGGCTGGGTCGCACCACAGCCCCCGGAGCGGCTGACCGGCAAGACCGTGGCGGTCGTCGGGTCCGGCCCCGCCGGGCTGGCGGCGGCTCAGCAGCTGACCCGCGCCGGCCACACCGTGGCGGTCCTGGAGCGGGCGGACGCCATCGGGGGGTTGCTGCGCTACGGCATCCCCGAGTTCAAGATGGAGAAGCGCCACCTCGACCAGCGCCTCGCGCAGATGAGCGCCGAGGGCACGCGCTTCAAGACCGGCGTCGACGTCGGGACCACCATCACGGGCACGGCGCTGCGGGCCCGCTTCGACGCGGTCGTCCTGGCCGTCGGCGCGACGGCCGCCCGAGACCTGCCGGCACCGGGTCGGGAGCTCGACGGGATCCTGCAGGCGATGGAGTTCCTGCCGCACGCCAACCGGCATGCCCAGGACCCCTCCTACCAGGTGCCGGTGAGCGCCCGCGGCAAGCACGTGGTGATCATCGGTGGCGGCGACACCGGAGCCGACTGCCTCGGCACGGCCCACCGGCAGGGTGCCGCATCGGTCACCCAGCTGGAGATCCTGCCACGGCCCGCCGACGAGCGACCCGACACGAACCCGTGGCCGACGTGGCCGTTGGTCTACCGCACGTCCTCGGCCCACGAGGAGGGCGGCGAGCGGGTCTACTCCGTCAGCACCACCCGCTTCGTCGGTGACGACGACGGTGCCCTGCGCGCGATCGAGCTGGTCGAGGTCGAGATGGTGGACGGTCGTTTCGAGCCGATCGAGGGCAGCGGCCGCACCATCCCCGCCGACCTGGTGCTGCTCGCCATGGGCTTCACCGGCCCGGAGCGCGCCGGGCTGCTCGAGCAGCTGGGTGTCGAGCTGGACGGCCGCGGAAACATCGTGCGCGACGCGTCCTTCATGTCCAGCGTGCCAGGCGTCTTCGTGGCCGGTGATGCGGGACGCGGCCAGTCGCTGATCGTCTGGGCGATCGCCGAGGGACGGTCGGCCGCCGCCGGCGTCGACCGCTGGCTGTCCGGCGCGAGCGCCCTGCCCGTGCCGATCGCTGCCGGCCAGCGGCCCCTCACGGTGTAGCAGCCCGGGGCCATCGCCACGGTTTCACTCCTGCTGGCCGGGGCAGCGGCCCACCGTAGCCACCGACGAGAGCAGAGAGCGGGAGACGTCATGAGCACCCAGCTGCAGGGCAAGACGATCGCCTTTCTCGTGGCCCCGGAGGGCATCGAGCAGGTCGAGCTCACCGAGCCGTGGAAGGCGGTCCAGGAGGCCGGGGGCACACCGCGGCTGGTGTCCACGGACACCGGGAAGGTCCAGGCCTTCAACCACCTGGACAAGGCCGACACCTTCGATGTGGACGAGACGGTCGACGGTGCGGAGGTCGCGCAGTACGACGGCCTGGTGCTGCCCGGTGGGGTCGCGAACCCCGACTTCCTGCGCACCCAGCCCGCGGCCGTGGCGTTCGCCAAGGGGTTCTTCGACGCGGGCAAGCCGGTGGCGGCCATCTGCCACGCGCCCTGGACGCTGATCGAGGCCGGCGTGGTGCGCGGCCGGCGCATCACCTCCTGGCCCAGCCTCAAGACCGACCTGCGCAATGCCGGTGCCGACTGGGTCGACGAGGAGGTCGTGGTCTGCGAGGCGGCGCCCAGCCTCCTGATCAGCAGCCGCAAGCCCGACGACCTCAAGGCGTTCGACGCCGAGATCGTGGAGCGGATGTAGGGCTGTCCCCGGTCCGACACGTCGGCACCGCACGGCCGGGCCGGGTCCGCGATGTGACCGGTGCGGATCACGCCACCCCGAGCCTTTAGGCTCGGGGGGTGCGCCGCGCCAAGATCGTCTGCACCTTGGGTCCCGCCACTTCCAGCGAGGAGGGGACCCGCTCCCTCGTGGCTGCGGGCATGGACGTCGCCCGCCTGAACCTCAGCCACGGCAGCTATGCCGAGCACGAGGAGGTCTACCGGCGGGTGCGCCGCGCCTCCGACGAAGCAGGTCGAGGCGTCGGCGTCCTCGTCGACCTGCAGGGCCCCAAGATCCGGCTCGGCAACTTCGCCTCCGGCCCGGTCGACCTCAGCCGCGGCGACGAGTTCACCATCACCACGGAGGACGTCCCGGGCGACGCCCGCGAGGTCTCGACGACGTACACCGGGCTCGCGGGCGACGTGCTGGTAGGCGACCGCCTGCTCATCGACGACGGCAAGGTCGCGCTGCGCTGCCTGAGGGTCGACGGCCAGCGGGTCGTCACGACGGTCGTCGAGGGCGGGCGGGTCTCCAACCACAAGGGCATCAACCTGCCGGGCGTGGCGGTGAGTGTCCCGGCCCTGTCCGAGAAGGACCTCGAGGACCTGCGGTGGGCCCTGCACCTGCGCGCCGACATGATCGCGTTGTCGTTCGTGCGCCACGCCGACGACGTCGACCTGGTGCGTGCGGTGATGGACGAGGAGAAGGTCCGCCTCCCGGTGCTCGCCAAGATCGAGAAGCCCGAGGCCGTGGCGAACCTCGAGGCGATCGTGGCCGCGTTCGACGGCATCATGGTGGCCCGCGGCGACCTCGGGGTGGAGCTGCCGCTCGAGGACGTCCCGCTGGTGCAGCGCCGTGCGGTCGCGCTGGCCCGCCGGTCGGCCAAGCCCGTCATCGTGGCCACCCAGATGCTGGAGTCCATGATCACCTCCTCCCGACCCACGCGCGCCGAGACCTCCGATGTCGCCAACGCCGTGCTCGACGGCACCGACGCGCTGATGCTCTCCGCCGAGACCAGCGTCGGGCGGTACCCCGTCGAGGCGGTCCAGACGATGGCGCGCATCGCCGCCAGGATCGAGGAGAACGCCCTCGGTGACATCCCACCCCTGACCGGCACGCCCCGGACGAAGGGCGGGGCCATCACGCGGGCCGCGGCCGAGGTCGGTCAGATGCTCGGCGCGCGCTACCTCGTCGCGTTCACGCAGAGCGGCGACTCGGCGCGTCGGATGTCGCGGCTGCGCTCACCGATCCCTCTGCTCGCCTTCACCCCGGAGCCGGCGGTCCGCAGTCAGCTGGCGCTCAGCTGGGGCGTCGAGACGTTCCTCACACCGTTCGTGAAGCACACCGACGAGATGGTCCGCCAGGTCGACCGGCTGCTGCTGGAGGTCGGCCGGGCCCAGCGCGGCGACCTGGTCGTCATCGTGGCAGGTAGCCCTCCGGGCGGAATCGGCTCGACCAACGCCATGCGGGTGCACCGCATCGGCGACGCGGTCGGGTCCGCGGTGCCGGCGTACAGCGGCTAGGCCCTTGGGCGGCGTGCCCGGTCCGGCGGGCCCGCTGCGGCCGCCGTCGGCGGGTGCCCCGAGTGGGATTCGAACCCACACTGGCGGTGGTTTGAGCACCGTGCCTCTGCCGTTGGGCTATCGGGGCGAGAGCGTCATTCTGTCATCTCGGTAGCCTCTGACCGTGAGCCAGCCACCCGGTGCCGCCGCGCGTCGCGTCGTCATCGCCGAGGACGAGGCGCTGATCCGGCTCGACCTCAAGGAGATGCTCGAGGAGGAGGGCTTCAGCGTCGTGGGTGAGGCGGCCGACGGTGACCAGGCGGTGGCGCTCGCCGAGCAGCTGCGACCCGACCTCGTCGTGCTCGACGTCAAGATGCCCCGCCTCGACGGCATCTCGGCGGCGCGGCGCATCAGCGCGGCCCGCATCGCCCCCGTGGTGATCCTGACCGCGTTCTCGCAGCCCGAGCTGGTCGAGCGGGCCCGCGACGCGGGGACGATGGCCTACCTGGTCAAGCCGTTCACGAAGGCCGACCTGCTGCCTGCCGTCGAGATGGCGATGGCCCGCTACGACGAGACGGTCGCGCTGGAGGCCGAGGTCGGCGACCTGCGGGAGCGGCTGGAGGCCCGCAAGCGCATCGACCGCGCGAAGGGCCTGCTCCAGTCGCGGCACGGCCTTGACGAGGCAGCGGCGTACCGCTGGCTGCAACGAGCCTCGATGGACGGCCGTACGACGATGCGGGCGGTCGCCGAGGTCGTCATCGCCGATCTGGGTGAGCAGCGTGGCAGCGACGTTTCGTCCACGTGACGCATCGCGACCCGCAGGATCCTCGGTCGTGGCCTGCTCGAAACCCAGGTCACGAAACGCTAACAGCCACTAGGGCAATCTCCGAGTCACCTCGGCAGGGTGACGCAGTGTTGGTAGGTTCCGCTCGTCAGGTCGTAGGCCTGTGCGGTCCTCGCGGTCCGCGCTACCCCCCGAAGGAGACGGTTTATGATCCGCCCCACCCCGATCTGGCGGTCACTGGCGCTACTGACTGTCGCAGGCGTGGTCCTTACCGCGTGCGGTGGCAGCAGCGGCGCGGGGACCACCACCCAGCCGAGCAAGTCCAGCAGTGCCACGAGCTCCGCGCCTGCCGCAGCCAAGGGAGACGGCCAGCTGGTGGTCGGAACCCTGCTGCCGCAGACCGGCTCGCTCGCGTTCCTCGGGCCCCCGGAGTTCGCCGGTGTCGACCTCGCGCTCAAGGACATCAACGATGCGGGTGGAGTGCTCGGCAAGCCCGTCAAGAAGTTCGACTCGGACTCCGGTGACACCTCGACGGACACCGCCTCGCAGTCGGTGGACCGCTTGCTCTCGCAGAAGGTGGACGCCATCGTCGGCGCCGCCTCCTCGAGCACGACGCTCACCGTGATCGACAAGATCACGGGCGCTGGCGTGCTGCAGATCTCGCCGGCCAACACCTCCATCGAGCTCATCGACTACCCCGACCACGGGCTGTACTTCCGCACCGCGCCGCCGGACCTGTTGCAGGGCCGCATCATCGGTGACCTGATGGCTGCCGACGGCCACTCGACGGCCGGCATCCTGGCGCTGCAGGACTCCTACGGGACGGGGCTGGCCAAGACCGCTACCGCAGCGTTCGAGTCCTCCGGGGGCAAGGTCGTCCAGACGGTCATCTACGACCCCAAGGCCGCCAGCTTCGCCACCGAGGTGAGCAAGATCAAGGCGGCCGACCCGGAGGCGATCGTGCTGATCTCCTTCGACGAGGTCTTCAAGATCATCCCTGAGCTGATCAAGCAGGGCATCGGTCCCCAGAACAAGAAGATCTACCTGGTCGACGGTGACCTGAAGAACTTCGGAACCAAGGACTTCCCGAAGGGCACCTTCACCGGCACCAAGGGCACGACGCCGGGCGTCCAGTCGGGCGACGCGTTCAAGAACCGCCTCAAGTCGATCAACCCCAAGCTGACCGACTTCAACTACGGCCCGGAGGCCTACGACGCCACCACTCTCGTGGCGCTCGCGGCGACCGCGGCGAAGAACGACTCCGGAGCGGCGATCGCTTCGAAGATGCAGGAGGTCAGCGCCGGCGGGGAGAAGTGCAAGTCCTACAAGGACTGCCTGGCCCTGCTGCAGGCCGGCAAGGACATCGACTACGACGGCGTGAGCGGTCCGATCGAGTTCAACTCCAAGGGTGACCCCAGCGAGGCCACCATCGGCATCTACCAGTACGGCGCCGACAACCTGTACAAGTTCATCGAGGAGAAGAGCGGCAAGGTCTGATCCGACGTACGTCGGCTGACCACCTCGTAGCAGGCGACCAAGGGCCCGGCCACCACGGCCGGGCCCTTGGTCGTGCGCGGCTGCGAGCGTCAGGCCTTGGCGAGGGTGCCGAGGTAGAGCTCGATCACCTTGGGGTCGTTGATCAGGTCCTTGCCGCTCGCGGTGTAGGCGTTGCGGCCCTGGTCGAGGACGTAGCCGCGGTCGCAGATCTGCAGGCAGCGCCGGGCATTCTGCTCGACCATGATGACCGAGACGCCGGCCCGGTTGATCTGGCGGGTGCGCACGAACACCTCGTCCTGCAGGGCCGGGGACAGCCCTGCGGAGGGTTCGTCGAGCAGCAGCACCGACGGCTCCATCATCAGTGCCCGGCCCATCGCGACCATCTGGCGTTCGCCACCGGAGAGCGAGCCCGCGCGCTGGGCCCGCCGGTCACCGAGAGCAGGGAAGAGCCCGGTCACGAAGTCGAAGCTCTGCTTGAACTTCCTGGGCGACTGGTAGACGCCCATCTCGAGGTTCTCCTCGATGGTCAGGCTGGGGAAGACGTTGTTGGTCTGCGGGACGAAGCCGACGCCCTTGGCCACGAGCTGGTTGGCCTTGAGCCCGGTGATGTCCTCACCGCGCAGCCGCACAGTGCCCGAGCTGACGCGGATCAGCCCGAAGATCGCCTTGAGCAGCGTCGACTTGCCGGCGCCGTTCGGACCGATGATGCCCACGAGCTCGCCGTCGTTCACATAGAAGTCGCAGCCGTTGAGGATGTTCACGCCGGGGACGTAGCCGGCGATGACGTCGTCGGTGCGCAGCAGTGCCTCCGTGGCGAGCCGCTCGTGCTCGCTGCGGTCGCGCCCCGAGTCCTGGGGCGAGCTGCCCAGGCCCGCCGCCTTGACGGCAGCGTCCTGCTCGGTGCCCGCGGCGGTGCCGGACGTCCGGGCGTCCGCCTCGCCGGTCACGTCTGCATCGTCGTCGGCCGGCCGGTGCGTGCTCAATGCTTGGCCTCCTCGTTCTCGGCCCGTTCCCTCTCGAGAGCCTCCTCGGCCTCGGCGAGCACCTGCTCCTCGTCCTCCTCGGTGAGGGCCGCGTCGTGGTGGGAGCCGAGGTAGGCGTCGATGACGCGCTGGTCGCCCATGACGCTGTCGGGTGGCCCCTCGGCGATCACCTTGCCCTGGGCCATCACGATGACCCAGTCGGAGATGTCGCGCACCATGTCCATGTCGTGCTCGACGAAGAGCACCGTCATGCCGTCCTCGCGCAGATCCTTGACGTGCCCGAGCAGCGACTGGGTCAGGGCCGGGTTCACGCCGGCCATCGGCTCGTCGAGCATCACCATCTCGGGACCGACCATCAGGGCCCGCGCCATCTCGAGCAGCTTGCGCTGGCCGCCCGAGAGCGAGCCGGCGAAGTCCTCGCGCTTCGTGTCGAGCTTGAAACGCGCGAGCAGGTCGTCGGCCCGGTCGGTGATCTCGCCCTCCTGGGTGCGCCATACCGAGCGGAACAACGCCCGGAAGACGTTCTCCCCGCGCTGCCCCGTCGCGCCGAGGCGCATGTTCTCGATCACGGTCAGCTTGGACAGCGCCTTGGTGAGCTGGAAGGTCCGGACCATTCCCAGGCGTGCCACGCGGTGGGCGGCGACACCCGTGAGGGAGTGCCCGTTGAACGTCCAGGTTCCCGAGTCGGGCTGGTCGAAGCAGGTGAGCAGGTTGAAGAAGGTCGTCTTGCCCGCGCCGTTGGGTCCGATCAGTGCCGTGATGGCGCCGCGCTGGACCTCGACGTGCTCGACATCGACCGCGGTCAGGCCACCGAACTGGCGCAGCATGTCGTCGACGACCACGATCGGATCGGGCTTGCTGGCCCCGGGCTCGTGGGGGACGCCCTTGAGCGCCAGCGCCGCCGCGTCACGACGGTCACGTCGGGTGCCGGTCTCGGCCCGAGGCGTGGGAGCCAGGGGCGCCTGACCGATCTGCTCGTTCTCCTCAGCGGGCATCGAGCGCGATCTCCCTCCGGTCGCCGAAGATCCCCTGCGGTCGGAAGATCATCAGGATCATCAGCAGCAGGCCGACCAGCATGAAGCGGAACTGTCCCACCTGGGTGTTGTTGATGATCGACGACGAGATGTACCCCGCGTCGATGGCCTGGTTCAGCACGTTGTCGGTGAGGGACAGGATCACCCAGAAGATCATCGCCCCGACGACCGGTGCGCCCACCCGGGCGGCTCCGCCGAGGATCAGCACGGTGTAGGCGAAGAACGTGGTGTCGGTGCCGAAGATGTCCGGCTGGATGGACGCCTGGCCCAGCGCGTAGACGAAGCCCCCCAGGCTGCCGAGAACGCCACCGATGATCAGGCTCTGCATCTTGTAGGAGTAGACGTTCTTGCCCAGGCTGCGTACGGCGTCCTCGTCCTCGCGGATGGCCTTCAGCACCCGCCCCCAGGGGCTGCGCATCAGCAGCAGGACGATCAGGCAGGACAGCCCCACGAGGGCCCAGCCCACCGTGAGGATCCACATCACCCGTTCGGGGAAGCCGAACTCACCGATGTTGTAGTTGCCCTTGGGGTAGGGGTTGAGGCTGTAGAAGCCCGCCGCGAAGTTCTGCCGGCCGTCGGACCCGCCGAAGGTGCCCTCGAACGTCACGGACCGCACCACGAGCCGGATGATCTCGGAGGAGGCGATGGTGACGATCGCCAGGTAGTCGGCCCGCAGCCGCAGCGTCGGGATGCCGAGCAGCAGCGCCAGGAGCACCGCGCCCACCAGCCCGATGACGATGCCCAGCCAGAACGGCAGGCCGAACGTCGCGACGGTCACGGCGAGCCCGTAGGCCGCGACGGCGAGAAACCCCGACTGCCCGAAGTTCAGCAGGCCGGTGTAGCCGAAGTGCACGTTGAGGCCGATGGCCGCGAGCGCGAACACCACGGCCTGCAGGCCGACGGACGCCTCGAGGGCGTTGATGAGGATCCGGGTCCAGTCCACGTCCTCGCTCCCTTCCCGCCTCAGCCGACCCGCTGCGCCCGGCCGAGGATGCCCTGCGGCCGGACCAGCAGGATGACGATGAGGATGCCCAGCGCGCCGACGTTCTTCAGCTCCACCGGGATCCACAGGGTGGAGACCGAGACGAACAAGCCGACCACGATCGAGCCGACCAACGCGCCGTACGCCGTCCCGAGACCGCCCAGCGTGACCGCGGCGAAGATGAGCAGCAGGATCTGGAAGCCCATCTGGAAGTTCACTCCCTGAGCCAGGCCCAGCAGGATGCCCGCGAGGCCCGCCAGCGTGGCACCGGCCACCCAGACCACCCGGATCACCCGGTCGACGTCTATGCCCGACGCCGCGGCCAGTGCGGGGTTGTCGGCCACCGCGCGCGTGGCCTTGCCGGTGCGGGTCCGCACCAGCGCGTAGATAACGCCGCCCAGCACCACGACGGCGACCGCCATCGACCAGTAGTCCTTGGGGGCCAGGTCGACGCCGAGGAAGTTCAGGCCCCGTTGGCTCTGGTAGTCGGGATAGGACCGGTTGCTGCCCGTGAAGAGGTAGAGGTAGAAGTAGCGCAGGAAGATCGACAGGCCGATCGACACGATCATCGCCGCGATCAGGCCGGTGCCGCGGCGGCGCAGCGGTCGCCACAGCACAACGTCGTTCACCCAGCCCATCGCCGCGCACAGCAGCAAGGCCAGCGCGGCGGCCGGGAAGAACTGCAGGCCGCCGAAGTCCGGCAGCAACGGCAGCACCCCGGTGCTGATCCACCAGGTCGAGACCGCGCCGAGCGTGACGAGCTCGCCGTGCGCGAAGTTCGTCAGGCCGGTGGTGCCGAAGATCAGAGACAGCCCTACGGCGGCCAACGCGATGATCAGGCCGAAGCGCAGCCCCTCGGCGGTCAGCTGGAGCGCCTGGCTCCACTTGCTCTCGATCGTTCGGGTGCTCTTGCCGAGCGGGAACAGCACCGGCTTGTCCTGGCCCTCGAGCACGGGCAGCTTCAGCGTCTGCTTGCTCGGGTCGGTGAGGGTCACGCCTTTCGGCAACGTCTTGGTGTCGATGCTCACGGTGAAGGTGCCCGGGCGTGGCACCTCGATGGTCCAGCGGCCGTTCTTGTCGCTGACCGCCTTGCCCGTGAACCCGCCGGGTCCCTTGGCCGTGACGACGACGCTGGGGTAGCTGGTGCGGACGTTGCCCTTGAGCTGGAAGAGGAAGCCGAAGATGGACTCTCCCGCCGCCTGCGCGGGACCCGCGCCGACGCCGAACAGGCAGACGCCGGCCGAGACCAGCACAGCGAGGAAGAGGGCCACCCGTTTGCGCACCAGGACACCTCCGGTGGTCGTGGACACCAGCTCTGGTTGGTCGCCGATCGAGGCGCCGGTGGGCCGGAGCATAGTGCTGTCCCGTTTCGTTCGGTGGCAGCAAGCGACGTACGGTTGTCAGCAACCTAGCGTGCCGCCGCCACGACGTGGACGAGGATCGGCGCCACCACCAGGGCAGGCAGCAGATCGCCGACCGGTACGGCCTTGATCTGCAGCAGCCGCAGGGCCACGCCGACGAGAAGGAGTCCTCCGGTCGCGGTCACGGCGAGGACGTCGGCCTGCGGGAGCAGGTCACCGAGCACGGCCCCGAGCGCGGTCAGCGCTCCTTGCACCACCAGCACGGCCAGCGCCGAGGCGGCCACGCCCCAGCCGAGGCTGGCGGCGAACGCGATGGACGCGAACCCGTCGAGGGTCGCCTTCAACGCCAGCTTGTCGATGCCCCGCCCGAGCCCGTCGTCGAGCGAGCCCAGGATGGTCAGTGGGCCGACGCAGAACACCAGCGAGGCCAGGACGAAGCCTTCGACGAAGCGGTCACGACGCTCGCCGCCCCCGGTCGACGGCCGGAGGCGGCGGCGGATCGCGTCAGCGGCACCCTCGAGCCGGTCCTCGATGCGCAGCAGCGAGCCGGTGATGCCGCCCAGCAGCAGCGACCCCAGGACGATGAGCACGGGCGCGCTCGTGCCCACCTCGTGCGACAGCTCGGGGTCCAGGACAGCGGCGGCGCTCGTGGCCGCCACCAGCAGAGTGACCAGCCCGAGACCGTCGGTGACGACCGACCGGGTGCGGTCGGGCAGTCGGTCGCCCACGAGCACACCGAGGCCCGAGCCGGCCAGCACGGTGAGTACATTCAGGGCGGTTCCGGCACCACGGACCACGGCATCCGACTTTCTCGAAAGATTTTGATCTACCGACCAGATTGTCGGGCGCATTGTCTCGCGCTACCCCTGGTGCACGGCGTACAGTCCGGCGCGGCTGGACGGGGCAGCGACCGGGTGCATGGTCTGGTGAGCACGCGCTCACCCTTCTGTCTGGAGGATGGTGTGACCCGACCCAGCGTTACCGTCCGGGACGCCGCGCCCGACGACCTTCCCGCCCTGCTGGTCATCTGGCGGGAGCTGCGCGAGCTGGGCGGACGGTTCGAGCGCACCATGCCGTCGGCCACCGAGGACGGCGTCCTCGACCGGCTCCGGGCGATCGACGACGACGCGCAGTCGAGGGCCCTCGTCGCGGTCGTCGACGGCGAGGCCGCGGGGATGGCCATGCTCACCTGGTCGCCCTACGCGCCGCTGTTCGACCAGTCCGCGGTGCACGTGCACTACCTGCACGTGCGCGAGGGGTTCCGTCGCCGCGGCGTGGCCCGTGCGCTGCTGGGTGCGGCAGTGAGCCTGGCCGACGAGGTGGGCGCCGAGCACGTGTTCACCAGCGTCCTGCCGCATCTGCGTGAGACCCAGCGCTTCTACGCGCGCCTCGGGTTCGGCCCGGTGGTCGTACGTCGGTCGGTGCCCGTGTCGATGCTGCGCCGCCGGTTGGCGGGCGAGCACCGGCCCTCGCCTGCCGACAACCTGCTGGCCCGCCGTCGTACCCTCCGGCGGGTGCGGGCGGCGGTGGCGCAGGTCGGCGACTGACCGACCGACGGGCAGCGCTGTCCCGGCTGTCCGGGGCTGTCGGGGCGGCGCACTACGCTCGCAACCGTGGCAACCGACGACGCGGCCGACCCTGGGCCGACCGCTGACCTCGAGGCGCCTGCCGACGGTGGCGCGCCGCGCACGCTGCTGCTGCTCGACGGCCACTCGCTGGCCTACCGGGCCTTCTACGCCCTGCCGGTCGAGAACTTCTCGACCACCTCGGGGCAGGCCACCAACGCGGTCTACGGCTTCACCTCCATGCTGATCAACGTCCTGCGCGACGAGCAGCCGAGCCACGTGGCCGTGGCCTTCGACGTGTCCCGGCAGACGTTCCGCTCCGAGCTGTTCGCCGACTACAAGGCCAACCGGTCCACCAGCCCCGAGGAGTTCAAGGGCCAGGTCGAGCTGGTCAAGCAGGTGCTCGCCGCGCTGCACATCCCGAGCCTCGAGGTCGAGGGCTTCGAGGCCGACGACGTGATCGCGACCATCGCCACGCGCGCCGAGCGCGAGGGCTTCGACGTGCTGATCTGCACGGGCGACCGCGACGCCCTGCAGCTGGTCAGCGACCGGGTGACCGTGCTCTACCCGCGCAAGGGCGTCTCGGACCTGGCCCGGATGACCCCCGAGGCAGTGGCCGACAAGTACGGGCTGAGCCCGACGCAGTATCCCGACTTCGCGGCGTTGCGCGGTGACCCGAGCGACAACCTGCCCAACATCCCTGGCGTCGGCGAGAAGACCGCCACGCGCTGGGTGGTCGAGTTCGGCGACCTCGACGGCCTGGTCGCGCGGGTCGACGAGGTCAAGGGCAAGGCCGGTGACGCCTTGCGCGCCCACCTGGCCCAGGTCGTGCAGAACCGTCAGCTCACCGAGCTGGTCCGCGACGTACCGCTCGAGGCCATGCCGGGCGACCTGGCGCGCCAGGTGTGGGACCGCGAAGAGGTCGCGACCGTCTTCGACGCCCTGCAGTTCCGGGTGCTGCGCGACCGGCTCTACGCGACGCTGAGCGCCGCCGAGCCAGAGGCCGAGGAGGGCTTCGACGTCGACGGCCGGGCGCTGCAGCCCGGCGAGCTGGTCGGCTGGCTCGCCGAGCACGTCGGCGGCGAGAGCCGTACCGGCCTGCACATCTCCGGCTTCTGGGGTGCCGGGAGCGGTGACGTCACCGGCGTGGCGCTCGCGTCGGGCGACGGCCGGACCGCCTGGTTCGACCCCGCCGATCTCGACCCGAGCGACGAGAAGGCGTTCGTCGCGTGGCTGGGCGACCCGTCGCAGCCCAAGGCGCTGCACGACGCCAAGGGCCCGAGCCTCGCCTTCGCGGCCCGGGGCTGGACGCTCGAGGGCGTCACCAGCGACACCGCGCTGTCGGCCTACCTGAGCCGGCCCGACCAGCGCAGCTACGACCTGGCCGACCTCGCGCTGCGCTACCTGCGCCGCGAGCTGCGTGCCGAGGGCAGCAACGACGGGCAGCTGTCCTTCGACGGCGCCGACGAGGCGGCGGCCGCGGAGGCCGACATGGTGCGGGCCCGTGCCGTGCTCGCGCTCGCCGAGGTGCTGGACGCCGAGCTGGAGACCAAGGCGTCGACCGCCCTGCTGCGCGACGTCGAGCTGCCGCTCGTCGCTGTGCTCGCGAACATGGAGCGCACCGGCATCGCCCTGGACACCGACCACCTCGGCGCCCTCGAGGCCCACTTCGGTGGCGCCGTCAAGGACGCGGCCGACGAGGCCTACGCCGTCATCGGCAAGGAGATCAACCTCGGCTCGCCCAAGCAGCTGCAGGTCGTGCTGTTCGACGACCTCGCCATGCCCAAGACCAAGCGCACCAAGACCGGCTACACCACGGACGCCGAGGCGTTGCAGACGCTGTACGCCGAGACCGGGCACCCGTTCCTGTCGGCGCTGCTGCTGCACCGCGATGCCACCCGGCTCAAGATCACCGTGGACGGGCTGCTCAAGTCGGTGGCCGACGACGGGCGTGTGCACACCACCTTCAACCAGATGATCGCCGCGACGGGCCGGCTGTCCTCGACCGAGCCCAACCTGCAGAACATCCCGATCCGCACGGAGGAGGGCCGCCGGATCCGCCAGGCCTTCGTGGTCGGCGAGGGCTACGAGGCCCTGATGACGGCGGACTACAGCCAGATCGAGATGCGGATCATGGCCCACCTCAGCGACGACGCGGGGCTCATCGAGGCCTTCCAGTCCGGCGAGGACCTGCACGCGTTCACCGCGTCGCGGGTCTTCGGGGTCGCGCCGCTCGATGTCTCCATCGAGCAGCGCTCCAAGATCAAAGCGATGTCCTACGGCCTGGCCTACGGGCTCTCGGCGTTCGGCTTGTCGCGGCAGCTGGGCATCAGCGCCGAGGAGGCGCGGGGGCTCATGGACGAGTACTTCGCTCGTTTCGGTGGGGTGCGCGACTATCTGCGCGACGTCGTGGCCGAGGCCCGCCACACGGGGTTCACCGAGACGATCATGGGCCGACGGCGCTACCTGCCCGACCTCACCAGCGACAACCGCCAACGCCGGGAGATGGCTGAGCGGATGGCTCTCAACGCCCCGATCCAGGGCTCGGCCGCCGACATCATCAAGGTGGCCATGCTCAACGTCGATCGGGCGCTCGAGCAGCGCAAGCTGACGTCCCGGGTCCTGCTCCAGGTCCACGACGAGCTGGTGCTCGAGGTGGCGCCGGGTGAGCGCGAGGTGCTCGAGGCCGTGCTCCGTCGCGAGATGGGGGCGGCGTCACCGCTGAAGGTGCCGCTGGACATCTCCGTCGGTCTCGGCCGCACCTGGCAGGACGCCGGGCACTGACCCCGGCGCTCGCCGGCGAGATGGGCATCGTGGGCTCCTTCCGCCGGTGGGGTCGGCGGCATACGGTGGGGGAGGAGGTCACGGTTTCTCCGGATTTCGAGGGAGGTGTCCGGCGATGCCCACGTTCGCGCTACCCACCTTCGCGCTGCCGGTCGCCGTCGCGGTGGGCAGCCTGGTACTCGGTGCCATGGCGGCGCCGCACACCGTCGTGGCCCGCGGTCCTCGGTACGCCGACGCACTGCAGGCCCAGGGGCCGGTGGACGGTGGCGGCCGGCCCGACCTCACGATGCCCGGGAACGACCTGCTGGGCGCCCGCGACGCCACGGCCGGTCCCGTCGGCCCGGCGCTGCCGGTCGGCGCACCGGGCGACGTCGTGACGGGCGATCCCAGCGGCGGCCGCGGGCCGGTGCGTGCCGTACCCGCCGTGTCGTTCAGCGGCTCGCCCACGACCATCCCGGGACCGGTCCTCGCGGCCTACCGGGCCGCTGCAGCGACGGTCGCCGGCGACGACCCCGGGTGCCGGCTGACGTGGCCGGTGCTCGCCGGCATCGGCAAGGTCGAGTCCGGCCATGCGCGCGGCGGCGTGCTGGACGCCGGCGGCCGCACCCTCGCCCCGATCCTCGGACCGCTTCTCGACGGCAGCCCGGGGGTCGCGGCCATCCCCGACACCGACGGCGGACGGTGGGACGGCGACAGCGTGTGGGACCGGGCGGTCGGGCCCATGCAGTTCATCCCGTCGTCGTGGCGGGTCCACGCCGCGGACGGGAACCGCGACGGGGTCTCCGACCCGAGCAACGTCTTCGACGCCACCCTGGCCGCCGCCCGCTACCTCTGCACGGGCGACCGGGACCTGAGCGTGGCCGGCGACCTGCGCCAGGCCGTGTTCGGCTACAACCACTCCTCGGCCTACGTCGCGACCGTGCTCGCCTGGGCGAGCGTCTACGCCACCGGCCAGGTCCTGACGACGGCCTCGACGGCCGGCAGCAGGGCACGCACCGGCAGCCCGCAGCGCGGCCCGCGCAGCGGCGCGGGTGGGTCCGGCACCGCCGGCGGGGGCACGACCGGAGCTCGGCCGACGCCGGGCGGCGCGCGGGGCCGTGCGCCGGCCTCGACCACCGTCTCGGCGGCCGGCGCCCCGGCGAGCGGCGCCCCGGCGAGCGGCGCCGCGGCCGGCGGCGACTCGGCGTCCGCGGCCGGCCAGCCACCGTCGTCCGGCGCCGCAGGGTCCTCGGCCCCCCGGGCGAGCGAGCCGGCCCCGACGGACACCCCGACCGGGCAGCCGCGGGCCACCGCGACCGGGACCCCCACCCCGACGCCCACGCCGACGCCGACCTGTCCGCTGCCGACCGGCCTGCCCGTCGTCCCCGCACCGACCGTCTCGCCCGGCGTGACCGCCCCGGCGAGCCCGCCCGACCCGGGCACGCCGCTGGACCCGTGCGCCACGGCGACCCCGACGCCCACGGCCACCGACCTGCCGATGCCGGTGCCGACACCCTTACCCTGACGCCCCCACGTCCCGGCGGTCCGGGGGCAGCTCGCAGACGAAGATCGCCGTCCCGGGGAGCACCCGGCCGCGCAGCGGGCTCCAGGCGCCCCAGGTGCGCGTCAGCTGCTCGGGCCACTCCGGTTCGACGAGGTCCACCAGGCGCAGCCCCGCCGCCGAGATCTCCCGCACCCGCGCACCCAGCGTCCTGTGGTGCTCGACGTACGTCGCGTCGCCGTGCGCGTCCGCCTCGACGTAGGGCGTCTGGTCCCAGTAGGAGTCGCGCGCGACCAGCCCCTGCCGACCCGGGTCGTCCGGGAAGCTCCACCGCACCGGGTGCGTCACCGAGAAGACCCACCGCCCGCCCGGGCGCAGCACCCGGGCCACCTCGCGCATCACCCGCGCCGAGTCGGCCACGAACGGCAGCGCGCCGTAGGCGGAGCAGGCCAGGTCGAACGTCGCGTCGCCGAAGGGCAGGTCGGTGGCGTCCGCGCACACCAGCGGTACGTCGAGCCCGGTGGCCACGCCCACGTCGCGTCCGTGCCGCAGCATGGCGCCGGACAGGTCCAACGCGACCGGCTCGGCACCGGCAGCCAGCAACCACCGGGAGCACTGCGCCGCGCCGGCGCCCACCTCGAGCACCCGTCGCCCCGTGACGTCACCGAGCAGGCCGGCGTCCGCCTCGGTCAGCCCCTCCGGTCCCCACACGAAGCGGTCGTCGCCGAGGAACGCGCCGTGCTCGTCGAGGTAGGCGGGCGTCTCGCGGTCCCACCAGGACCGGTTGGCCCGGCGGGTCTCCTGCGCATCGGCGGGCCGCCGGCCCACCCCAGCGACGTCACCCGCGACACCCCTCGCGACACCACCGGGGGAGTGCTCGGGCCGATCGGTCACGGGTGTCACGCTCGTATCCTGGCCCGTGCGGTCGTCCCAGGCCGCGTTGACCGGCCCTGACGCGCGCGCGTATGCTTGACGCTGCGCTGTGGGCTCGCTTGTCCGCTGGTCGGATCACGCCGCGGTGTGTCGGAAAATCATCCCTGATCTTTCGAAGTGGGCCACTCGGCGTGCGCGCGTCCCTGACACCCCCGTGAACCAGGAGACGTCCCGGGGGTCGGCTGACCGCCTGGACCCTCCCCGACACCTGTCCGCAAACGGAGCCTCACCCCACATGACGGCAAGCATCGACGCCCCCTCCACCCCCCAGGTCGCGGTCAACGACATCGGTGACGCCGATGCCTTCCTCGCCGCGATCGACGAGACGATCAAGTACTTCAACGACGGTGACATCGTCGAAGGCGTGATCGTCAAGGTCGACCGGGACGAGGTCCTGCTCGACATCGGCTACAAGACCGAGGGCGTCATCCCCTCCCGTGAGCTGTCGATCAAGCACGACATCGACCCCAACGAGGTCGTGTCGGTGGGCGACGAGGTCGAGGCCCTGGTCCTGCAGAAGGAGGACAAGGAGGGGCGCCTGATCCTGTCCAAGAAGCGCGCCCAGTACGAGCGGGCCTGGGGCACGATCGAGAAGATCAAGGACGAGGACGGCATCGTCACCGGCACGGTCATCGAGGTCGTGAAGGGTGGCCTGATCCTCGACATCGGGCTGCGCGGCTTCCTGCCTGCCTCGCTGGTGGAGATGCGCCGGGTGCGCGACCTGCAGCCCTACGTGGGCAAGGAGCTCGAGGCCAAGATCATCGAGCTGGACAAGAACCGCAACAACGTCGTGCTGTCCCGCCGCGCCTGGCTCGAGCAGACCCAGTCGGAGGTGCGCTCCACCTTCCTGCAGACCCTGCAGAAGGGCCAGGTCCGCTCCGGTGTGGTCTCGAGCATCGTGAACTTCGGTGCCTTCGTGGACCTCGGCGGCGTCGACGGCCTGGTGCACGTCTCCGAGCTGTCCTGGAAGCACATCGACCACCCCTCCGAGGTCGTCGAGGTCGGCCAGGAGGTCACGGTCGAGGTGCTCGACGTCGACATGGACCGCGAGCGCGTGTCGCTCTCGCTCAAGGCGACGCAGGAAGACCCCTGGCAGCAGTTCGCCCGCACCCACCAGATCGGCCAGGTCGTGCCGGGCAAGGTCACCAAGCTGGTGCCCTTCGGCGCGTTCGTCCGCGTCGACGAGGGCATCGAGGGCCTGGTGCACATCTCCGAGCTGGCCGAGCGGCACGTCGAGATCCCCGAGCAGGTCGTCCAGGTCGGCGACGAGATCTTCGTCAAGGTCATCGACATCGACCTCGAGCGCCGGCGCATCTCGCTCTCGCTCAAGCAGGCCAACGAGGGCGCCGCTCCCGCAGCCGGTGACGACAGCGCCTTCGACCCGACGCTCTACGGCATGGCCGCGTCCTACGACACCGAGGGCAACTACCAGTACCCCGAGGGCTTCGACCCGGAGACCAACGACTGGCTGCCGGGCCACGAGACCCAGCAGGCCGAGTGGGAGCGTCAGTACGCCGAGGCGCGCACGCGCTACGAGGCGCACATGAAGCAGATCGAGGACGCCAAGAAGGCCGAGGCGGACGCCGGGGCCGAGACCGGCGTGGGCCCCTCGACGTACTCCTCGGCGACGCCCGAGGACAGCGGCACGCTGGCCTCCGACGAGGCGCTCGCCGCCCTGCGGGAGAAGCTCACCGGCAACTGAGCGGCACCGCCCGCCCCGACACCACGGCAGAAGGCTCCCGCTCCGGCGGGGGCCTTCTGCCGTCCCGGCCCTGCCTGTGGCCAGCACATACGCTGCCCCGGTGAGGTCACGGCTGGCAGCGGGGCGACGCCTCCTCGGCGTCGACGTGGCACGGTCGCTGGCGCTGATCGGCATGATGTCGGTGCACATCTTCCCGGCGGTGCGCCCGGACGGCTCCCTGCATCCGGCCTACCTGCTGGCCGCCGGCCGCTCGGCTGCCCTCTTCGCGACGCTCGCCGGCGTGGGCCTGGCCCTGACCACCGGGGGTCAGCAGCCGTACGCCGGGCGCTGGCTGCGCGCCGCGCGGGGGGGCGTGCTGGCGCGCGCCGGGCTGCTGGTCGTGCTGGGCCTGTTGCTCGGACAGCTCGACTCCCCGCCCCTGGTGATCCTGGCCTACTACGGGCTGCTGTTCGTGGTGGCCGCGGCGTTTCTCGGGCTGTCGGCCCGGCCGTTGTTCGCGCTGGCCGCGCTGGCGGCGGTGGCCGCCCCGGTCCTGAGCCAGTGGCTGCGCTCGGGCATCGACCCGACACCGATCACCGAGCCGGGTCGCCACCACCTGCTCGTCCAGCTGGCGCTCACCGGCACCTACCCGGTCCTGCCCTGGACGACCTACGCCTTCCTCGGCCTCGCGGTCGGCCGGCTCGACCTGCGCCGCACCAGCACCGCCGTACGCCTGCTCCTCGCCGGCGCCGTCGCCGCGGTCGCCGCCACGGTGCTCTCCGCGAGGTTGCTCTCGGCCGCGGGCGGCGTCGGGCCGTTGCGTGCCTCCCTCGCGGGCGACCAGTTCTTCGGGTTCCTCCGGGCGGACCTCGACACCCGGTGGCTGCGCGAGGGCCTCTTCGGCACCACACCCACCGACGACTGGCGCTGGCTGCTGATCTGCACGCCGCACAGCAGCACGCCGTTCGACCTCCTGCACACCGCCGGTACGTCGCTCGCGGTGCTCGGTGCGTGCCTGCTCGCGGTCCGGCTGCTGCCCGCTGCCGCTCGGGGGATCTACCTGCCGCTCGCCGCAGCCGGCAGCATGACGCTGACCCTGTACTCGCTGCACGTCGTCGCGCTGACCAGGGGCAGCCCGCTGCTGTTCACCCGCGATCCCGCGACGCTGTGGTGCAGCCACGTCGTCGTCGCGATCGTGCTGGCCAGCGTGTGGCGCTCGACGGTCGGGCGCGGGCCGCTCGAGTGGCTCGCGGCGCGACTCGACCGGACGGGTCGGCGGGTTGCGGGAGGCCGCGAACCGCTCGACCAGCCAGTCGACGGTCCGCGCCGCGACGGCGCGGCCCGTGCGGCCCGCTAGCCTCGGCGGGTGATCAAGGTGGGGCTCACCGGCGGCATCGGATCGGGCAAGAGCGAGGTGGCCCGACTGCTCGCGTCGCGCGGGGCCATCGTCGTCGACGCCGACGTCCTGGCGCGTGAGGCCGTGCGGCCGGGAACCGAGGGGCTGGCCCGGGTCGTCGCCGAGTTCGGCGAAGGCGTGCTGGCGGCCGACGGGACGCTGGACCGGCCGGCACTGGGCCGGGTGGTGTTCGCCGACCCGCAGCGGCTGGCAGCCCTGAACGCGATCGTGCACCCCTACGTCGCGCGCCGCCGCGCCGAGCTCACGGCCGAGGCACCGGACGACGCGGTGGTGGTGGACGACGTACCGCTGCTGGTGGAGAACCACCTGGAGTCCGGCTACGACCTCGTGGTCGTGGTCGACGCACCGGCGGCCGTGCAGCTGGAGCGGCTGACCGGGCTGCGCGGGATGACCGAGGAGGACGCGCGTTCCCGGATGGCCGCGCAGGCCTCCCGGGAGGAGCGCCGTGCGGTCGCCGACGTGGTGCTGGACAACGACGGCGACCTGGCGGCGCTGGAGACTGCCGTGTCAGCGCTGTGGGAGCGGCTGACCCGCCGCGGCTAGGCCTGGTGGCGGCGGCGGGTGACGAGCATCAGGGCGAGCCCGGCCACGACGAGCGCCAGTGCCGTCCACAGCAGAGCGCCCTCGAAGCCGGTGTGCGGCAGGCCGCCCCCGGCGTTGCTGGCCACCCCGTTGCTGGCCCCGGACCCGACGTTCGAGCCGACCTTGGTGCCCTCGACGGCGGTCCCCGTGCTGCCACCCTGGACCGTGGGCGGGTAGGTCGCATCCGCCACCGCCCAGGCGGCGGTGACGGCGAGGCCGAAGCCGGCCGTCAGCAGAGCAGCGAACAGCGCGGCGATGCGGCGAACTGTCACAGTGATCCCTCCCGTGGTTGTGTTGATGTTGTCAGCCGCCCCCCGGCTGTGTCAACGCAGTGTCACGTAGACGGGGGACTAACTCACGCATTCGGCTCCTGTGACTACGGAGCGTTGCGGTTTGACCAGCGGTTGCTCCACGAGAGCCGGCCGTTGCCGGCTGGCCGGGCCCTGCAGCGCCAGCACGGCCGTGCGCGCCTGCCCGGGGCGCAGGAGGAGGGGGAACGCGAAGACCGGACGGCTGCGCTCCGCCCCGAAGCGCACCGGCAGCGCTCGCCCGGCCTCGCTGGCACCGAGCAGGCGGGACCCGGGCGGCGCGAAGACGTAGACCAGGGGCCGGTTGGTGCCGCGCGGCGGACGGCGTCCGTCGACCTTCGGCAGCGCCTCGCCCGTCACCCACGCGGGCAGGCCGGCCGCAGGAGCGCCGTTGCGGACGGTGATGAGCAGCCGGCTCCTGCGCTGGCCGCCGGTACAGGCGCCCAGCGACCACCGCACGGTGCGCTCCAGGTAGTAGTCGAGCTTGTTCCCGCCGCCGTTGTTGATCACCACGGACAGCTCGGCGGGGGAGCGCGACAGCGTCCCACCGATGCGGGACGAGGCGATGTCGCGCTCCTCGGAGCGGTGCGCGCTGTACAGCAGCAGGCGGCCTTCTCCGACGGCGCGCCGTCCTGCCGTGACCAGCTTGGCCGGATCCACCGCGCCGGAGAGCAGGTTGCGGACGATGGCTGTTCCCGCGGCGGCCGCCGCCGTGTCGCGGGCCGAGTTCTGGTCGAAGTCCGGGAACAGCTCGTAGAGGTCGTGCATGAAGTAGGCGGCGGTCGTGCTCTCGGTCAGCACTCGACCACCCCCTGCGTGCACGGGCCCGGTGGCTCCGACGAGGTATCCCAGGGTGAACGGGTCGACCGCGATGACGCCGTCGAGGCGTTCGTGGAACTGGCGCTGCCACAGTCCCAGCCACAGCCGGGCGGCGTACGGGAAGTGCGGGCTGAGGTTGGCGTTGACCCACAGCCCGGGGTCCGCGCCGTAGAGGCGGGCGAAGTCGGTGCCCAGGTCCACGACCGGACGCCGGGCGCCCTTCAGGTCCGTGTTCGGCCCGATCGTGCGCAGCCGCACGGCACCGTCGCGGACGTCCAGCACGGCGTACGCCCCCAGGAGACCCCCGGTCCCGCGGGACTCGGCGGGGTTCTGGATGGCCACCAGGTACGACCGGTGGCCACCGCTGCCCAGCATCGGCGGCAGCACGGCCAGCGCCCGCGCGGCCGCGTCGGTGAGCCGTCGGAACTCGCGGGCCTGCCGCCGGGCATCGCTCAGAGCGCTTCGTACCGGTCCTGCCAGGCGCCCGTCGACGCCCCTCAGGCGCCTGTCGACGTCCTTCGACGTGACGGCTGCCCGACGGACGCCGGGGCCTGCTCGCACCAGCCGTGCCACGTCGACGTGGCTGCCGTCCCGGATGAGCGTGGCGGGTTGGAGCAACCGGCCGCTCGCAAGCAGCGGCGGCAGCGCCTCCTCGGCCAGCTCGTCGACGCCTGCGGAGACGGTGCTGACGGTCCGCGGCATGTCGCCGAGCAGGGGGACGGCACCGACTGCCCGCCAGACCGGGTCGTGGGTCAGGTCCCGCGCGGCCCCTGTCTCCCGCTGCATCGACGCCAGCACCCGCTCTGCCCGCGCGAGCTCGCCGGCCGCGACGGCGTCCTTCAGATCGGCGGCCTCGGCGCGGGCGAGCTCCAGATGGTCCCTGGCCGCAAGCCCCCGGATCCCCAACCAGGCGGTCGTGGCGACTAGGACCCCGAACACGACGGCGAGCGAGCCCCACAGCGCGCGGTTGCGGCGCCGGGCTCCACGGCCGGACGGCTCACGCGCCGAGCGGCCCGGGCCGAGCCCGGTGGTCCACCTGGCCATCGACGACTAGCCCCGCACCGGCCGGCGCGGGGCGGGGGCGCCGCCCACGTGCGCCGTCGCCTGCGGCACCTCGGTCGGCGTCAGCCGACCTGCCCGAGCATCCACGTCCGCCCCCACCCGAAGTCCTGTCCTCATCTTGCCCGACGCGCCGCCCGGATGCGGCGTGCGGGGCGTCGGTAAGCCCGCGCGACGTCGGCCCGTCCTGCCTCCCTGTCCCCTCGATCCGGCTTCTTCACCCGATCGGTGGAGCGACCGGGCCCGTCCGGTGCCGACACAACTAGTGACGAAATCACCTAGCCGTCGCACCCCCCGGGGGGCGACCGGGAGCTACACGTGCTGCTTCACAGCCACCGCCTCCGCCCGCAGGGCACCCGCACCTTCGTCGCCGCCGTCGCGGTGCTGGGCCTGGGTGTGGCACTGCTGCCCGGCCTGGCGCCGGTAGCCGCCGCCGCGAGCACGCGTAAGGGCGCTCACGTGCCCCGGGTGCTGGCGAGCATGCACGCGGATCGCTCGGCGCCCCGGCCACTGCGCGGCGCCACGCTGGAGAGCGGCAGGGCCCACTTCGTCTACGCGATCCCGCGCAAGCCGGTGAAGCGAGTGATGTTCTGGGTGGACCGCAGCATGACCCACCGGCCCACGCGTGTGGACCGTACCGCCCCGTACGACATGGTCGCTGGCACGGCGTCGGCCGCGGGCCGATGGACTCCGAGACCCGGGCCCCATGTCGTGCGGGTCCGCTACGTGTGGCGCGACGGCGGCAGCAGGGTGCGGACCCTGCGCTTCGTCGCCAGCCGGCCCAGCGCGCCGGTCAAGAAGCGGCGTGCCCCCTCGGGCGCCCCGGCCGGACCCGTCCCGGGACTCCCCCCGAGCCTCCCCCCGGTCACCCCGCCGAGCGTCCCGCCGGTCACCCCTCCCGGTAGCCCCGGGGGAGCCGACCTGCCCTCGGTCCCGGCCCCGAGCGGGAAGGCGTGGTCGCTGTCCTGGGCCGACGAGTTCAACGGGACGGCGGTCGACCCGTCGCGCTGGACAACCTGCTGGGACTGGACCTACGGCAACTGTTCGACATCGGGCAGCGCTCTGGGCGGCGTCGAGCGCTATTCGCCGAGCCAGGCGCGGCAGGCGACCGGCGTCGCGAGCCTGGTCGCCCAGCCGCTGAGCAGCCCGGAGGCCGGTTCCTGCTACCAGAACCAGTGTCGCTACACGTCCGGCCTGCTCACGACCGCCCGCCCCGGAGCTCCCTCATCGAGCTACCTTTACTCGTTCACCTACGGGTACGTCGAGGGCCGCATCCGGGCCAGCGACGACGCCGGGTTCTGGTCGACCTTCTGGATGCTGCCGCGCCGCACGGACCTCACGACCGACTACACGCACGAGATCGACATCCTCGAGATGGCCGGTGAGCGTCCGACCACGGCGCTGCAGACCTACCACTTCGCCGGTCGCACGGCCCAGTGGCGGCCGAACTGGTCCCCCGCCGAGAACGGTTCCTGCCCGGTGCTGAAGTACGGCGGCACCTACCACACCTATGGGGTCGACTGGCAGCCCGACCACATCGCCTTCTATCTCGACGGCCGCAAGTGCGGGGAGTACACCAACGCGGCGAACATCTACGACAAGCCGATGCAGATCATCCTCGAGCTGATGGTGAACTCGTCGTGGAACCGCAGCTTCGGCACCCCGCTGTCGGACTTCACCAAGACCAGCAGCATGGACGTCGACTACGTGCGGGTCTGGCAGGCACGCTAGCGGCGTCGGCTCGTCCAGACCCACCGCACGAGCAAGGCAAGGGCTGCGACGGAAGGCACGTCGGCAAGAGTGGCTCCGTGGTCGTGGGTGAGCGGCAGCAACGTGGGGCCTTCCACGGGCGCGTTGACCCGAAGCCACAGCAGTGCCAGCACGGTGACGAGCAGCCACACGACCGGACGCCCGGTGTGCACGGCCAGCACGGTCAGCAGGACCAGCAGGAGGAGCGCCGCCGCCAGGGCGGCTCTCACGGTCCGGTGCTGAAGCAGCCGTCAGTCACCACTGGCTCCTCGTCCGCCGTGCAGCCCGGAGGCGAGTCTATGCGGCATGCCGGCCGCCACCGCTCGCCCAGCAGATACGCTCGTCCGGTGTCGTCACGCCGCGGGCTCACCGCGGACGTGAGCATCGTGTTCCTCTGCCGCTTCGTCGGCATGGTTCTCAACGCCGTCGTGTACGTCCTGGTCGCCCGAGCGATGGGACCGGCGGGATTCGGGCGCTTCGCCGCCGTGGCCGGCATCGTCACCGTCGCTCAGGTCCTGCTCGACGCGGGTACCAGCTCGGTCGTCTCCCGGGACGCCGCCGAGGGCCGCGAGCGGTCCTCGCTCACCGCGGCGCTGGTCTACCGGGGGTGGTTGCTCGCGCTGCTCGTCCTGGGCCTGCTGGGTCTGCTCGTCGCCGGCAGCTGGGGGCCCCCCTCGGTCCGGCCCGCGACGGCCGTCGTGGCGGCGGCCGCGGTCTGGACCGTGTCCGGTGTCCTGCAGGTCCTCGCGGTGGGCCTGCTGATCGGCAGGGGTCGCACACTGGCCGGATCGGTGCTGCCGCTCGCCGAACGCGTCCTCGCGGTGGTGGTGATCCTGCTCGTGCTGCTGGCGGACCGGCTCTCGGTCACCTCGACGCTCGCCGCCGTGGCCGGCAGCTGCCTGGCGACCGCGGTGGTGGCTGGGGTGACGCTGCGCGCCGACGTGCTGGCCGGCTGGGCCGGCCGGGCCCGCGCGCGCGGCAGCGCCCTGGGCGCCGCTCCCAGCTTCCTGACCAGCAGCCTCGGTGCTCAGCTGCAGAACCTCGACGTACCTCTGGTCGGCGCCCTTGCGGGAGCCGGCAGCGCGGGCCTGCTCGCGGCTCCGTCCCGGCTGACGACACCGCTGGGCCTCGTCGCGGCGTCCGCGGCCAGCATCCTGCTCGTCCAGGCGCGTCATCACGCCGGCGGTCCCCGTCCCGCGGGGGCGCGACCGCTGCGCCGGGTGGTGGCCGGCGTGCTCGCCTTGACGGCGCTGGGCGCGTTGCCCCTGCTGGTCGTGCCGGAGCGCACGGCGCGGCTGCTGCTGGGGGAGGGGTACAGCGGCTCGGCCACCGTCTTCCGACTGGTGGCCGTGGGTGTCTGCGTCGCCGCGGTCAACCAGCCGCTCGCCGCGCAGCTCCAGGCGATGCGCCGGCACCGGGAGGTCGCCATGATCGTCCTCGCGGGGGGGCTGCTGGGACTGGTCGTCGTGGCCGTCACCGCTCCGGCGGCCGGTGCTACGGGCGGCGGCGTCGGGATCCTGGGCTCGCAGCTGGTCATCCTGCTGGCGCTGGGTCTGGCCCTGCGCCGCCATGGGGTGGTCGCGTGACGGTCCACTGGCTGCTGCTGACCGCCACCGTCCGGGCGCCGACGTCGGTGCGGGTGTCGGTCGCCGACCCGGTCGCCCGTGCCGGCCAGTACCGCGCCGCCATCAGCGAGTGGCGCCGGCTGGCGCCGGCCCTCGGCGCGCGCATCGCCGTGGTCGAGAACAGCGGGGCCGCCGAGGACGAGCTCTTCGCGGACGTCGCCGGTGTGCCGGGGTCGCCGCCGCCGGTGCTGCTCCGCGCCGAGCAGGGCGACCCGCGAAGGGGAAAGGGCGCCATGGAAGCCGACATGATCGACCAGGCGCTGGCCCAGCTGGAGGTGGCGCCGGGCGAGCTGGTCGCCAAGTGCACCGGCCGGCTCGTCGTGCCCAACGCCGCTCGCGCGGTCCCGCCGTTCGCTGCGGGTGCAGGGGAGCGGGCGCCCGCCATCGTGCTGCGGGCCACTCTCGGCGGCAGCTATGTCGACACCCGTCTCCTCGTCGCCACGACGTCGGCCTGGTCCGACGTCCTGGCCGGTATGGCGCAGGAGGTGGACGAGGATGCCGGGCACTTCCTCGAGCACGTCGTCGCCGACCGCGTCC
The DNA here is from genome assembly GCA_030841035.1 of Actinomycetota bacterium. GTDB lineage: Bacteria > Actinomycetota > Actinomycetes > JACCUZ01 > JACCUZ01 > BP-173. Next base: position 29,620 of record JAVEDI010000102.1, read on the forward strand.
ACCTGGGCCGCTCCCGGCAGGCGCTCGCGGTGCATCGGTTCCGCCAGCGTCCCCGCTTCGCCGGGTACAGCGGCACGTCGGGCGAGCGCTACGACACACCGGCCGGGCGCCTGCGGCGTGTCGCGGGGGCGCCGGTCGAGGCGCTGCTGCGCCGGCTGCCACCGGACAAGCAGTTCTGAAGCGGGCATGCCGACGAGCCGGGTCCTCCGCCGGGTCCGGCCGTCAGGGCGGTGCAGGCCCGGACGGCCCTGGTTCCTCGGGCAGCCGCGGGGGGTCGGCTAGCCCGCGCTGCCCGCCGCCAGGGACCAGCAGCGCGGCCGCCCCGGCAAGAAGCGCCGGCACGAAGTAGACCGCGAGGTGGAACGGGACGATGAAGCCGACGGCCGTGCTCGGGTCGACGCCGTAGAGACCGAGCGCCGCCCGCCCGGATGCCTCGAAGGGTCCGAAGAAGCCCGGGCTGGAGGGCAGCGCCACGCCGATGGCCAGGATGCCCTGAAGGGTCAGCGCGGCCCAGGCGGGCGCGTCGACGTGGAAGGCGCGCAGCCCCAACCACCCGGCGGAGCCGTTCAGGAGCCACGCGAGCACCGTCCAGAGCACGGCGAGGCCGAGCCGCCCCGAGCTGCGCAGCGCCTCCACACCGATGAGCGCCCCGTCGACCGCGTGGTCGGCCCGGGCCCGCAGCCGTTGCGGCAGCAGCCTGGCCGTCACGGCCGGGGCGAGGCTGCGCACCGGCTCGGCGAACCACGAAGCGGCCACCAGCACTGCCACCAGCGTCACCGAGACGGCGGTGACGGCCAGGGAGAGCGGGAGGTAGGACGCCTGGTCCAGTGACCACAGCAGCGATGCGGACAACATCGCCAGGACGACCGCGCTGTCCAGGGCTCGTCCTGCGGCACTGGAGAGCAGCCCCGTGGAGATCGCGACCTTGCTCGAGCGACGCAACGCGACCAGGGTCGCGATCTCGCCGGCGCGCACCGGCAGGAGGTTGTTGACGAACGTGCCGATCACGACCGCTCGGACGAGATCCCGGGTGCGCGGCTCCACTCCCCGCGCGAAGAGGAAGCGCCAGCGGACGCCGCGCGCGACGAGACCGGCGAAGGCCGCCAGAGCGGCAGCGGTGAGGAGTCCGGGCGAACCCGAGCGCATGTGGCGCCAGGCGACCTCGAGGTCGACGTCGCGGAACGCCCACCACAGCAGCAGGCACGTCAGCAGGACGCCCACTCCGACGAGGTAGGACCGCCGCGTGGTCATCGACTCCCCGAACCGTTGGTAGCAGCACCGTACTTGCCCGCTCGCGACGGACGTCGGAGGCCGCGGCCCTCGCGGTGGGGCATTATCGAGAGGTCGAGAGAGGTGAGCTTGTTCAGCGCACGTGAGTTCTCCAACTTCAAGGATCCCTGGGGCCTGCTCACCCGGATGGTCCGTAGCGGCGACCGGGCGGCCTTGGCCTCGCTGACGCGGGCTGCGACGGAGATCGTCGCCACGCCGCTGGACGGGGCGCTCTCGCGGCGCGAACGCCGTCTCGTCGAGCAGGGCGACCAGCCGTCCCAGCCGCTCGTCCTGGTCGTGGGAGGCGCTCGCACCGGCAGCACCATGGTCTACCAGATGTTGGCCGCGGCGCTACCTGTCAGCTATTTCACCAACGTCACCGGGGTCTTCCCGAGGTCGCCGATCACGGCGACGGGTCTCCTCGTCCGGGACTGGGACCGGCCCTCCGCCGACCTGCACAGCTTCTACGGCCAGACCGCACGCTGGACCGGTCCGAACGACGGCTTCGCGGTCTGGAACCGGTGGTTCGGCCACGACCGCTACGTCGCGCAGGGTGTCCCGGTGGACGAGGCGGGGCGGGCGGACATGCGCGCCTTCTTCGGAGCCTGGACCCGGTTGTTCCCACGGCCGTTCCTCAACAAGAACAACCGCAACACCAGCGTCGTCGCGCAGCTCGCCGACCTGCTGCCCACGGCGGTCTTCGTCAGCGTCAGCCGGGACCCGCTGTACGTCGGCCAGTCCCTCGTCATGGCGCGACAGAGGGTGCAGGGGGACCGTCGGGTGCCGTGGGGGCTGAACGCCCAGAGCACAGTGGACCCCTCGCTCCCGGGGCAGGACCCGATGGCCTACCTCGACGATGTCGCCGCGCAGGTTCACCGCACGGAGGCGCAGCTGCGCGAGCAGCTGGCCGGTCTTCCGCAGAGTCGGTGGATCGAGCTGGCCTACGAGGACGTCTGTCGCGACCCCGGGGACGCGATCCGGCGGGTCGCCGACCTGGTGCCTGGTCTCGAGATGCGCCCGAGCTCGCTGGACGGGCCCCGACCGGATGCGCCGGGCAACACGGACCGGCTGGGCGAGGCCGAGCTGCAGCGGCTGCGCGACGCTCTCGACCTCCGCTATGGAGAGGCGACCGGATAGCCGTAGAGCGTGCGCTGCGCAAGGCCGAACCACTCGCTGTAACGCACCTCGAACAAGGGGGCCCTGCCGCGCAGCGGGCCGTCGAGCACGACGAGGGAGCGCCGGAACCGCGGCACCACGTCCCGGTAGGGCGCCGGCGGGAGACCGTCGTCCGGCGGCGCGGACCGGTGCTCCTGGAGCCGGGCGCGATAGTGGTAGCCCACCCACTCCGCCCCGGCGTCGATGCGGTCCGCAGGAATTCCGAGGCTGCGCGCCCGTTCGCCGGCCTCCCACCGCGCGTGCGCAAACGACTGCGCGTCCCACGTGCCGGAGAGCGACACGACGGACAGCAGCACCAGGGTCGCCGCCGCCGCCGCGACGCTCCACCTGCCCCACCTGCCGCTCGGGGCGTCCCCCGACGTCGTCCACGCCACCAGTGGTGCTACGACGAGGATGACCAGGGGCGCGGCATAGCGGTCGAAGACGAAGAAGTTGGCGTAGGCGTTGAGGACCAGCAGCCCCACGCACAGCACGACGGACGCCGCGACGACGACGGCCCGCGGGTCCAGGGCGGCCACGCGCTCGGCGCGGGCGGCTCGGGCCGTGGTTCGGACCTCGGCCACCAGTCGGTGCGCCCCGTGCCACGAGAGCACCGCCGCCAGCGCGGTCCCGGTGGCGACGGCGGCCAGGAACGCCAGCCACACCCACAGGGGAACGACGGGGTGCCTGCCGCCGGAGAGGAACACGTTCCCGCCGATGGCACCGTAGCGGGTCACGCCGTTGCCGCCGAACGGGAACTCGCGAAACATCAGGACCGCGCCGATGGCCGCCAACGCGAAGGCCGAGGAGCCGAGGAGCACCAGCCGGCCGCGCTGCACGTCCGGCCACGCCCGGGCGGCGGCCAGCACGAGCACCGGCAGCAGGAACCCGGCAGTGAAGATCGCCAGGGTCAGCAGGCTGCCGGTGCCGTTCGTGGGTGGCCAGGCCGAGAGGCTGTGACCACCGAGGGGGAACGAGGCGCGCCACAGGGTGAAGGCGAGCCCGGCAGCGAGGACGGCGACGGTGGCCGTGACGGCGACCGACCGCTCCCGGGCACGGCCACCGCGGACCCAGAGCAGGCAGAGCACTGCCAGCGGCGCGACGACCGCCTGTTGGCGGATGGTGAACCCGAGGAGACCGATCGCGAGGGCGACTACCAACCTGCGCCGCCTCACCGGCTCGTCGGCTCGCAGCGCGGTGATTCCGAGGACCGTGCACCAGGTCTGACAGGCGATGCTGGGCAGGTCGGTCATCAGCGTCACGGCCAGGTAGCCGAACGGCGGGTAGGACATGACGGCCGCGGTGCAGAACAGCGCCCAGACCCGGGCGACGAACAGCCGGGCATACGCCCAGATCCCCGCGACCAGGGCGACGTAGGACACGACAGACACCGGCTTGAAGTCGACGATGCCCGTGCCGAACAGGCTGCCCGAGAGCCAGGTGAAAGGCACCAGCCCGAGGAAGTTCACGTCGTTCCAGTCGATGAATGCCAGATCACCGGTCAGCACGTCGTGGCGCACGATGCGCAGGTAGGCCCAGTCGTCGAGAAAGGGAACCGACAAGGCGCCGGTCCGCGCCGCGAACAGGAAGGGCGCACAGGCCAGCAACGCGACGGCGGTCGCCAGGACCCACTCGGTCGCGCGGTGTCGTCCTCGGCGCGGCCGGGAGCCCGCGTCGTCGAGAACCTGGGGACTGGTCAAGGCGCGCACAGCAGCCGGCCGAACGCGTCGTACTGGTCAGTGCCCTGCCAGGTCTCGACGGGCAGCGACGTGACACGTCCGCGCAACGTCAGCCACGCGCTGGTCGTCAGGGTGTCCAGCGTCCGCGTCAGGTCCCCCAGGAGGTCGTGACCGAGGAGCAGACCGGTACCGCGCTGCCGGGTCCACCGCCCCGTCTCCGTCGCGTCCCGCGCGAGTGCCGGCACCCCGAACAGCCCACCCTCGTAGAGCCGGTTGGGCAGGAACCAGGCGGAGTTGCCCTCTTCGGCGGTCAGGTCGATGCACCAGTTGAGGTGGACCGACGAGTACAGCGCCGGCAGCCCGTCGGGATAGCTGTAGGGACCGACGTAGTCCACATGCCGGGTGGCGGCCACCTCCGCCTCGAACCGGTCGCCCCCCGGCATCGTCGGGCGACCGGCGAGCAGGAACTGCACTCGTCCCTCGAAGCTGGTCGCGACCTGCTGCATGATCTCCCAGCTGCGTCGGCACCGCAGATCGCCGAACCAGCCGATCCGCCACGGCTCGCCGGGTGACGTCGCCGCATGCCGGCTGCGGACCTCCTGCGGCAACGGCGGATGCACCCGGTTCTCCAGCAGCAGATGGGGCCCGCGCCAGCCCTGGGCCGCGAGGTACTCCCGCACGTAGGCCGGGGACGTCGTCACCACCAGCGTGGTGCGACGCAGGACGAACCGTTCCGCGAGGCGCAGCGCCGTGGACCGCGGGCCACGGCGGGTCATGACCGGCTGTACGTCGGCCAGCTCGACGACCAGCTCCGGGGAGGACCGGGCGAGCAGTCGCACCACAAGACCCAGCGCTGCGCAGTCGACGTTGATGGCGTACACGCGTCGGGCGCCGCGCAGTCGTTCCCGGCAGCGCCACAGCTGCGGCACGGCCCTGGCGAGGGCCGCGAGGCGTTGCCGGTAGTCCTCGCTGCGGGTGGCGCCCAGGTTGAGGAAGGGCACCGGCAGCGCGGCTGCCGGGCACCGGCCGCGGTCGAAGCTGAGCACCACCAGCTGCGCGCCGGCGTCCCGCAGCGCGACGAGCCGCTTCGCCAGCCGGGCGTCGCCGCAGTCGGGCGCCACCACCACCACGCGTGCTGCCGCAGCGCGGGCGCTCACCGGGCGTCCCGAAGTGCTGCCGCGAAGGCATCGGCGAACGAGGCGGCGTCCGCGACGGGGACCGGCGCCGGCCGGGGCAGGCTGCGCGCCCGCTCGAGCGCGGCTCCCAGGCGAGCGGGGGTGAGAGGGCTCCAGACCCCCGCCGGGGACAGGGCCGCCTCCGGACGCAGCGACCGGGCGCCCGCGGCCACGACCCTGCTGCCGGCGGCGAGCGCCTTGCCGAGCAGGCCGCTCGGGCCTTCGTTGGAGTGCGCGATGACGAGGCAGTCGACCAGCCGCACGAGGCCGTCCAGCTCGCGGGCCGGCAGCAGGCGGTTCTCGATCCGCACGACCGTGCCCGCCGCGCGCAGCCGGTCGATCGCGGGTGCGGCCTCGTCCAGCGCGTCCGCGTCACAGATGCCCGCGACCAGCAGTCCGGTGCCCGGCCCCAACCGGGCCATCGCGTCGGCCGTCAGGCCCAGGTTCTTGCGGGCCTGCACCCGGCCGAAGACGCCGAACCAGAAGAGGTCCGCGTCCAGACCCAGCCGGGAGCGAAGCTCTGCCTCGCCGCCCGGGCACGGGTCGAACGAGACGGGGTCCCGTACCCATCCAGGTCCCGAGGGCATGACCTGTCCGGCGAGCCGCAGCGCCACCACGTCGGGGATCCGGGCGGCCCGGCCGAGGAGCACCCGCTTGCCCGCCGCGCGCAGCCGGCCCGCCGCGGAGCGGCTGGCGTACCGGACGGGGTCCCGCAGCACGAGCCCGGTGATCCGTCCCCGGCCGTCCCAGCGGCCACGGAGGCCCAGCTGGAGCAGGGTGTGGTCGCCGTCCGGCACCGCCACGCCGTCGACCTCCAGCGTGCGCGAGGTCGCGGCCAGCGCGTCCAACCAGGCGCCTCCCGCCGGAGCGACGGTGATGCGCGCGGGGTCCAGGTCACCGAGGTAGGCGGCGAAGTGCGGCGCCGACGGTACGTCGGGCCCCAGCAGCAGCACGACGTCGTGCCCCGACGCCGTCAGGTGGTCGTCGAGGATCCGCACGTAGTCCAGGCGGTGTCCGTCGGCGCGGTGCTCGGCCAGCAGGACCCGCATGTCCCCCCTCGATGACAGAAGCACCCGACAACCATGGCTCTAGACTGGGTTCCATCATGGCATCGGGCGGCACCCCTGCGCCGGGGGCGCGAGGAACCGTCGACGTGCTGCGCAGCAGGCCCCCTTCTCGCCTGCACCGGCTGAAGCGACTCGCCCGGCGGGTGCCACCGGGGATCGCCCTGGACGTCGGCGCCGTCGCGACCGTGCTGCTGGCCGTCACCTACGCCTCCTCTCGCGGCATGGTGGCCGTGCTGCTCCTGCTGCCACTGCTGCTCGGCGGCGGCTTCGTCGCCGTCCTGTCCGGTTGGCTGCGCCCGGTCGAGGTGTCGGTCCTCGCCGGCATCCTGTGCCTGCTCACCACCCGGTCCAACATCCTCGGAGAGGCCTTCGGCATCGTGGGCTCGGCAGGCTGGCTGGTCGTGGCTGCCACGTCCCGCTCCTGGCTGCGCCACCCGCGGACCGTGCCGTTGCTGGTCGGTGTCGCGGCGAGCGTTCTCGCCTACTGGTCCTACATCGTGCTGCTCGACGCCCTGCGGTCCTCCAGCCTCCAGGCGGTGGTCGCGGCCGGTGCCGGCACGCTCGGCGGCCTGGCGGTCCCCAGCGTCCTCGCCACCGGGGCCGCCGTGGTGGGCTGCTGGGCGTTGGCCGTCGACCGGCAACGAGGGCCGCGGTTCGTCAAGGCGCTCGTCGCGTTGGGCGCGTGGCAGGTGCTGGGATATCTCGTGCTCGTGCCGCTGTGGCAGGTCGCCGGGCCCCGGGCCGGGCTGGTCGCCACCATCAACCCGCTGACCTTCGGTGGACGCGACGCCGACTTCGGCCTCTACGCCACCGGGATCCTCACCACCGGAGGAGGAGGCTTCGCCTCGGCGGTTGGTCCACGGCTGACCGGATGGACGGGGGAGCCCGGCATCCTGGGGGCCACGCTGCTGCTGGTGGCCTTCGCCGCGGCGGTGACACCGGAGGTGTCGCTGCGGTGGCGGACCGCGGGATGGCTCGTCGCCCTCCTGGGCGTCGTGTGCGCGCAGAGCACCGCGTCGGTCCTCACGGCAGCGCTGGGGGCGGTCGTGGCGCTGGTGACCGTCCCAGCCACCCGGGCCGGACGGCTCCAGGGCGCCGTCTGGGCCGCGACCGCGGGCGCGTTCGCCTTCGCGGCCCTGCTGTTCAGCCGTTTCGGGCTGCGCGGCAAGGGTGAGCAGAGCCAGGTTTCGGTGACGGACCGGCTCAACGGGGTCGGAACACCCCGCGAGCTGTTCCAGACCTGGCTCCACGCACCCTTCGGCGCACCGTTGGCCAACGGTGGTTCGGTCGGGGTCAATCTCGTCCAGGAGTCGCTGCGGTACGGCGTGCTGGTGGCCCTGCTCGCCACGCTGGCCTTCCTGAGTCCGGCGGTGTGCGCGGGGGCCATGCGTAGACTGGCGCCAGCGGTGATCATGCTGCTCGCGACCGCGTGGTTCGCCCAGCCCGGCATGGCCAACCCGCTGTGGTTGGCGCTCTCGATGATCGCCGCCGGCGGCGTCGCCCGTGAGCAGCGCAAGGAGGAGCCCGTGCCCACGCCCAACGGCCGTCCGCTCACCGGTGCTGTCGCGATCCGATGAACGCCACCGTGCTGGTGCGGCGCCTGGTGCGCGCGTGGCCGATCTACGTCCTCACCGGGCTGCTCGGCCTGCTCGCCGCGGCCGGGGGCAACGCCTTGGCGACCCCGACGTACCGCGCGCAGGTGGAGCTCTACGCCTCGAGCACATCCTCCACGAACGACCTGTCGAACCTCTACCAGGGCGGCCTCTACGCCCAGCAGCAGGTGACCACCTACGCCCAGATCATCGACAGCCCCACGATCCTGAACCCGGTCATCGCGGCAACGGGTTCCCGGCTCACCGTCGACGCTCTGGAGCAGCGGGTGGAGGTGGCGGTGCGCCCCGACACCGCCCTCATCTCGGTGGCGGTCTCCGCGCTGCGCCCGGGCGAGGCGCAACGACTGGCCAACGCGGTGGCCGATGCATCGTCACGGGTCATCCCGACCCTCGGTGCTCCCAAGGGTTCCAGCCCTCCCACCGTGGCGGTCACGGTGCTGCAGCGTGCCCAACGACCGACGGCACCCGCCACGCCGCGCCGCACGCTCAACCTCGCACTCGGCCTGGCCTGCGGCCTGCTGCTGGGCCTGCTCGCGGTGCTCGTCCGGGCGTTGCTCGACCCCCTGATCCGCTCCTCCGAGCAGCTGGGCAGGTCCATCGGCGCGCCACCGCTGGGCGAGATGCCGGGGCCCGGCTGGGTCCCACGGCGGCGCAGGCTGTCCAGCTCGCCGGGGACGGGTGGCACCCGGGAGGCCGCCGAGCGGCTGCACACGTCGATCGCCATGACAGACCCGTCAGCGCTGCGCCGGACCCTCGTCGTGACGTCGCCGGTCGCCGATGCAGGGCAGGGCCTGGTGGCCGTCGAGCTGGCCATGGCGATCGCTCGCGGCCGGGACGCGCTCGTCGTCCTCGTCGACGCGGACCTGAGGAACCCCGACGTGGACGTCCAGGTCAACTGCTTCCCGGACGCGGGACTCGCCGACGTGCTGGCCGGCCGCGTCATGCTCGACGACGCGCTGTGCCCGGTCGGTCGCCTCGGCCTCAGCCTGCTCTCGGCGGGCTCGCCGCAGGCCGACGCGTCGGAGCTCGTCGCTTCCCGGGTGATGCTCGACGTGATCAGCCGGCTGGAGAAGCTCTACGAGTACGTCGTCATCAAGGCACCACCCGTGCTCCCGGTCAGCGATGCGGCGGTTCTCTCCGCCCTGACCGACGGCACCGTCGTCGTGGCCGAGCGCGGTGTCACCCGGCGCCGAGACGCCGCCGAGGCGTTGAGGTCGCTCTACGCCGTGCGTTCGAAGGTCCTGGGCGGCGTGCTGACGTACGGCGTCAACACGCCACGGCCCGGCGCCCACCGCGGGGCCTCCGTGCCGGTGCCGCCGGTCAGCCGGGGGGCGCCGTGACCGGGACGCTGCGCCACACGCGGCAGTAGTCCACGACCATCCGGCCGCCGGCCGGGACGTCGGTCAGGCTGAGCCCGCCCGACCTGCTCGTGGACGGATAGACCATCAGCTCGAGGATCAGCTGCACGGGCTTGTCGTAGATGTTCGCCGCATCGGAGAACCGGCCGCAGGCCTGGCCGTCGCGGTAGAACGTGATGCTGTCCGGTCGCCAGTCCACGCCGTAGGTGTGGAAACCAGCGGTGGCCAGCGGCGGGCAGTCGCGGGCGCGGAACTGCCGCGTCCGACCGGCGTAGTGATAGGTCTGCAGGGTCGTGCCGGCCCGCTCGCCTGCGGCCTCCAGCACGTCGATCTCATGCGTGTAGTCCCCGCGCAGGTCCGTGCGCCGGGGCAACAGCCAGAACGTCGACCACAAGCCGGGCGCGGCGCTGACCTCGATCCGCGCCTCGGCGTAGCCGTACCGGAACACGTACCTGTAGGGGCGTCCGGACCCGGGTCGAGCGGTCGTGAGCAGGCCGGAGCGGTGCGTGCAGCGGCCCTGGTAGCACTGCCCGCGGCGAGGCTTCGCCAGGCGCTGCGCGACCAGCGTGGCGACGCCGTCACGGACCCGGACCTGGCGGGGCGTGTACCGTTCGAGCCCGCCGAGAGCGGTCGCGCTGCGCGAGCAGTCCGACACCGTCCAGTCCCAGCAGGTCGTCCACCGGGAACGGTCGACGGCAGAGCCGTCGAACTCGTCGGCGAAGGTCAGCCGCCAGGTCCGTCCTGCTGGTGCCGTGACCGCCGGGGGCGGGACCGGGTCGCCGTCGGAGGGCGCGAGCACAGAGTCGGCCCCGGCGACCACGGCTGACCCCGCGAGCAGTGCACCGGCCGCCGCCACCCCGAGACGGGCCATCGCGGATCGGGCCATGCGGGGACGGTACCTCGCCGGCGCACCGGTTCGGGCCTTCCCGCTCAGAAGCCCGGCTCCCGCGCAGAGGGAGCGGCGAAGTCGGGCAACCGTGCTCCCAGCCCGAGCAGGCAGCACACGGCCGCCGCTGCTCTGGCGGAGGCCCGCCCGTCGCCGTACGGGCTGCTCGCCGGCCGCTGCGCCGGGCGCCGCGGGGCCGACAGATAGCCCTCCGCCGCGCTGACGATGGCGTCCCGCTCGGTGCCCACCAGCGTGACGATGCCCGAGGCCAGGCCCTCCGGACGCTCGGTCGTGTCGCGGGCGACCAGCACGGGCTTGCCGAGGCTGGGGCCCTCCTCCTGGAGGCCCCCGCTGTCGGTGATCACCAGGTCGCTCGCGTTCAGCACGTGGCAGAGCTCGCCGTACGGCAGGGGTTCGGTCAGCACGACGTTGGGCAGCTGCGCCAGCCGCGGGACGAGGACCTCGCGGACGACCGCGTTCGGGTGCGCCGGCAGCACGATGCCGGCTGCGGGATGGCGCCGCGCGATCGTGGCCACCGCGTCGGCGACCCTGCCCATCGGCTCCCCCCAGGCCTCTCGCCTGTGCAGCGTCACCAGGACCGTGTGGGTGCTGGCCTCCAGCAGGGCGGGGACCCGGGGGTCGCTCCAGGACGGCGGGCGACCGACCGTCATGTAGAGGGCGTCGATCACCGTGTTCCCTGTGACGACGATGTCCTTCGGGGCGACCCTCTCGGCCTCGAGGTTGCGCCGGCTGTGCAGTGTCGGAGCCAGGTGCAGGTCGGTGAGCTGCGTGGTGAGCCGGCGGTTGGCCTCCTCGGGGAACGGCCGCTGCCGGTCGCCGGTCCGCAGCCCCGCCTCCAGGTGGACCACCGGGACGTGCTCGTAGAACGCCGCCAGAGCGCCGGTGAACGTCGTGGTGGTGTCTCCCTGGACGATCACCGCGTGGGGCCGGACCCGGCGCACCACCTCCACCAACCGCGGCAGGGCCCGCTCCGTCAGCTGGGCGGGCGTCTGTCCGTGCTCGAGCAGCCGCAGGTCGAACTGCGGCGCGATGCCGAACAGGCCGTTGACCTCGTCGAGCATCTCCCGGTGCTGGCCGGTGACGGCCACGGTCAGCTCGATGCCGGCTTCCTGGCGCAACGCCGCAACCAGCGGGCCCATCTTGATCGCCTCCGGCCGGGTGCCGTACACGACCAGGACGCGCTTGCTCGACGCTGCGGACGACGGGTCACTCATCGGTCACCCGACGCCCTGGTAGCGCGCCGACGGCAAGGGCCTCGACGTGCGCGCCGGTGCCGACCACGTGGAACTGCGCCTGCAGCTGCCGCAGGCACCAGCGGACGACCGCCGCCTTGTCCCTGGCCGGGAGACCCATGCCGGGGAAGAACGAGGTGCCCGGGGCATCCGTCGCGTCGAGGAGGTCGAGGGGGTGCAGCAGCAGCGACGGCCCGACCCGCGCCAGGCGGCAGGCCCGCAGCGCCGTGCGGAAGTACGCTTTCGCGAGCGCCGGGGAGACACCGTGCAGGAAGAGCACGTAGCTGAAATGGATGGGCAGCCGCACGCCCGGCATGGTCGTCACGGGAAGCTCGACCAGGGAGCCGCCGGGGACCTGCCACCGGTAGGGCCGCAGGGGGCGCAGACCGTCCTTCGCGCGCCCGAACAGCTCCCTGCGGCGGCCGCGCTCGTCGGCGTCCAGCCGTGCGGTGCGGAAGTAGTAGGTGCGCGCGAGGGGGCCTATCCACGTCGGCAGCGTGGACGCGTCGTAGGCGTAGCCGCGCTCGCACAAGACCTCGAGCAGCGTCGACGACAGGCTGTACCCCGGGCCCCGGAAGCCCAGCGGCCGCCGTCCCGTGACCCGCTGCAGCCCCTCCTCCGTGCGGGCGAGCTCGTCGACGATGCGCTCCCGCGAGTAGGTGCGCAACCACGGTTCGTGGGAGAAGCTGTGGTTGCCGATCTCGTGACCTGCCGCGGCGATCGAGGCGATCGGCTCGGCGTTCTCCTCGACCTCGGTGTCCTGCCCGACGACGAACACCGTGGCGGTCAGCGACGCCTCGTCGAAGAGCTCGAGGAAGCGCGGCACGACGGTCGGCAGGTACGTGGGCAGCGACTGCCACGCGGGGTCGCCGTACGTCTTGAGGTACGACCACAGGTTGTCCAGGTCCAGCGAGAGGCTCGCGAGCAGCGTTCGCCCGACAGCCGGGGTCCGCGTCATGCGGCGAGCACCCGGGGCAGTACGCCGTCGGCGACGGACAGCGTCTCGTTGACGTTGAGCGTGCCGTCGGTGATCAGCGCCGAGCTGGCGAGGTAGAGCCCCGGTACGGAGGTCACGACCGGCGGCAGCCTGCGTGAGTACCCGAGCGTCGGGACCGGCAGGACCAGGCGAACGCGCGACAGACCCGAGGCCAGGACGTCGTCGCGGTGGAACGTCGGGTAGATCCGCTCGAGTGCCGGCAGGAACTGATCGAGCAGCTCCGCCTCGGGGGACCCGAGGACGGGGTCGTCGGACCGGACGTACCGCGGCAGGTAGACCAGTCCGTGGCCACCGAGCTGCTCCCGGCCGACCAGCGCCGACATGTCGATCACGGCCGTGAAGGGAGCCGGCTCCGTCAGGTAGGTGATGTAGTTGTCGGTCAGCGGACGGGGAAGCAGCAACGACAGGCAGACGATCCCTTGGTAGGTGACCGCCGTGCACCGCAGGCGCTCGGCCTCCGTGAGGTCCGGGCACAGCCGTGCGGCGATCGGCGACGCCGCGGTGACGACCACCTGGTCGAACTGCGGGTGGCTGCCCGAAGCGGTCTCGACGGTCAGTGTGCCGTCGTGACCCGGATGCGTCGCCCGTACCGACCGGACCTGTTCGCCGAGCCGCACCTCGACACCGCGGGCCTGCATCACGGTGGCCAGCGCGCCGAGGACGGTCGCGTAGCCGCCGGTGACGAAGCCGAAGCCGTCGCCCGTGCCGCCGCCGTGCCGCCGCGCCCCGAGCAACCGCTTGAGCGTCGTGGCGATGAACGTGGCCGAGGCGGCCTCGACGTTCGCCCCCAGCTTGGAGCGCAGCAACGGCTCCCAGAAACGCTCCGTCGCCTGGTCTCCGCTCCAGCGGCGAAGCCAGTCCAGCACCGGCACGTCCTCGACCGACAGCGGGTCGCGCAGCGCGGCGGCTCGCAGCGCCGTCACACCGAGCCTGCCCTTGGCCACCGGGCCGAGGAACGGCAGCCGCAGCACCTGCGCCGGCGTGGTGGCGGGGTGCACCGCGCCGTCGGCCGCGCAGCCGGCCGGCACGCTGCGCCAGAGCAGGAGGTCCCTCAGCCCGAGCTCGTCGAGCAGGCCGAGCGTCCGCACGTCGCTCGGCAGGATGACGTGGTAGTGCTTGTCCCAGGTGATGTCGCCGAGGCGCCATACCGACGCCAGGCCGCCGAGGTCCGGGGCCGACTCGAAGAGCGTCACCGACCGGCCGGCCGCAGCCGCGCGCTCGGCCACGCGCATGCCCAGCATTCCGCCGCCGACGACGGCGAGCCGCTTGCCGGGTCGGGTCACGCGCTGCCCTCGACCACGGCGCTGGCCTCGACCACGGTGCCGTCCGCGATGGTGTAGCCGCGACCGCACGAGCCGCAGGTGACCTGCTGCGAGCCGGGCGGGGGACCGTCGTGCCGTCGCCAGCGCACGACCGGTGCGCCACACCGGCAGACCGCGCCGACACTGGCCGCGGGGGAGCCGACGACCAGGTGGAAGTCCGGCACGTCGCCCGTGACGACCCCGCCCATGCCGACCATGGCGAACCTCCCTACGACCAGACCCGGGCCGATGACCGCCGCAGCGCCGAGGGTGGCACCCTCGCGGACCAGCGTGAGCTCGGTGTGCTCGTCCACTGCGGAGGATCGCAGCGTCGCCAGGTCGGGGGTGGTCGCGCGCGGGAAGCGGTCGTTGGTGAAGGTGACGTGCGCGGACACCATGACGCCGTCCTCCACCGTGACTCCCGAGCAGATGTAGACGAACGCGTTGATCTTGACGCGATCGCCCAGCTTCGTCTCGCCGGCGAGGTAGGACTTGCCACCGACGATGCACTCGCGACCGACGACGGCACCGGAGCGCAGGTGAGCGTTGTCCCAGACGGAGGTCCCCGCGCCGAGGATGACGTCGTCCTCCACGATCGCGGTGGGGTGGACCCGTGGCGTCATGCGCTCAGCTGGCGCTCGGCCCGGCGCGAGGGCACGGTCACCCACTCCTCGGTGCGTGCGGACTCGTAGGCCGCTTCCACGGCGGCGACGGAGGCGATGGCATCGGCGCCCGTGACGACGAACTCGGCCCGGCCCTGCAGGGCGTCCACGACGTTGCGCAGGTTCTCGCGCAGTGCCTGGATCTTGTCGTAGCCGGTTCCGAACGGCCGGTCGACCGGCGAGGAGGTGGTGCGCAGCCGGGACGCACGCCAACCGACCTCGAGGGACCCCTCCGAGCCGAACACGGCGAGGTACCGGTCGGTCAGGCGGTCCAAGTTCCAGGACAGGTCGATGCTCCCGATCTTGCCGTCGAGGGTCCGCACCAGGACGGCGGCGGTGTCCTCGACCCGCAGTGCGGGATTGGTCGTCCAGATGGCGGCGAGGACCTTCTCGGCGGGCCCGAAGGCGTAGCGCAGCACGTCGACGGCATGGGTGCCGTTGTCGATCAGGACCCCGCCGCCACCGACAGCCGGGTCCGCGTTCCACCGGCGACTCATGTCCACCCGGCTGGTGAAGGCGACCTCGGTGCGTACGACGTCGCCGAGCGTGCCGGCCTGGATGATCGAACGCGCCTGGATCACGTCCGGGACGAAGCGGAACTTCGACGCCATCGTGATCGGCGTGCCGGTGCGCACCGCCGCGGTGAGGATGCGACGGGCCGACAGCGTGTCGACCGAGAGAGGCTTTTCGCACATCACCGGCACGCCTGCCTCCAGGAACCCGACGCACAGCTCCTCGTGGGTCGCGGGCGGCGTGCAGATCAGCGCGAGCTCGACGCGGTCGTTGTGCGCGAGCGACAACGGGTCGTGGACCGCCTGGGCGCCGCTCGCCGCCGCAAGGCTGTCAGCCGCGTCGGCATTGACGTCGGCGACCGCGACGACGGAGGCACCCGGCAGGCCCGCGGCGGCCTGCGCGTAGGCGTTGCCGATGGCCCCGGCGCCCACCAGGGCGATGCGGAAATCGCGTGTCATGTACGACCTACCTCCTCACCGATGGTCGCCAGCAGGAGCTCGACGTGGACCTCTTCGAACTTCTCGTTCCACGGCAGCACGAGCACCGACTCGAGGAAGGCGAAGGTGCCCGGGAAGCGAGCGGCGTCGTAGTCGCGAGCCTCGGGTCGCGCCAAGGAGAGCGGCCAGCTGCTCGACCCGAGGGTACGGGCGTCGACGAAGATGCCGCACCGGAAGGCCGGCTTGCCGATGTAGCGCGGTGCGGCAGGGATGCCGCGGGACCGCAGCCGCCTCGCGAGGCGGGTCACGCCGTCGGGCACCACTGCCTGGTCCATGACCAGGGGGTACCGCCAGTACGCGTGCTCGGCACCCGGCGCGGGCGCCGGAGTGACGAGCCCCGGCACGGAGGCCAGCCCGGCCGAGAGCTGCTCGGCCAACCGGCGCCGGTGCGCGACGAACTCCGGCAGGCGGGGGAGCTGGGCGAGCAGGACCGCGCTGTGCAGCTCGGTGGTGCGGTAGTTGAGTCCCAGCTTGCGATGGTCGGGCTGGCTCTCGCCGTAGGGCCACGACTTGTTGACGAACAGCCGTATCTCGTGGGCGAGTCCGTCGTCGTCGGTCACCACGATGCCGCCTTCGCCGGCGGTGATGTGCTTGCCCTGCTGGAAGCTGAAGCAGCCGACGTCCCCCAGCGTGCCGACCCGCTGCCCGCCCCGGGAGGCCAGGAACGCCTGCGCCGCGTCCTCGATGACGGTCACGCCCTCGCCCATGGCCGACCGGATGCCCCCGACGTCGGCTGGGTTGCCGAAGAGGTGAGTCACGATGACGGCCCGCGTGCGGTCGCTGCGGACCGCCGAGACCGTCTCCGGGGTGACGTTGCCGGTCGTGCGGTCGACGTCCGCGAAGACCGGGATCAGGCCCTGGTAGAGCAGCGGTGTGAGGGCACCCATGTCGGTCACTGCCGTGGTGATGACCTCGTCACCCGGTTCGAGCTCCAGCGCAGCGACTGCGGCGTGCACGGCTGCGCTCCCCGACGCGCACGCGATGGCGTGGCGGACCCCGAGCAGGTCGGCGAACTGCCGCTCGAACCGCGGCGTCACGGCGCCCTTGGTGGCGGTCAGGGTGCCCGACGCGATCACCTCTGCCAGGAGTTCCATCACCCGCGCGTCGAAGCTGCGGCCGCCGGCGCCCTGGTCGTCGGGGAGGACGAGGTCGGGCGACACGGTGTCGGTCATGAGTTCTCCTGTCGTTGCCACGTGGTGACGTGCATCTGTGCCGCCGCGGGGGCCGGTCGCGCTGGGGCGGCAGCCGCCCGCGGGCGATGCCTGCGCAGCCGCACCCCGTCCCCGAACACCCGCCATGACTCCGCCAGCGCCTTGCGAGACAGAAGCTGCGTGCGCCCGCGGCGGGGTGCGCGGCCCGACCAGTCCAGGGTCGCCGGGATCTCGGTGACGTGCAGCCCGCGCCGAAGGGCGAGGTGCAGAACCTGGACGTTCGCGGCCGGCCCGCGGCGCAGGTCTGGCAGGGAGCGCGCGAAGTCGCCGTCGTACAGCCGGACCATCGCGGTGAACGTGTGCACCGGCGTGCCGGACATGCCTGCGAGGTACCGGTTGGCCATCCGGCTGCGGAGGGCCAGCAGGCGCGGGACCTCCACGAGCCGCCCGTCACGCATGTACGGAGACGTCGTGACGACGGCTGCGCCCTCCGACCGCCAAGCGGCCAACAGGCGACCGATGTGCTCGACGTCGTAGCTGAGGTCCGCGTCCAGCGTGATGACGGCGTCGCCGCGTGCTTCGGAGAACACCGTCTGCAGGGCAGCGCCCAGGCCCTGGTTGCGCGCGTGACGGACCAGCCGGACCGGCAGGGGCAGGTCGCTGGCGGCGACCCACCGCTCCACCACGTCCGGCGTGCCGTCCCGGGACCCGTCGTCGACCACGACCATCTCCCACCGGAACCCGTCCAGGAGGCGGACGTGCTCGGCCAGGGTCTGCAGAGTGCGGGCGATGTCCGCCGACTCCTGGTAGACCGGCAGCCCGAGCGTCACGAGGGGGGTCGACGCCAAGCGGGCCGGCCACCGCGTCAGCGGGGTGGGGCGCACGGACGGTGCCGGGTCCGCCACGAGGCGGCCGAGCGTCTCCTGCAGCATGTGCAGACTGCGCTCCGGAGCCAGGTTGGCCCGGAAGTAGCGCAGCCCGTGCTCGCCGTAGCGTCGGCCCAGGTCCGTGCCGGCGAGCGAGCGTACGGCGGCACCCACATCGCGGTCGCCGGGGGCAAGAAGCATCCCGGTCTTATGGGCGCGCAGGTCCAGCCCGGTCGCCGACTCCGGCCGGACCAGGCCCAGGACGGGTACGCCGGACGCGACGTAGGAGGTGAGCTTGCTGGGCAGGCTCATGTCCACCACGCTGGAGCGCTCGTGCAGCAGCAGCACGTCGGCCGCGCGCAGCAACGAAGGGTAGTCGCTCTCGCTCACGGGGTCGTGGAAACGGACGTTGGGAAGCCCGCGGGTCATCCCCTCGAGGCGCCGCCGCTGGTTCCCGTCCCCGACGAAGGCGAACAGGATGTCCGGGTCGGTCTCCGCCGTGTCCCGCAGGCGCGGCACGAGCTCGTCCAGCCCTTGCTTCTGCCCGAGGTTGCCCGTGTGCAGCACGACGGTCCGGTCGCCCCAGCCCATCCCCCGGCGCAGCTGCGCCCCGTCGAGCGTGCTGCTCTCCTGCAGGCGGCTCCAGTTCCTGATGACGCGCAGGGGGACGGATCCGCCGGTCAGCCGGTCCACGGGCTCCCGGAATGCCTCGCTCGCCAGCGCGATGACGTCGGCCTGCCGCAGGGTCCGTCCCTCCAGCCACCCCAGCACGTGAGAGGCGGCGCCCGGCGCGCCGGCGGCCAACCCGCTCTGGGCCGCCGCGGAGGACACCACGTCCTGGACCCACTGCAGCAGCGGCAGGCGCCCCAGCCGGGCCGCCGTCGTGGCCAGCCAGGCACCGAGCAGCGTCGGCGAGCACCCGATGACGACGTCGGGGTCGAGGGTGAGCGCCCGACGGGCGGCAGCCGCGACGAACGACGCCTCGTAGACCGCTCGCCACGCCAGATCGGGCTGGGCCGGGACGACGCAGGGCACCCGGTGCACGGAGACACCGTTGAGCCGCTCCCGGTGCCAGCGTGCGCGCGAGTCCGGATGGCGCCGCCACTGCGGATAGTGCGGTTGGGTCGTGACGACGTCCACGACGGCACCGCACCGGGCCAGGTGCTCGGCGAGATCGGTGGTGTACGGCGCCGAGCCGCTGAGCTCGGGTGCGTAGTACATCGAGACCAGCAGGACGCGGCGGCCTTCCAGGTGCCCGTCCCTGAGGGCTGCTGTGCCCGCGGCCGCCTCGAAGGACGGCTGACCGTCAAGGGCGGTCACGACCCGCTCCGCGTGAAGATGGAGATGGTGGTGCGGAGCAGGATCTTGATGTCGCTCCAGAGCGACCAGTTCTCGATGTAGTAGTTGTCGAAGAGCAGCCGGTCCTGGATGGACGTGTCCCCGCGCAGGCCGTGGACCTGAGCCCAGCCGGTGAGCCCGGCCGGCACCCGGTGCCGCGCGGTGTACCGCGGCATGGACTCGGTGAACTTCTGCACGAAGAACGGGCGCTCGGGCCGCGGCCCCACCAGGCTCATCTGGCCGCGCAGCACGTTGACCAGCTGCGGCAGCTCGTCGAGGGAGGTCTTCCTCAGGAAGCGGCCGACGGGCGCCACCCGGCCATCAGCGGCGATCGACCACTCGAGGTCGGACTGGTTGTCCGAGCTGCGCAGGGTGCGGAACTTCAACAGCTCGAACTGCCGGCCGTCGAGCCCCACCCGCCGCTGGCGGTAGATCACACCGCGGCCGCACTCGAGACGTACCGCCACGGCGCACGCCAGCATGAACGGGGACAGCAGCACGAGGAGCGTCGCGGCGACCAGCATGTCGAGCGCGCGCTTGACCGGCCAGATCGGGCTGCGGTGAGTGGCTCGACGGAGCCTGATCACCGGGATGCCCCAGATCTCCTCGACGTCCCTCGTCCGGTGGTGCAGCTCGAACAGTCGCGGGATGTAGAAGATGTCGCAGTCCAGCCGGTCGCACTGGCGGATGATGTCGACGATCGAGGACTCCGGCGCGGAGGTGAAGGCGATCACCACCACGCCGATCTCGTGCCGGCCGAGGACAGCGGCCAGGTCGGTGCCGTCGCCCAGGAGCGGCAGCTCCAAGGGGTCGTCCTTGCCGCCGTGCAGCGGCTCGGCGTCGACGAAGCCGACCGGCTTGAGGCCGTAGACGCTGTTGTGCAGCAGCGTCCCGGCGATGTGCACACCCACCGCCCCGGCTCCGTAGATCAGCGTTCGGTGGCTCACGGTTCCGCGTCGCCGCATGGCGCGCACCAGGTGGTAGGACGCGGCCCGCCCGGCGACCAGGCCGGCGGCGCCCGAGAGGGCCACCGCCATGGTCGTGGACGGGGCGACCGGGCCGAGCGACGTCGAGGCGCTCACCAGCACCACCAGACCGGCGGCCGTGAGGCAGCGGCCGAGCAAGGGGGGCAGGTCGTCGAGCACGGACAGGCTCAGCCGGGACCGGTACAACCCTCCCGCGGCG
The DNA here is from genome assembly GCA_030841035.1 of Actinomycetota bacterium. GTDB lineage: Bacteria > Actinomycetota > Actinomycetes > JACCUZ01 > JACCUZ01 > BP-173. The sequence goes on from JAVEDI010000102.1 coordinate 49,585, forward strand.
AGCAGCAGGCTGGTCAGGCCGACGAACGACAGCGCGGCACCCATCGCATGGTGGCCGACCACGACCGCCACGAGCAGCCCGAGCAGGTCGATCGTCACCAGCAGCGGCGCGACGCTCCAGCGCGTCCACACCGGCCGGCCGCTCACCCTGGGCACCCTCGCCGAGGGGTCCTGCGCGGCGTCCCGCTGGTCGGGCGCGGAGGTCCGGTAGCCCGAGTCCGGCCGAGGCTGCGCGGGACCGAGGACGTCGGAGGGATGGTAGGGACGATCACGCGTGAGGCTGCGTCGCCGGCCCGAGGGCCCCGCTGTCACTTGCTTCTCCCCTGCCTCTGGTGTGTGCCCCGTCACCAGGCCCCCCCTGGCACGTCTGTTCGACCAACGTCTGAGGCTCTTCGTCCGTCGCCCCTTTCGACCTGCTCCGGAAGCCCGACCGACGTGACGACGGCGGCGAACCTCCCGGCCCGCCGCCGTCCCGAACCGGTACGGATGTGACGCTCGAGATCACCACGTGCCATGCGACCTTAACGACTTCCTCTCCCAGGACCTGCCCAAAACGGCATTGTCTTGAACCCCCACCGCGCAACGTGACCCAAACGGAGGGCCGGACCCCACCCCACGTGACGGAGCCGGACCACTGGGTGACCGGCCGGGGGACCGACTGGACCCGGCCCCGCGGGGTACCGGACGCGGCCGTCCCGGGCTGTCGGCGCAGCGACGTACGGTTGACGGGTGCGACCGACCACCGATCTCGAGCGACGTGTGGCGCCGTTCCGCGTCCTGAGCGACTTCCAGCCCTCCGGCGACCAGCCGGCGGCCATCGACGAGCTCGAGCGCCGGGTCAGGGCGGGGGAGAGCAACGTCGTCCTGCTGGGTGCCACCGGCACCGGCAAGTCCGCCACGACCGCCTGGCTGGTCGAGCGGCTGCAGCGCCCCACGCTGGTGATGGCGCCCAACAAGACGCTGGCGGCGCAGCTGGCGACGGAGTTCCGCGAGCTGCTGCCCAACAACGCGGTCGAGTACTTCGTCTCCTACTACGACTACTACCAGCCCGAGGCCTACATCCCGCAGACCGACACCTACATCGAGAAGGACTCGTCCATCAACGACGAGGTCGAGCGGCTGCGGCACTCGGCGACGAACAGCCTGCTGACCCGCCGCGACGTGATCGTGGTGGCGTCCGTCTCCTGCATCTACGGTCTCGGCACCCCGCAGGAGTACGTCGACCGCATGGTGCGGCTGAAGGTCGGCGACACGCTCGAGCGCGACCAGCTGCTGCGGCGCTTCGTCGAGATCCAGTACACCCGCAACGACCTGGCCTTCACCCGCGGCACCTTCCGGGTGCGCGGCGACACGATCGAGATCTTCCCGGTCTACGAGCAGCTGGCCGTGCGCATCGAGATGTTCGGTGACGAGATCGAGCGGCTGATGACGCTCCATCCCCTGACGGGCGAGGTGATCACCGAGGACGAGGAGCTCTACGTCTTCCCGGCCACCCACTACGTCGCGGGCCCGGAGCGGATGGAGAAGGCGATCACCGGCATCGAGCTCGAGCTCGCTGACCGGCTGGCCGAGCTCGAGAAGCAGGGCAAGCTGCTCGAAGCGCAACGGTTGCGGATGCGCACGACCTACGACATCGAGATGATGCGCCAGGTCGGGTTCTGCTCCGGCATCGAGAACTACTCCCGGCACATCGACGGCCGCGCGCCCGGGTCCGCGCCCAACTGCCTGATCGACTACTTCCCCGAGGACTTCCTGCTCGTCATCGACGAATCGCACCAGACGGTGCCGCAGATCGGCGGCATGTACGAAGGTGACATGTCCCGCAAGCGGACCCTCGTCGACCACGGGTTCCGGCTGCCCAGCGCGACGGACAACCGGCCGCTGAAGTGGGAGGAGTTCCTCGGCCGCATCGGCCAGACGGTCTACCTCTCGGCGACCCCCGGTCCCTACGAGCTGAACCGGGCCGAGGAGGCGCCGGTCGAGCAGGTCATCCGCCCGACGGGGCTGGTGGACCCCGAGGTCGTCGTCAAGCCGACCAAGGGCCAGATCGACGACCTCGTCCACGAGATACGGCTGCGTGCCGAGCGCAACGAGCGCGTCCTCGTCACCACGCTGACCAAGAAGATGTCCGAGGACTTGACGGACTACCTGCTCGAACTGGGTATTCGAGTGCGCTATCTCCATTCCGAGGTTGACACTCTGCGTCGGATCGAGCTGCTGCGAGAGCTGCGCTCCGGCGAATACGACGTTCTCGTCGGCATCAACCTGTTGCGCGAGGGCCTCGATCTGCCCGAGGTGTCGTTGGTGTCGATCCTCGACGCCGACAAGGAGGGTTTCCTCCGGTCCGGCACGTCGCTGATCCAGACGATC
>JAVEDI010000104.1 GCA_030841035.1 Actinomycetota bacterium
CCGCCGAGCTGCGGGTGCACATGACCGGCAAGGCGATCCTGCGCACAGGGGCCAAGACCCAGGGCCAGGGGCACGAGACCACCTGGGCGCAGATCGTCAGCCACGAGCTGGGGCTGCCGGCCGAGGACATCGTCGTCGAGGAGGGCGACACCGATACCGCACCGTTCGGTATGGGCACCTACGCCTCACGCAGTACGCCGGTCGCCGGTGCAGCGGTCGCGATGGTGTCGCGCAAGATCCGGGCCAAGGCACGCAAGCTCGCCGCCCACCTGCTGGAGGTGTCGGAGGAGGACGTCGAGTGGGAGCTCGGCCGGTTCTACGTTCGTGGCGCGCCGCAGCGTGGCGCCACGATCCAGGAATGCGCGATGGCGGCGTACGCGAACATGCCCGACGGCATGGAGCCCGGTCTGGAGAACAACGCGTACTACGACCCGCCCAACCTGACCTGGCCGTTCGCGTGCTACATCGCGACCGTCGAGGTCGACCCCGAGACCGGTGTCTGGGACGTGCTCCGCTTCGTCGGCGTTGACGACTGCGGCGTCCGGATCAACCCGATGATCGTCGAAGGCCAGATCATGGGCGGCCTCACCGAGGCCTACGCGATGGCCAATATGCAGTTCATGACCTACGACGAACACGGCAACATCATCGGCGGCAACTACATGGACTACCTGCTGCCGACCGCGTGGGAGACCCCCGGCTTCGAGCTGCACGAGGTCGTCACGCCGTGTCCGCACCACCCGATCGGCGCCAAGGGGGTCGGCGAGTGCGCGACCGTGGGCGGGCCCGCCGCGTTCGTCAACGCGGTCATGGACGCCCTCAAGGGCACCGGCGTGCGCAACATCGACATGCCGCTGCTGCCGGACCGGGTCTACGAGGCGCTGACGATGCGCCGCGACGTCTCCGGTGCGCCGCCGGTCAAGTCGGACGACTCATGAACGAACATCGCATCGACGGCTGGCAGGTGCTCGACCAGGCTCGGGAGCTCGCCGAGCGTGGTGAGGAGTTCGCGCTCGCGACCGTCGTGTGGCGGCAGGGGCCGTCGTCCGGACAGCCGGGGGCCCGCGCCATCATCACGGCGACCGGGCAGGTCCACGGGTGGATCGGCGGCGCGTGCGCCGAGCCGGTCGTCATCCGTGAAGCCCGCCAGGCGATCCTCGATCGCGAGCCGCGCCTTCTGCTGCTGGGGACGCCCGAGCAGTTCGGTGGGTCCGTCCCCGCCGGCATGACGGTCATCCCGATCTCCTGCCAGAGCGAGGGAGCCCTGCAGGTGTACGTCGAACCGGTGCTGACCAGCCTTCATCTGGTGATCGTCGGACGCTCCCCGATGGCCCACACGCTCTCTGAGCTGGGCGCCGTGCTGGGCTGGCGCACCGACCTCGTCGCCAGTGCGGACTTCAGCGCGGCCGACGTCGACCCGCGGGCCGTGGTCGTCGTGGCCACCCAGGGCCACGGCGACGAGGAGGCCGTCGAGCAGGCCGTGGCCGCCGCGCCGGCGTACATCGGCCTGGTGGCATCGAAGGCCCGTGGCGAGGCGGTGCTGGGCTACCTCGCCGACCGGGGTGTCTCCAAGGAGCTGCTCGACCGGGTGCGGGTGCCCGTCGGACTGGACCTCGGTCACACGTCGCACCGGGAGATCGCGGTCGCCGTCCTTGCCGAGCTGGTGCAGCTGCGTGCGGCCGGTGCTCTCGCCCCCGACCGCTCGGTCGAGCCGGCCGCCGCCGCGGCGCCGGCCCAGGCGATCGACCCGGTGTGCGCGATGACCGTGGCAGCCGACCGGACCAGCCGACCCTACGAGCACGAGGGCACCACCTACTACTTCTGCAGTGCCGGCTGCCGAAGCGCGTTCGAGAAGGACCCCGCCGCCTACCTGTCCAAGGAAGCCCGATGCTGATCACCAGCGACTTCGAGGTCGCCCAGCCCGTCGACAAGGTCTGGCAGTTCTTCGACAACATTCCTCAGGTGGCCGCGTGCCTGCCCGGCGCGGAGCTGACCGACGACCTCGGCGACAACAAGTTCCTCGGCAAGGTCGCCGTCCGGATGGGGCCGGTCAAGCTGGCCTTCGCCGGGACCGCACAGATCAAGGAGCGCGACGACGCCGCGAAGCGCATCGTGGTCGACGCGGCCGGTGCGGACGAGAAGGGCCGCGGCCAGGCTGCGATGTTGGTCACCGCGCAGCTGTCGCCCATCGCCCGCGGTACCAAGGTCCAGGTCGCCCAGGACCTGCAGCTGTCGGGCGCCGCAGCGCAGTACGGCCGCGGCATGATCTCCGACGTCACGGCGGTCCTCATGAGCGACTTCGCCAAGAACATGCAGAACCGGATCGGCGCCCTCGACCGTGGCCTGTCGCCCGACCAGATGAGCAACGCGGCGCCCGCGAGCGGGCTGGCCATCGGCCTGCGGGCCGCCGTGATGGCGCTCAGTCGCGTGTGGCGGCGGTTCTTCCTGCCCTACCAGCCCAACCCGAGCTGAGGAGAGACTCATGGTGCTGTGGTGGATCGGCAACGCGATCCTGCTGCTGGTCGTGGTCCCCGTCCTCGTTGCCCTGCTCAACCGGGTGCTGGGCGCGCTGGAGCGGATCCGGGCGGCCTCCGACAACATCCTGGGTGGCGGCGTGGCCCTGATCGGTGAGCTGAACGAGGCGCCGGGTCTGCTGGCCACGACCGACACGACGATCCAAGAAGTCTCCGTCGGCGCCGTCCGCTACGCCGGCTCCGTTGCCAAGCTGCTCGGCTGAGGGAGAGGAAGGCCGACATGCCACTTGTTGCCTGGGTGACCCTGGTGATCGCCACCCTGATCATCGCTGCCGCGGCGCTGGGCCTGTTGCGGGTCATCGGACACCTGATGGCCGTGCGCAGGACGCTCGCTGCCCTCCTCGGCGGCGTTCGGGTGGTGGCGGAGAAGACCGCGACCGTGCCCGTGGTGCTGCCCTCGGTCAACGCGAGTCTCCAACCGGTCCGCGACTTCTGCGAAACGATCTAGAGGAAGGGCGACTGTGGTCACCCATGTACTAGCGGCAGCCGGCGACTCCACCACAGGCTGGGTGGTCGGCTATGTCATCGCGATCGTCGTCGTCCTGGTGGTCGTCGCGCTGGTGGTGCCGATCCTGCTCCTTGCGCACGCGATCGGCGGACAGGCGCTGCAGATCAACGAGTCGCTCACCGAGTCCGTGCAGAACACCGCGGCACTCTCGCAGCTGCGCACCACGAGCGAGTCCGCCGCGGTGATCGTCGCCGGGCTCCAGCGCGGCCGCAGCCGGTTGGGAGGCTGAGCATGACTGCCATGTCCGTCCTCGCGCTGACCTCGACGCAGCGCAGCCTGTGGTGGGGCGCCGTCATCGGCGGCTTCGTCGTCGTGCTGGCCGTCGCAGCGCTGCTCACCATCCTGGTGCTGCTCGTCCGCACCATCGACAGACGAGTCGTCATGATCCGCGACACCCTCCAACAGGCGGCCAGCAATACCGCGGACACCGCGCTGATCGCGGAGACCGCCACCCGCGTGGAGGCAGTGCTGGCCGAAGGCCTCGAGCACCACCTGTTCCTCGGCCGCGTCCTCGGGAAGGTGCGCTCGTGACCACCCTGATCGTGCTCTCGGTGATCGACATCGTCCTGCTCATCGCCGGGCTGGCGTTCTACCTGTTCGTCGTGGGCTCCCAGCTGACCCGGGTCGCCACGAACCTTGAGGAGTGCAACGAGATCGTGGCGACCGTCGTAACCAACGCCTCGGTCATCGAGCGCGGGGTCGAGCAGATCAACCACACCGGCGGCGTGATCGCTGGTGCCCTGCCGCTGCTCTACGGGATGGCCGAGGGCATCGTCGTGGGTGCCACCTACCAGCCGGGCGAGGTGGTCGAACGAGGACCGGCCAGGCCCGCGTCCGGGCGCCGCAGGTCGCGGTTGCACGACGGCGTGGGCTACGCGCCGGGTGCCGGTGCCGCGCGGCGCCCCGAGCCCGAGCCGCAGATCCCGGCGTAGTCGCTCAGGCCCCCGCGTCGGGCTCGCGGCTGGTGGTGAGCGGGCCGGTCGTGGGAGCCGTGTACTCGCCGATCCACTCGTCCCTCCACGACGACTCGTACTGCTTCGGGTTGCAGCTGGGGTGGTAGATCGCGAGGAGCTCGCGGGCGATCTGCTCCCGGTGCGACCGCAGCCCCCCGGGCACCTCGTACGTGCAGATGTAGAGCTTCCAGCGGTCGCCTGCCCGACGTACCCACGACGCCGCACGCCGGTGGTTGAACGGGAAGCGCTCGGCGGACAGGTCGTCGGAGTGGTCGACGTAGATCACTGCGTAGGTGTCGGGCTTGGTGTCCGCCTCCGGCTTGACGACGATGGCATAGACGGCGGGGACGGCCTTCGGCGTCCAGCCGGCGAGCACCCGCGGTCCCTCGAAGGGGTAGCCGGCCAACGAGCCGAGCCGGATCATCCGTCCTCGTCCAGGTCGTCGTCCTCGCTGATCGCCTCGACCCGGGTGATGGGCCAGGGCGGAAGGGCTGCCCGCGCTGCCGCCTGCGCGAACTGCGCCATGGCGAGCTCGATGGCCTCTTGGTGCGTCGTGGCGTGCACGACCAGCTGGGCGCCGTAGCTCGTCGTGCCGATGCCGGACGCGATCCCGCTGTCGGCGGCCACGGCGTCGGCGAGCTCGACGACCTCCTCACGGGTGACGACCCGGTCACCGTCGGCCGCGACCACGACGCTCCACCTCATCAGCTCTCCGTTGGCTAGCGCAGCTCGGGCAGCAGTGCCGCGAAGTCTTCCAGACTGCGCAGGTCGTGCCCGGACAGCAGCAGGTCGACGTGCGGGGCGGCGACCATCATCCCCAGGGAGCTCGGCTGGAAGTCCTCGTTGTTGCCCTTGTGCGGGTTCATCCACACGACCCGGTGGCTCAGCCTGGACAACCGCTCCATCGCCGCGGCCAGCACGGCAGGGTCGCCGCGGTCGAGCCCGTCGCTGCAGATCACCACGATCGCGCCGCGGCACATGCCGCGACGTCCCCAGGCGCGCACGAAGGTGTCCAGTGAGTCGCCGATGCGGGTGCCCCCTTCCCAGTCGAAGACCGCCTTCGCGGCCTGCTCCAGGGCGTCATCGGGTCGTCGACGTTCAAGCATCTTGGTGATGCGGGTGAGGCGGGTGCCGAAGCAGAACACCTCGACCCGGGCGGCCGCCCGCCGTGTCGAGTAGGCGAACTGCAGCAGGCTGCGGGAGTAGTCGGACATCGAGCCGGAGACGTCGAGGATGAGGATCAGCGGTCTCATCCGGTGCCGGCGGCGACGCCAGAACAGCTCGGCGGGCTCCCCGTGCGTGCGCATGGTCTCGCGCACCGTCCGGCGCATGTCCGGGCGTGCACCCGAGCGTGCCCGGGTAGTACGCCGCGTACGGCGCCGCGGCGGCGTCAGGCGGATCCGGGCCATGATGCGCCGCAGCGCTGCCAGCTCCTCGGGTGTGCAGGCAGCGAAGGACTTGTTGCGCAGCACCTCGGCTTCGGAGGCGAGCAGACCGAGCTTGGCCTCCTCGTCGTCGTTGCCGTCCTGGGCCGGGTCGGTGGCCGGGACCTGCAGCACCGACTCGGCCTGCGCCCTCGCCCAGATCGTCGGCGGCACAGGACCCCCGTCCGGCGAGCCGTCGTCGAGGAAGAAACGCCGGAACGTCCGGTCGTACACCGGGATCTGGTCCCGGCGGGTGACCATCGTCGTCCGTCCTGCCCAGTAGAGGTCCAGGAGATCGCTCGGGTCGAGCGTCGCCATCGCGGCGCAGTAGGTCAGCACGTCCCCGGAGCCGACGCCGAGCCCGGCGGATCGCAGCTCGTGGGCGAAGTCGACGAGCAGGCGGAGGAACCCGACCTGATCCCCCTCAGGCACCGGTGGCGATCTCATCGAGGTTCGCGCGCACAAGGTCCAGGTCGTCGCGGTCCTTCACGACAGCACCGAGGGTGTCCTCCAGCGTTCGTGCATCGAGGTCGTCCTCACCGAGGACCTCGAGCGTGCGGACCCAGTCGATCGACTCCGCGACGCCCGGTGGCTTGGCCAGGTCGAGCTCGCGAAGCCGGTTGACGGCGGCGACGACCTTGCGAGCCAGCGTCTGGGAGACGCCGGGCTCCCGGACCAGGATGATCTCGACCTCACGCGCGGCGTCGGGGTAGCCGACCCAGTGGTAGAGGCAGCGGCGCTTGAGTGCGTCGTGCAGTTCGCGCGTGCGGTTGGACGTGAGGACGACCAGCGGCACCGTCTCGGCCGAGACGGTGCCGATCTCCGGGATGCTGATCTGGAAGTCCGACAGCAGCTCGAGAAGGAACGCCTCGAACTCGTCGTCGGCGCGGTCGACCTCGTCGATCAGCAGCACCGCGCGGTCGCCTGCGCGGACCGCTTCGAGCAACGGCCGCTCGAGCAGGAACTTCGGGCCGAACAACGTGTCGACCGCCGCGTCGTCGTCGACCTGGCGCTCGGACAGCGCCCGGATCGCCAGCATCTGCCGGGCGTAGTCCCACTCGTACAGGGCCTGGTTGGTGTCGATGCCCTCATAGCACTGCAGCCGGATGAGCCTGCGGCCGAACACCGACGCGAGAACCTTGGCGACCTCGGTCTTGCCGACCCCGACCTCGCCCTCGAGCAGGATCGGGCGGTCCAGCGACAGAGACACGAACAACGCGGTGGCCAGCCCCCGGTCGGCGAGATAGCCCCCGCCGCGCATCAGGTCGGTCAGCGCGCCGACAGTCTTCGGACGATCCATCGAGCGCTGTCTCCTCACAGCTGGCCGGCCGACCCCTCAGGCGCCGCCCGAGTGGTCAGCGGGCCTCGCGGGAGCCGAGGATGAGGTCGCGGATGCTGCCGCCCGACGTGTCGAGCTTGCCTTCGCGAGCCAGCTTGTCGCGCCACGCTTGGCGAAGGTCGCTGCCTGGTTCAGCCAGACCGTCGAAACTGACGTCCTGCATGTTCTTGCAGGGCTTCGTGGGGCCGACGGGTTCGTCAAGATCTTTACCGGTCGGGCGCTCGTCGGCGGCCTCGGCGGCCCAGACGGAGCGGAGCACATCGACCATGTCGTCCGGCTGGTTCATCTGGTCACAGTCCCTTCGCCCGTGTGGGCCCTCGCGTCCAACACTAGGTGATCGCTTGGTCCGGCGACAGAACTCTTGCGGTTTCGCTGCTCCGGGAACTCACCGCGAGTGCCTGCGCAAGGATGGACACGGCGATCTCCGCCGGCGTTTTGGCCCCAATGTCCAGCCCCGCCGGCCCGTGAACCCGGGTCAGGTCGGTGATGTCCCGGTAGGCCAGCCAGTCGGCCCGGGAGCGCTGAGTGCGTCGTGACCCGAGAGCGCCGATGTATCCGACCTCGCTGGACAGGGCCGCTTCCAGCGCTGAGCCCGCGAGGTCGTCGTCGTGGCTGACCACGACGACCTTGTCCAGGGCGGCCAGGGTGGCGATGACCCCGGTCGCCGAGCTGGCGTCGGTGATGGTCTGGACCTGCCAGCCGAGCAGGCTGGTGGCCGCATCGAGAGCCTCGGCGACGGCCCCTGCTCCGACGATCACCAAGGTGGGCACCGGCCACAGCACCGTCGTCACCGTGTCGCCGGCAACGGTGGCACCGCTCACCGCCCGGTCGAACAGCCGTGCCACGTCCTCATCCGCCTGGGCGATGGTTTCCGCGGTGAACAGAGCGACGTCCCGCACCCGGTCGTCGTCCAGCTGGGCGACCAGGCAGACCGGTTCGCGGTTGCGCAGTCTTTCCCACAGGCCTTCCGGCAGGTCAGCTGCCGGCATCAGCAGACAGCGAACGTCGCCCCCGTTCGGCAACCCCGCGGCCAGCGCCTCGAGCTCGGCGACGTCGAGCTCGACGAGTCGTCCGCTGCCGCCCCCCGCGACCAGCTCCGCGAGCTGGTCGTTGAGGGCTCCGGACAGCAGACTGCCCACGCGTCCGCCACCGGGCGTGATCGCTAGTGCCTCGACCCGCCCGCTCGTACCGAGTCCACGAGCCTCCACCACCCACGCGACGTCCACCCGCGTGTTCGCACGAAGGCAGCCCGTCACACTGAACGCGATGTCGTACACCCTCCGGAGCCTAGGCGGACTGTGCATGCTCGGCGCAACTACTGGCTCTCCGTGGGCGATGGCTCGCGTGGAACACTGGGCTCTCCCCAGTGGACAGTCTCCGGGTCTGACGGGGAGTCTGTGGGTGCTTCGTGGCCGGACTCGCTGGGCGAGGACGCCTCCGAACGCAAGCCGCAGGTCAGGAGGGCTCGCATAGTGGCCTAGTGCGGCGGTCTTGAAAACCGCTATGGCTGGTGACAGTCATCCAGGGTTCGAATCCCTGGCCCTCCGCTGACCTGGGGAGACCCTGCACACGGGTGGCTTGTGCCCGTTCAGCGTCGACGTGTCGGACAACAGATGGGCCACACCAGGGCCACACCGAGGCGTGTCCACTCTTGCTAAATCGGACCAAAGCCCTGGCATTCAGGCGGCCCCGCCGCGTACCCTCGGTGTTGCAACCCCGTCGTCGCGAACAATCAGGCATCCAGGCTTCACCCTCGGACTGCGAGGCAAGCAAGGTCACTGCCACCCCGCTAGCGGCATATCGGGGCACCCTCCTCAGGGGACGTACGAGGACTCAGGGCGCCACGAGCGGACATCTGCCCACTTGGCAGGTCGTCGCTCTGGCGCCTTTCGTGTGCCCGATGGCACCTGCCTCCCTCACAGGAGGACTGCATGACTGGCCAGACAGCCACACGCCTTGATCGCCTCATCAGCGATGCCCAAGCCGCCAAGATTTTCGGCGTCTCCACCACGACCGTCCGCCGGATGCGGCGAGACGGCCAGCTCGCGACCGTCAGGGTCCGAAATCTGGCCCGGATCCGCGAGTCCGAGGTCCTTGCCCTCATCAACCGTGGGGGTAAGCGGTGATCAGGTTCAGCAGAGCGCAATCGAGGATCCCGACGCCTGACGGCTTCTTGGGCGAGAATCCGGACGGCTTCTTCTCCCATCCGGTGGGCTTGGGAACCCCCGAGTGCCACAAGGACGCGGTCCTGCATCTGACCGTTGAGGAGTGGGAGTTGATCCTGGCAGCGGTGGAGTACGTAGATCTTCGCGTTAGCGCCTTCATCGAGGGTGACCCGCTGCCGGAAGAAGCCGACATCGCCGTCGCCATCGAGGCGACTAGGTACGTCTTCGATGGCTTCACCGCCAGGGCTCGCACAACAGGGCGTGCGGACGGCCTGTTCATCCCCGAGGGTTGGGACGAGTGATGCCCTGCGAGAACCGCACGGTCGCGGTCTCTGACGACGACTAGAGCAACGAGGTTCGGCGACAAGCGGTGACCTGATCCCGTCCTGGCTCCCCTCCCCACGACAGCCAGCCGTGTGGCGGGGTCCCCGGCTCTCGCCGACCGGAGTCAAGATCCGTTGCCGTTGTTGCAGAACAAGTCTTCCTTGCGGATTCGGCCCAGCTTTCTGTTGCCTTAATCCATTGGTTCAGTGGACAAATACCAAGGGAGGCAAGAGCTCATGGCGCGAGGCATCAACACAGGTGGAGACGTCGTCCGCACGACGGTGGACGGCGTCGACCTCGCCACCATCTGGCAGGACATGCAGGCGGCAAACGACCTGCGCAACCGAGACCGAGACAGTCTGCGGGCGATCCTGACGCATCGCACAACGGCCGTCGGCGACGAGGTCCCCCAGACGTCCGTTTTGGACGATTTCGAAGATATGTCCGAGATGGGGGCTCCCCATTCGATCCGGACCGGCATCGCCACGATCCCGATGGGCTTCAACTTCAAGGACCGCGACCTGGCCGCACGCTACAGCTGGAGGTTTTTGCGTGACGCGGACGCGGCTCAAGTCGAGGCCGTTCATCAAGGCGCTCTCGACGCTGATGCCCGGCAACAGCTCCAGTCGGTGATGGGCGCGCTGCTCAACAACACCAACCGGACCAGCCCGGAGGGCCTCACGGTGTATCCGCTGTGGAACGCCGACGGCGTTGTGCCGCCCGAGTGGAACGGGGTCACATTCCCCGGGTCTCATTCGCACTACCTCGTGAGCAGCAGCGCTACGTTCGATGGCGGCGATATCCGGGATGCCTACCAGGCTGTCGCGCATCACGGCTACGGCAGCCCGGACGTGGGCGGCAAGGTCATCGTGTTCCTCAACCCGGTGCAGGCGGACGCGGCTCGCGGCTTCGTCAAGGGGACGGCGGCGACGGACCCGTTTGACTACATCCCTGGTGCATCCGCCCCGGCCTACCTCACGGACCAGACCATCGTCGGTGACCGGCCTCCGGCGAATGTCGGGGCCATCTCAATCTTCGGGCAGTACGGCGCGGCGCTGCTTAGCGAGAGCTCGCTCGTCCCAAACGGCTACGTCGTCGCCGTTGCCACATTCGGCAGCAACGACCAGCGCAACGTGATCGCATTCCGCGAGCATCGGCGCCCGGAGTACCAAGGGCTTCGCCAGATCCCCGGCTCGTCGCCGGAGTACCCGCTTCAGGACTCGTACTACACGCGGTCCTGGGGCACCGGCGTCCGACAGCGTGGCGGCGCGGCCGTCGTCCAGGTCAAGGCGAGCGGCTCCTACGACGTGCCCGCCGCGTACCAGACGGTCATCGCGTGATGGACGCCGCTCTTGAGCCCGCCATCCTTGCGATGACGGACGCCATGGTCGCCGCCTCCGGCTGGTCCGAACGGCTCTATCCGGACAACGGCTGGCTCGCAGAAGACGAACAACTCTCAATGGTCGTCCTCACCGCACTTGGCGACGGTGCCGAGCCGTTCCCGGCTGAGCGGCTCGTCGGTGGCACGCACGTCGTCGTCTACGCCACCGGGCGCGTGCTGGCGCTGGCACCGGACGTCAGCCAGGCAACGGCAGATGCCGCCCTGCGGGCTGCCGCGCCGACACAGGGCGTCTGCGACTACTGCCCTGAGCCGTTGCTGGGGTCCGCCGTTCTACTGCCCTACCCGGCGGGCGCAACCGTCGTTGCCGTGAGCCTCTGCGCGGCCTGCGTCGCGTTCCTGCGCTCAACCTTCCCGACCGCCCACTACGTCACCTGTGGAGGCTGACCGTGGACACGCTCAACACCGAAGAAGTGCTCGCGCTCGCAACCGAGGCGCGGAGCTGGCCGACCATCGGCGCCCTGGCCGACCGCTACCGGGTCAACGGCCGAGCCATCCGCAAGGCCGTCGCTAACGGAGATCTCCAGGCGGTTCGACTCAACGTCCTGCGCATCAACCCGGCCTCGTTCGCGGCCTGGCTGGACGCCCGACAGCCCTAAATCGTCGGAGGGGGCGGCCTCGGGAAAGACCGCCCACTCCCCAACAACGGAGGTAATGATGGCAACCCTGCAGACCCTGCTGGCCCGGTGGCAAGGCCTCGGTCTTCGCCTTGACCCACTGGCAGCCCGAAACGCCGGGGTCTACTGCGGCGACGCGAGCGGGTGGGTGTGGCTCGCCTTGCGAGAACTCGGGGACTCAGCTCCGGTCCTGGTCCTGCTAGCGCTCCTGGAGGCGCGCGGTTACCCGGACCCGGAACGCATCCTTCTGGACGCGGTCACCGACTCGTCCGGCGGATACGCCTGGTACCGGCTCGCGGTGCGGTGACCGCGCATTACTCGACCCCGCAGGAGCGAGTCGCTACGGGGTCGAGAGGCGCTGGTAAGGCGCGGCCACGTCAAGGAGCCGAGATAAGCGTTGCACGGCCTGACCCGACCTGCAACGACGAGATCCGACCTGGCTAGACCCCTTGAAAACATTGAAGTTCTGGTCCTAGCGCCCGGCCCTGTGCAGCCCTCACAGTAGGCCTTGGCGCACTGGTAAACCGCCCTCGGTTCTTCAACCTCAAACACGTCAAAGGAACCCCCGTGACGCATACAAGAACAAGGGCCGACCTCCACAAGGTCGCCGAGGCCTGTCATGGCGCGGTCTGGGAGTCCGACGACCAGTGCTCGGCCCTGTGCCCCTCGCATGAAGACACGTCCCCGTCATTGCGGATCGGGGTGGGCGACGACGGGCGGGTGACCGTCTATTGCCACGCCGGATGCGACTACGGGGACATTCGCGCGGCACTCGTGAGGCGAGGCATCCGCACGGAAACCCTCAGACCAGCGGCGGCGCAGACGCGCAGGAAGCAGAAACGGTCGGTACCAAAAAAGAAGCGACGACGCCAGCCGAAAGCCAAGCCTCTGCCGTATGACGACGACGTCGCCAAGTGGCACACGCACTTGAGGCGCAGTGAGCAACTCGGACCAGCGCGCAACTATCTCCGGACGCTCCGCGGCCTCAGTACAAGCACCATCCTCCGCTACGAGATTGGTCACCGATACGGGCGGTACGTCATCCCCGTTCGCGATGCCGAAGGGCTCCTCGTCAATGTGCGCAAGTACGACCCTGAGGCGACCAGCGACAAGATGACGAGCTGGCCGGGCCACGGTGGTTCAGTGCTATATCCGTTGGAGGCGTTGACGGAGGCCGATCTGAGCGAGGCGGTCCTGTTGTGCGAAGGCGAGTGGGACGCGCTCCTGGCCGGGCAGTACGGTCTCGTCGCCGTCACAGGGACTGGGGGCGCGAGCGCACCGCCGTCCGACCTGGACGCGTTGCGTGACCGGCGCGTGTACATCGCCTACGACTGTGACGATGCCGGGAGATCCGGAGCGCACAAGGTTGCCGCCCTGCTCAACGAGGTCGCCAAGGAAGTGTTCGTGGTGGACCTCGGGCTCGGGCTCGGCGAGGACATCACCGACTGGTTCGTTACCCACGAGAAGACCGCCGACGACCTCCTGGCTCTTATGGCCGCTGCCGAGCCGTGGATTGAGGAAGACGAGGATGAGGGTGAGCTGTTCGTCACGCTGGCGGACCTTGAGGAGACGCGACTTCGTTGGCTGTGGGCTGGCCGCATCCCTGCCGGAAAGTTGACGATGCTGGAGGGCGACCCAGGCCTCGGCAAGAGCATGCTCTGGGCCAAGCTCGTCGCCCACATCACGACGGGTGAACCACTTCCGGGTGACGGTGAAGTACACGACCCGGCTGACGTGCTGGTGGTCTGTGCTGAGGACGACCTGCACGACACCATCGCGCCTCGACTTCGGGCGGCCGGAGCCGACCTGCGGCGCGTGCACTCCGTGACCCTGGCGCGAGACGACAAAGGCCACCTCATTCCGCTGAGCATCCCCGAGGACCTGCCTCGGCTCCGCAAGGCCATCGTTACGGCGCGAGCCTCGCTGATCGTCTTTGACCCGGTGATCGCGTATCTGAGCGAAACCATCAACAGCGGAAACGACGCGAGCGTCCGGCGCGCCTTGACACCGCTCGCCGAGATCGCGCAGACCACGGGCGCGGCCGTCGTGATGATCCGGCACTTGAACAAGCAGGGAGATCTCAAGGCTCTCTATCGCGGCGGAGGCTCAATTGCGTTCATCGGAGCTGCCCGCAGCGGGCTCGTCGTTGACCGGCACCCGGAGCAAGAAGGGGTCGTCGTGCTGGCGCAGACGAAGTCCAATCTCGCGCGCGGCGTGCCGGCCCTCGCCTACTCGGTGGACTCGTGGGCCGAGGACCCAACTATCCCGGTGGTCACCTGGGGCGACGAACTAAACATCACGGCCGAGCAGTTGCTGCACAAGCCGGACGGGCGCACGGACGCACCGACGCGCGATGCCGCGGTGACCTTCCTGCGGGAACTGCTCGCAGACGGCCCTGTCGCGGCCAAGGAAGTCCAGAAGGCCGCCAGGGAAGCGGGTATCGCGTGGCGAACCGTGGAGCGGGCCAAGGAGCGGGCTGTGGCACGGACGAGGGCAGCGCACTCGGACACTGGTGTGATCAAGGGCTGGGAGTGGTTCATTCCGCGCCTCCACATCGTCCGCGAGGACGACGAGTGAACGCGGCGGACCCGAGTTCTGGCCCGAACTCGGTGCGGAACTCCCAGCGTGCCTACCTACCTACTGGCGGTCTTGGGCGGTGTGGTGTGCAACCTCTGTGCCAGACCGCCAAAGACCGCCCAGGCTCGCATGGGCAGCCTGGGAGTCCGGTCACAAGTTCAGTGACCGAGTTCCCTTCACATGCCTCGTCAACCAATCTCAAGGGAGTGTCATGAGCAAGGGAAACCGAACTCGACGTAAGGCGGCTGGTCTGTTGCCCACCGACCAGAAGTGTCATGCCCGGAAGAAGGACGGCACCGCATGCAAGCGTCCACCTATCAAAGGCGGAACTGTGTGCCCCAGCCACGGCGGTTCAGCCCCACAGGTCCGCGCCAAGGCCGCTGAGCGGCTGCGGGAGGGCATCATGCCGATGCTCGCCCGGCTGTGGCAGATCGCCCACGACGAGACCAAGTCGGACGCCGTGCAGTTGGCTGCTGTGCGGGACTGGCTCGACCGCGCCGGGGTCAAGGAGGCCATCGAGCTGGATGTTCGAGTGCTCCCCTGGGAGGGCCTCATCGACGGCATCGTGAGCGACGTCGACGACCGGCAGCTGTCGAGGGTGGCCCGCGTCATCAGCGGCGAGGTCGTGGACAACGGCGAGGCTGGCGAACTGCCTGACCTCACCTCCCCCACGCCGCAGGCGCAGCCGCCCATCCCGAGCCGGCGACGACGAGGGTCATCCCTAGCGCGCCGCTAGCGAAGCCGATACGCCGGTGTCGGCCTCTACCTGCACGAATGAACTTCGGCCTCGAACTTCTACATGCTGCTCAACCCCAAGCGGCTCAGAGCACCGCTGCAACCAAGGAGGCAGCATGACCCGCACCACGCAACCCGCGCCGGTAGACGCCGACCAGGCCGACGCAGACGCCGCCCAGGGCCCAACCGCCGACCACAGCCCTGCCAGCCCGTCTACGTCGGCCCTGGCGGCTGCTGTGGCCGACGGCAGCGTCGCCCTGTACCGGGTGCGGGTTAGCGGCACCCTGCGCAGGCTCACGTACCTCGCGGAAGGCACCGAGGCCCGCGAGGTCGCCAACTGGTACGCCGAGCGGTTGGACGAAGGCGCGACCGTCAAGGACGTCGCCGCCGAGGCTGGCGTCCGGCCGCTGGCCGTGCGCCGGTCCGTTTGGGCTCTTGAACTTGCGGAGGCCATTGACGACGGCGACCTCGACGACCTCTGGGACGACTGCGACCCCGACGAGACGCGCCAGTTCATCATCCAGGTCTCCGACCACGACTACCCGTACGGCGAGACACCCCTCACGGACCCCGCCAACGCGGGCGGACACGTCGTGGTCAACGGGGACCAGTCGTGAACGGCCTACATGTCATCCATCAGCTTGAGCAACTTCTCGAGGGGGATGCGCTTCCCGTACTTTTCCGTGGTCTTCCCGCGCATCCAGACCACGGTTGCCTTGCCGATTCGCAGATTGCCAACGTGCTTGTCCTGAGAGTCATGGATGGCAAGCCGGATGCCGTTGTTGCCGAGGTTGATGCCGCTGACCTGATCCATCCTCATTTTGACGTTCATGTGCTACCTCCCGTTGATGTTGATCAGAAGGTACAGATCTTCGGGCCTGAAGGGGGCCGAACGTGAACGTCATCGGCTACGTGCGAGTCAGCACTGACGACCAGGCCGCGTCCGGGCTGGGCCTCGACGCACAGCGCGCGACCATCGCCGGCGAGGCAGCCAAGCGCGGCTGGAGCGTGACGTGGGTGGAGGACGCCGGGCACAGCGCCAAGACCTTGAAGCGGCCAGGCGTGACCACCGCCCTCAACCTGCTCGCCAAGGGCGAGGCGCAGGTGCTCGTCGTCGCCAAGTTGGACCGGCTCAGCCGGTCGGTGCAGGACTTCGCCGCGACGATGGACACCGCGAGGAAACAGGGCTGGGCGCTTGTCGCTCTCGACCTGGGCGTGGACACGACCACTCCGGCAGGCGAGCTCGTCGCCAACGTGATGGCCGCCGTTGCGCAGTGGGAGCGCCGCGTCATCAGTGACCGTACGAAGGACGCTCTGGCGGCAGCCCAAGCGAGAGGAACCCGGCTCGGTCGCCCACGCGCCATCGACGCCGGGCTACTGCTCCGCATCGTGGGGCTGCGCTATGACGCCGGTCTCTCCCTACGCCAGATCGCCACCGTCCTCAATGACGAGGGCATGCCCACCGTGCGCGGTGGTCGCTGCTGGCACCCCGCCACGATCCGCGGCCTGCTCCACAGCCACCTGCTCGACCAGCCGGCCGAGGCCGAGACGGACCAATCCACCACGAAGAAATGCAGGGCAGTCTGATGGCTGACAAGAAGCGCGAGCCTGTCAGGGGCTACGCGGGCATGTACAAGATCAGACGGACCAAGGGTGTCGTCTACGAGATTCGGTACCGCGCCCGGGACGACCGAGGGGAGTGGCAGCAGTTCTCAGCGACATTCCCCACGAAGGAGGAAGCCGCTGCTGAAATGGACGAGCGCAGAGCCGCCCGCCGAAAGGGCACACACATCACACCGGCGCGGGGTCGGCGCACGTTCGGTGACGTGACCGCGCAATGGCTCGACAGCAAGGACCGCAAGGCCCGCACGATGAAGGGCTATCAGCACATCCTCGACAGTTGGCTCGGATCGTGGCGGCACCGTCAGGTGTCCAGCATCACCTACGACGACTGTGCTTCCGTGCTCGTCGCGATGCGAACCGCCGGTCGGCACGGTCAGACGGTTCGCAACGTCTACAACGTCATGCGCGGCGTGCTCGACCAGGCGGTCGAGGCAGGGTGCATCGCGGTTAACCCGGCCACACCGCTGCGCAAGCGACTGCCGCGGAGTGGAGAACGCGACGTGTGCTTCCTAACAGCCGACCAGGTGGCGACACTGTCGGCGTCCCTCCCCGCTCCCTACGACCTCGTCGTCACGTTCGCCGCCTGGTCTGGGCTGCGAGCTGGTGAGATCGCGGGTATGCGAGTGCGCAACGTTGACCCGATGCGCCGTCGGGTCCGGGTCGAGGAGACCGTGGTCGCGCTGCGCGGTGGCTTGCAGGCCGACACTCCGAAGACACCTAAGAGCCGCAGGGCTGTGCCGCTGCCGGCGTCGCTTGCACATCTGCTGGCCGACCACATCGCCGCCCGTGGCCTCGGCCCCAACGACTACATGTTCGGCAGCCCTGATGGCAGCCCCCTCAACCACGGCCGCTTCTACCAACGCATATTCAAGCCTGCGGCCAACGGGATTGGCTTGCCGGATTTGAGGTTCCACGATCTGCGGCACACGTACGCATCGCTGATGCGGCCGCACCTTGACATGTTCGAGCTGAGTCGGCGGATGGGACACAGCACTTACCGGCTGACAGCGGACACCTACTCGCACTTGTACGAGACGGATGACCCCACATTGGACGAGAGGCTCGACGCGGCCTTTCAGGCAGCTACGACTCCTAGCCCTGTTGTTGCGAGGCTAGTCATCGCCTAGTCACCGCGAGTTCCCATATGGAATCCATGAGCTGACCGCAGCCAGGAGCACCGACAGAGCCGGTCTCCCGCGCTAGGTGACCAGCCCGCGCCTTGCGGGGCGGCGGTCAGTTGTTGGGAATGACTGAGGGTGCTTGCAAGAGCGCGGAAATTTCGCGGTGAAGACTGCCGATAAGGACGTGTCGCTCTTCGATCTCATCGCGCAACTCGTCGACAGCGCGCTGCAGGCGCACAACCTGGTCGAGCGTGCTTGAACGATCTACATCCTGATGTTCCGCGGCCGTGCGTGGAGTCGCCGCCCTCGCAGACGCCGTTGGTCGAGGTGAACGCTTGCTGACGGCAGCCTCCCGCAGGACGTCCTCGGCGAGGACCTCCCGCAATGGTTTTTGGCCAATTGACGTCAGGCGTGTCTGCACGCGGGGTGGGTCTTTGAGTGCCCACTTGCGAATGGCCTCGACACCCAAGCCAGCCCGAGCGGAGGCTTCCTGGAGGGTCCACCACCCGTCGTCCGGCACAGTCCTGCCTCACGCATTGTTGGGCAAAGTTGGTGTAATCTGGCCAACAATGGGAAACGTTGGCCAACCCGAGAATACGCCGACTATGGCTCAGGAGGCCATAGTCGGCATGCTGCTGGCGTTGTCCAGGGAGCTTGAGCTCCCAGCTCGTCCTTGGCCACTAGTGGCAGCCTGCCAAACGTTGGCCAACGAGTTGCCACCGGAGTCGCCCTTCGTTGGTCACTTGGAGCGAGCCACTAGCACTCTGACCGGCGCGCAGGACGTCGAAGCATGGCTTCTCTCGCTTGCCGAGCGTGGGTCACTCCGGGCAGAGGGGCGCGCAAACGAGGCGCGCTGGATCGCGAGTCCGGACTGGTTGGCCAACTGGCAGGTCCCCGCCGCTGCGATCCAGGAGACAGAAGTCGGGGCTTGGGCTGCGGCCTCTCAGGCCCTAATGAGGTCCTTATCAATTTGGCGGAAGACTGTGTCGGCCGTGGCGAACGGGTCGGATCCGTCCGCCGAGCACTGACGCATGCGACGCCACCCCGACGCGTAGCGTCGCTCAGCCTCAACCCGCCACCCTCTGCCCCTGAGGGGGCGCGCGACGACCCGATAGGCGTTGCCGCCCCACTCCCCGTCCCACGCGGTTGTTTGGCCGTCAGTCGTCGGCCACTGCCAGTCAACGAATTCTGCTCGAGTAAGGGCTCTGATCATCTCGCTGGCAGCGTCGTAACGACCGTTTGCACCAGGCCGAGTCGACTTGCGCACGATCCGACGAAGCGAGTCCGGCACGTGCGGCTGGAACACGCTGTGTCGTGGCAGCACCGCCGAGCGGCCGCTCGCGAGACGTTCTGAGAGACCCTCCATGGTGTAGGTCTCATACGGGAACGGCCCCGAGAGCATCTCGGCCAGAGACATGCCCATGGAGTAGATGTCGGACTGAACCGTGTACAGCTGACCGATGAATGTCTCTGGTGGCGTCCAGAACTGTGGACTCAGCAATGGTGGGGCGGCTTCGCCGTCCATGCGCATGGCTTCCCCGAGGTCGCCGACCTTGGCGACGGTTCCGTCCGACGTGAGAAAGAGGTTCGATGGCTTGAGGTCGCGGTGAAGCACTTTGTGAACATCATGCAGGTGCGCGACGCCCCTCAGGCTGCGCAATGCGATGTCGCGGGCCTCGCCTGAACTGAATCGTCGTCCATTGACCATCGCGTCGAGGACGCTGCCCTGCTCGTAGTAAGGCATCATCATCTGAATCACAGCCAGCGTGCGGTCGGTGCCGGCGACCTCCGCGACGTCATAGATGTCCGCCACGTTGTCGTGGTCGATCTCTCGCAAGAAGGTGGCTTCCGTTGCGGCGAGTGTGTCTTCACGCCCGAGCAGACTGACTCTCTTGCCGACCTGCAGGGCCTGCGTGTAGATGTTTCTGTAGAGCCGGACCTCGCAGCTGCCGTAGTGCAGGGTCTTGAGCACCCCGTAGGGCAGCGTGAGGGTTCCTTCTGCGACGAGAACCTGTTTCGGCATCCCTCTAGCCAATCTCGCGCGCAGTGACGAGCGCACTGGCAAACGCCGGAGCCCGGGTATCCCACTTGGGAGTTGGGTCGATCCCAAGTTCTTTGGCGACGATGGGACGGAGTTCCTTGGAGGCAGGGGTCACTGCAAAGGTCTTCTTCACCATGTCGTGCGTCACTCGCACGACATCGGTCGACGTGCGTTGAGCCGCAAGCAACACGACCGCTTCCAGTTGCCCCCGTCGCCGCGCGTCGCTCGGGCTCATTGCTTGCTTGGAGGTACCAGCGTTCAACAGCGCGACGACTCTGGGCTTCAGCCTCACGAAAAGCGCCTGGAGGCTCTCCTCTAGCTCGGAGAGCGCTCGCGGTTCACCCAATTTGTGATCTTCGAGCGCGAGGCGATCAGCCCGGTCGTCGACGGGCTCGCCGCCTGTAGAGACCAGCCCAAACCAAACGACGCCCGCCGCCAGGTGGACGCCGAGGATCGGCGCGTCGTCTTTCGCCATGGCGATGAGTATGACTAGCGGTGACCGTTCTTGACTGGGGTTGTCAAAAGAGGCGCGCTCGGTGGGCCACACCTGGGCCACAGAGCCACCCGCACCAGGAGCCTCCAGGACCGTCCAAGCCAGCCGGGCGCAGGTAACGTGACCTGCGCGTTTGCGCGCAATCCCGAGGTAGTTGGGCGATGCATAGTGGCCTAGTGCGGCGGTCTTGAAAACCGCTATGAGGGGTGACTCTCATCGTGGGTTCGAATCCCACGCCCTCCGCCCGGCAGCACGCGGACACTGTCCTGCGGCTGCGCTCACGTGCGTACGCCGGAGACCGGTTCGCCCGGCTGCCCCCCGCTAGGCTGCGGAAATGTCGCTGATCGTCACCCGCGGGCTGACCAAGAGGTTCGGTCGCGTGACGGCGCTTTCGGACCTCACCCTGGACATCCCACCCGGCGTGGTCGGCCTGGTCGGTGCCAACGGCGCCGGCAAGTCGACGCTGATCAAGATCCTGCTGGGCCTCTCGCAGGCCACCACGGGCACCGCCGAGGTCCTCGGCCTCGACGTCACGACGAACGGCGCGAAGATCCGCGAGGTCGTGGGCTACATGCCCGAGCACGACTGCCTGCCGCCGGACGTGTCGGCGACCGAGCTGGTGGTGCACATGGCGCGCATGTCGGGGCTCCCCACGACGGCGGCACGCGAGCGGGCCGCCGACACCCTGCGCCACGTCGGTCTCTATGAGGAGCGCTACCGGCCGATCAGCGGCTACTCCACCGGCATGCGGCAGCGGGTCAAGCTGGCGCAGGCACTGGTCCACGACCCGCGGCTGGTGATGCTCGACGAGCCGACCAACGGGCTCGACCCTGCCGGCCGCGACGACATGCTGGGGCTGATCCGGCGCATCGGCACCGTGTTCGGCATCTCGGTGCTCGTCACCTCCCATCTCATGGGTGAGCTCGAGCGGGTCTGCGACCACGTCGTCGTCATCGACGGCGGCACGCTCCTGCGATCGTCCTCGACGGCCGACGTGACGGCGGTGACCCAGCTGCTGCTGCTCGAGGTCGACGACGCGGTCGAGCAGGTCGCCGCCCGACTACGCGAGCTCGGCGTCGACGTACACCCGTCGGGCACGGCACTCGAGCTCGTGCTGCGCGGCGACGAGACGTACGACGCCGTGCGCGACGTGGTCGCCGAGCTGGGCGTGGGCCTGGTGCGGCTGGAGCGACGCCGCCACCACATGCTCGACATCTTCCGACCCGACGGCGGCACACGCGTCGCGGCTGTGTCCGGCACCGGAGCGGGGGAGGTGCGCGGCGCATGAGCGAGACCGGCGTCATCCACGACATCGGCTACCGTCACTACGACGGCCCCCGACTGGGCTTGCGGTACATCACTCGCTCGCTGTTCGTGTCGAGCCTCAAAGGGGCCTACGGCTTCGGTCGCTCGGCGCGCTCCAAGGTCATGCCGCTGCTGCTGCTGGGCGTCATCACCCTGCCGGCGTTCGTCATCGCGGCGATCGTGACCATCGGCAGCCTCGACACCCTGCCGCTGCAGTACACGCAGTACGCCGCCCGGCTGCAGCTGCTGATCGCCATCTTCGTCGCCGGGCAGGCACCGCAGATGGTGTCGCGCGACCTGCGCTTCGGTGTCGTCGCCCTGTACTTCTCCCGGCCACTGACCCGGCAGTCCTACGTGCAGGCCAAGTACGCCGCCATGGCCGCGGCCCTGTTCGTGCTGGTGACGATCCCGTTGCTGGTGCTCTACGTCGGTGCCCTGCTCGCGAAGCTCCCGGTCAGGCAGCAGACCAGTGACCTGGCCTACGGGCTGGTCGGTGCCGCGCTGCTCGCGCTGGTGCTGGCCGGGATCGGCCTGGTGATCGCGGCCTTCACACCGCGCCGCGGTCTCGGCGTCGCAGCCGTCATCGCGGTGCTGCTCGTGGCGACCGGGGTGGCTGCGACGTTGCAGGGCGTCGCTCGAGACCAGGGCAACGACACGATCGCCGGTTACGCCGGGCTGATCTCGCCGTTCACCCTCGTCGACGGCGTGCAGGTGTGGGCGTTCGGCTCGGACCCGGCCTCCCTGGCGGGGCCGCCCGGTACGACCGGTGGGCTGGTCTGTCTCGCCGTGACGTTGGCTGTCATCGCCGGCACGTACGGCCTGCTGCTGCTGCGCTACCGCAGGGTGTCGGTGTCGTGAGCGTCCTGCGACTGGAGTCCGTCTCCCGCTGGTACGGCAACGTCGTCGCCGTCAACGACGTCACCATGACGATCGGTCCGGGCATCACCGGGCTGCTCGGTCCCAACGGTGCCGGCAAGTCGACCCTCATCCACATGATGGGGGGCTTCCTGGCGCCGTCGTCAGGCAGCGTGACCCTCGACGGTGAGCGGGTGTGGCACAACGAGTCGATCTATCGCCAGGTCGGGCTGGTGCCCGAGCGCGAGGCGATGTACGACGTCGTCAGCGGCTGGTCCTTCACGCTGGCCAACGCCCGGCTGCACCAGCTGCCCGACCCCGAGGCCGCCGCACGCCGCGCCCTCGAGGTCGTCGAGATGACCGACGCCGCCGACCGCGACATCTCGACGTACAGCAAGGGGATGAAGCAGCGGGTCAAGATGGCGTCCGCGCTCGTGCACGACCCGTCGGTGCTGCTGCTGGACGAGCCGTTCAACGGCATGGATCCCCGCCAGCGGCTGCACCTCATGGAGCTGTTGCGCAGCATGGGCGAGCAGGGCCGCACCGTGCTGTTCAGCTCTCACATCCTCGAGGAGGTCGAGCAGGTCGCCGGCACCATCGAGGTCATGGTGGCCGGCCGGCACGCTGCGTCCGGCGACTTCCGCGAGATACGGCGGCTGATGACCGAGCGGCCGCACCTCTACACGGTGCAGTCCAGCGACGACCGCGCCCTCGCCGCGCTGGTCATCGCCGACGGGTGCGCATCGGCGGTCGAGCTGGTGGCCGCCGACGCCGGCGTCAGCAGCGCGGCCGCGCGGCCGGGCCACGCGACGGGTGAGGGTGAGGTGGGGTCGCTGCGGGTGCAGGCGACCGACTACGGCAGGTTCGCGCACGTGCTGCCACGGCTGGCACGCGAGGGTGACATCCGGCTGTTCCAGGTGAGCCCCGCTGACGAGTCGCTGGAGAGCGTGTTCGGCTACCTGGTGAACCGATGAACCGGACCGTTGCGCTGTTGACCGTCCGCACGTTGCTGGGCCGGCGACGGGCCTGGCTGCTGCTCGCGCTGCCGGCCGTGCTGCTGCTGCTCAGCGTCGTGATCCGCCTGACCGTGGGGTCCGACGAGGACGTCACCGTCGGCCTGCTCGGCGCGTTCGCGCTGGCGACGGTCGTGCCGCTGCTGGGGCTCATCGCCGGCACCGGCGCCATCGGTGCCGAGATCGACGACGGCTCGATCGTCTACCTGCTGTCCAAGCCGCTCAGTCGTCAGACGATCGTCACCACCAAGCTCGCCGTGGCCGTCGCCGTCATCGCCGGATTCGCTGCTGTGCCCGTCCTGGTTGCCGGGTTCGTGCTCTCGGGGGCGGCCGACCGGCTGGCGGTGGCCTACGCCCTCGGCGCGCTCATCGCCGGCGTGGCCTACTGCGCCCTGTTCCTGATGGTCGCCGTGCTCACGCGCAACGCGGTGGTGATCGGGCTGCTCTACGCCCTGGTGTGGGAGTCGCTGGTCGGCAGCTTCGTGCCGGGGGCCCAGGCGCTGAGCATCCAGCAGTGGTCCCTGTCGGTGACCCGCGCGGTGGTCGGCCCGGCCGCCGAGGGCCTCGGCGTGACCTCGGCCGTCCGGCCGGCGGTCGCCGTACCGCTGCTCGTGCTGCTCGTCGTCGGCGCCACGCTCGCGGCCGGCCGCCGGCTGCGCTCCCTGCGCCTCACCGGAGACGAGTAACCGGCCCGCCTCCGCGCACCGGAGCGCTTGTGCGGCGGGCGCGCAGCGGTCAGGCTGACCCCGCGGTCCTGAAGGAGGCGTCGTGAGCGACTACGACTACGACCTGCTGGTGCTCGGCTCCGGTCCCGGTGGCCAGAAAGCCGCGATCGCCGCGGCCAAGCTCGGCTACCGCGCCGCCGTCGTCGAGCGCCGGCACATGCTCGGCGGGGTCTGCATCAACACCGGCACGGTGCCGTCCAAGACGCTGCGCGAGGCGGTCCTGTACCTGACCGGCCTGAACATGCGCGACCTCTACGGGCAGAGCTACCGGGTCAAGGACGACATCACGATCCAGGACCTGCTCTCCCGCACCCAGCACGTGATCGGGCGCGAGGTCGAGATCATCCGCAGCCAGCTGTTCCGCAACGGCGTGCACCTCATCCACGGCACCGGCCGGTTCGTCGACGACCACACCGTCGCCGTGCGACCGCACGACAGCGACACGGACCGCGTCGTGCGGTCGAGCAGGATAGTGATCGCCACCGGCACGCGGCCGGCGCGCCCGCCGGAGGTCGCGTTCGACGGGCAGCACATCGTCGACTCCGACGGCATCCTCGCCCTCGAGAAGGTCCCCGCCTCGATGGTCGTCGTCGGGGCCGGAGTGATCGGGGTGGAGTACGCGTCCATGTTCGCTGCGCTCGGCACCCGCGTCACGGTCGTGGAGCGCCGCAGCCAGATGCTCGAGTTCTGCGACTCCGAGATCGTCGAGGCCCTCAAGTTCCATCTGCGCGACCTGTCTGTCACCTTCCGATTCGGCGAGTCGGTGGCCAAGGTGGAGGCGAGCGAGCGCGGCACGGTCACGACGCTGGAGAGCGGCAAGCGCATCCCGGCCGACACCGTCATGTATTCGGCGGGCCGCCAGGGCACTACCGAGACGCTCGACCTGCACAATGCCGGGCTGAGCGCCGACGACCGCGGCCGCATCAAGGTCGGACCGGACTTCCGCACCGAGGTCGAGCACATCTACGCCGTCGGTGACGTGATCGGCTTCCCGGCACTGGCCTCGACGTCGATGGAGCAGGGCCGGCTGGCGGCGTACTGCGCGTTCGACGAGCCGGTCGACTCGCTGCTCGCCCTGCAGCCGATCGGCATCTACTCGATCCCCGAGATCAGCTATTGCGGTCAGACCGAGGACCAGCTGACCAAGTCGTCGGTGCCCTACGAGGTCGGCGTCTCGCGTTACCGCGAGCTCGCTCGCGGGCAGATCGTCGGCGACTCCTACGGCATGCTCAAGCTGCTCGTGTCGACGGAGACCCGTCAGCTGCTCGGCGTACACGTCTTCGGCACCACGGCCACCGAGCTCGTGCACATCGGGCAGGCGATCATGACGTGCGGCGGGACCGTCGACCACCTCGTCGACACCGTCTTCAACTACCCGACGCTCTCCGAGGCCTACAAGATCGCCGCGCTCGACGCCGCCAACAAGATGCGGGCGGTCGAGCGGCTGACGGGCTGACTCCCCGGAAGCCGTGCGTGGCCCTTGTCCGCTACGCCCGGATCGTCCTAGGGTGGGGCCCGGACCACTGGTCTAGTCCACCTGGAGGTGCCGATGCCCGTCACCCACCTGCGTATCGACAACCGGCTGATCCACGGCCAGGTCACCGTGTCGTGGGTGGGCGTCCTGGATGCCAACCACCTGATCGTCACCAACGACGAGGTGGCGGCCGACGAGATGCAGCGACTGATCCTGCCGCAGGCGGCGCGCGGCGTGAAGACCTCGGTGCTCGGCGTGCAGGACACCATCGACTACTGCACCGGTGAGAACGCCGCGGACGAGCGCATCATGGTCATCGCCAAGCTGCCGAGCGACGCCCTGGCGCTGGTCGAGGGCGGCGTGCGCCCCGACGAGATCAACGTCGGCAACCAGGCGCCTCGCCCGGCCAGCAAGTTCACGATGGTCACCCGGTCGATCGCCGTGACCGCCGAGGACGCGAAGACGTTCCGCGCGATCGCGGACCGCGGCTTCACGCTTCACCAACGGATGATGCCGACCGACCGCGACCACGACTTCCTGCGGGTGCTCGAGGACAAGGGACTGTGAGGGCCGGGTGCTCGCCTCCGGTACCGGCCGCTCCCGACCTGTTGCTCACGCACGCGCGACTGGTCGCGCCGGGCCGGGTCATCGAGGACTCATGGGTCGCCGTGCTGGCCGGACGGGTCTCGCGGCTCGGCACGGGAACACCGCCGTGGGGCGATGACGCGCCGCAGACCGTCGACTGCGGCGGTGACTGGCTGGCGCCGGGGTTCATCGACGTGCACGCACACGGCGGCGGCGGCGGAGACGTCATGAGCCCCGACGCAGAGGCGCGCCGCCGGGTGCGCGAGGTCCATGCCCGGCACGGCACGACGGCGATGCTCGCCTCCACCGTCTCGGCGCCCCGAGCCGCCCTGTACGACGCCGTCTGCCGCCTCGCCGCCGACGCGGCAGCGTCCCGCACGGAGGACGACGGGGTCACTGCCGCTGACGCCCCGACCCGTCCGGCCGCTCGTCTGGTCGGCATCCATCTGGAGGGCCCGTTCGTCTCGGCCCGGCGCAAGGGTGCGCACGACCAGGCGCACCTGCGCCGCCCTGACGGGGAGGAGCTCGCGAGCCTGCTCAGCGCCGGCGCCGGACACGTGCGCACCATCACCCTCGCGCCCGAGCTGCCAGGGGGCCTCGAGCTGGTGAGCCGCGCGGTCGCGGCCGGGCTGGTCGTCGCCCTCGGCCACACCGACGCCGACGCCGACGTACTGCGCCAGGCGGTCGACCGCGGCGCGAGCGCGCTGACCCACACCTACAACTGCATGCGTCCGCTGCACCACCGCGAACCGGGTGGCGTGGGCCTCGGGATGGACGACGAGCGCCTCATCTGCGAGCTGATCCTCGACGGCGTACACGTCGGCCCCGTCGCGGCCCGCGCGCTCGTGCGTGCGGCCGGCACCGAGCGGGTCTGTCTGGTCACCGACGCGATGGCGGCGACGGGCATGCCCGACGGCACCTACGAGGTCGGCGGTTCGCGCGTCGAGGTGGTCGGTGGCCGGGTCGTGCTGCAAGGCACCGACGTGCTGGCAGCGAGCACCCTCACGATGGGCGACGCGGTGCGCAACGCGGTGCGGATGCTGGGGCTCGACGTACCGACGGCGGTCGCCATGGCCACGACGGTGCCGGCCCGGCTGCTCGACAGCGACGAGGTCGGCGCGGTCGCGGTGGGACGGCGGGCCGACCTCGTGCGGCTCCGCGCCGACGCCTCACTGGCGACGACATACGTCGGTGGCCGGGAGGTCACCGCCTGCGACCCGAGCACCGCCCCCGAGTCCGTCCCATGAGAGAGCCACCGATCCCCCTGTAGACCGGAGTCGGTGCGCCCCGGCGTCCCATGACTCGACGAGACGACCCGAGTGAGGTGTCGCAATGTTCCAAGCCCTGCTCCTGGCTCTCTGGGGCGCCTACTGCATCTTCGATGTCCTCGGCCCCAACCTGTTCTACTCCGGCCGCCCGCTCATCGCCGGCACCGTCGCCGGTCTCATCGTGGGCGAGCCGACGCTCGGCATGGCGATCGGGGCCACGCTGGAGCTGACGGCGCTCGGCGTCTACACCTTCGGCGGTGCAACCACGCCCGACTACCAGACCGGTGCCATCGTCGGCACCGCGCTGGCGTCCGGGGCCGCCGGCAGCGACGCCCAGCAGATCGCTCTCGGGCTCACCGTCGGCGTGCCCGCGGCGATCCTGCTTGCGAGCCTCGACCCGGTCGGTCGGTTCCTGCCGACCTTCTGGATCCACCGTGCCGACCGCTACGCCGCCGAGGGCAACTCGCGGGGGTTGACGTTGATGCACTGGACGGCGTTCCTCCCCTGGGGCCTCACACGAGCGATCCCGACGTTCCTCGCCGCCCTCGCTGCCCAGTCGACGGTGCGCCACGTGCAGGAGGCGATCCCCGAGGGCTTCACGCGCGGCATGACGCTGGTCGGTGCCCTGCTGCCGGCCGTCGGCTTCGCGATGCTGCTGCGCATCATGCCGGTCCGCCGCTACTGGTACATGCTCGTGATCGGCTTCGTCATGTTCGCCTACCTGCAGGTGCCGCTCGTCGGCATCGCCATCTTCGGCGTCGCGCTCGCCGCCCTGTTCATGCACCTCAAGTACAGCCGCGAGCCTCAGCAGGAGGCCGCCAATGTCTGACACCGTGACGGTCCCCGAGGACGAGGTGCACGACGAGTCGCCGGCACCTCAGCTGTCCAGGTCCGACCTCAACAAGTCGTTCTGGCGCTTCTTCACCTCCTTCCAGATCTCCTGGAACTACGAGCGCATGCAGGCGCTCGGATTCGCCTACGCCATGGAGCCTGTGCTCAGGAGGCTCTACCCCGACAAGGAGGAGTACGCCGAGGGGCTGCAACGGCACCTGACGTTCTTCAACACCAGCCCGATCATCGGCGCTCCGCTCATCATCGGGTCGTCGATCGCGATGGAGGAGGCCCACGCCAAGACGTCGGCGGAGGGCGTCAAGGTCGGGCTGATGGGACCGATGGCCGGTGTCGGGGACACCCTCACGTTCGCCCTCTACAACAGCATCATCTTCACGATCGCGTCGGCCTGGGCGTTGCAGGGCAAGGCCATCGGACCCATCTTCGCGGCCGTCATGGTGCTCATCCCCTACTTCCTGGTGCGCCGCTGGCAGTTCTTCTTCGGCTACCACCAAGGTCGCAACCTGGTGAAGTCGATCGCGACCGGTGCGCTGGACAGGCTCAGCGAGGCCGCAACGATCCTGGGGCTCGTGGTGCTGGGCGGCTTCATCCCGTCGATCGTCAAGGTCGTCACGTCGCTGACCTACCAGCAGACGGTCACGGTGCAGGGGCGCAAGGTGACGCAGGACGTTGCGGTGCAGACCCAGCTCGACGACATCGTGCCCTACCTCTTGCCCGTGGCCGTGACGGCGGGCGTCTACCTGGTGATGAAGAGATTCAGACTCAACCCGCTGTGGGCCATAGCCGGCATCTTCGCGCTGGGGCTCACCCTCGGCTGGCTCGACTGGTTCGCGCCCGCCCTGCCCGGCAAGAAGTAGCCGTGACACCGCAGTCACTGCGTCCCACGGTCGTGCTCGTCGGGCACGCCACGCTGGCCCGCGGCGTGCTCGACGCGGCCGAGATGATCCTCGGACCGCAGGCCGACGTGCACGCCGTGGGCATGACGCCCGACCAGGACCCTGCCGAGCTGCTGGCCGCGGTGCAGCGGGTGACCCGCGGCGGTCGGCCGGCAGGGCAGCTGCTGGTGCTCGCCGACCTCTTCGGAGGTAGCCCGGCCAACGCCGTCGCCGCGGCCGTGCTGCGCGACAGCGGCGCCGAGCTGGTCACCGGCCTCAACCTGCCGATGGTGCTGGAGGTCCTCACCAGCGCCGACGACGCGACGGTCGCGGACCTTGCCGCCACCGCGGCGCGCGCCGGCGCCGAGGGGGTGCTCGATGCGGGACGCCGGCTGCGCGATGCGGCGGCCGATGGCTGAGCGACGCTCACGAGAGTGCTGCAGGGGGGTCGCGACGGGCATGCATGAGCACCTCGTAGCGGTCGCCGCGGTAGATCGAGGCCGCGAACTCGATGACCACCCCGTCACCGTCGCGGGTGATGCGCTCGATCTGGAACGCGGGCTCACCCCGCGGCGTCTCGAGCAGCTCCGCGTCGGCTGCCTGCAGCGTCGTGACGGTGACGCGCTGCACCGCCTCGGCGATGGTGACGTCGTAGCGCTCGGCCAGCAGCTCGTAGAGGCTGCGCGTGGCGAGGTCCTCGTCGGCCAGGCCGGGGAAGCGGCGCGCCGGCAGGTGGGTCTGCTCGACGGCCATGGGTACGCCGTCCGCGGTGCGGACCCGACGTATCCGCGCGACCCTGCTGCCCGCCGGCACCTCCAGCCGGGCGGCGAGACCGCGTCCCGCGCGCAGCGTGTCCACGCCCAGCATCCGCGCGCCGGCCACCAGGCCGCGGGCCTGCATGTCCTCGGTGAACGAGGTGAGGTGCTCGGTGTGGGCCAGCCGTCGTTCGGCGACGAAGGTGCCGCGGCCCTGCTGGCGGTAGACGAGTCGTCGGTGGGCCATCCGCTCGATCTGGGCGCGCACGGTCATCCGCGCGACGCCGAACCGCTCGGCCAGCTCACGCTCGCTGGGCAGTGCCGAACCAGGCTCGAGCTCGGCGACGTACGACTCGAGAATCTCCTGCAGCGCCGCACCTTTTCGGCCCTCGGCCAGCTCGCCCGGCAGCGTAGACACGCGACGTCGCTCTCTCCCCGGCATCGGGCGGCGGCCTCCTCGCTGCGGTCTGTCCGGGCTCCCGGTGACGACTCAGACTCTAGGGGCGCCCGCACCGGCGTGGGCGCATCGGCGGAGGAGCGAGGATGGTGACCAGGAGAGTGACCGTGGCGAGCCGGGTGGGGCTGCATGCCCGGCCGGCGGCGATGTTCGTCAAGGTGGCCGCTGCGGCACCGGGCCCGGTGCGCATCGCGGTCGACGGGGGGACCCCGGTGGACGCCCGGAGCATCCTCGCGGTGCTCGGGCTCGGCGTTGCCCAGGGCCAGGAGGTCGAGATCAGCGCCGAGGGCGAGAAGGCCGCCGCCACCCTCGACGCGCTCGAGGCGGTGCTCGTCACCGACCACGACACCCGAGGATGAGGGGGACACCGTGAACGACGGGGTGCGGGACGAGCAGCTCGCCGCCCTGACCACCGAGAGCGCGCGCCCAGAGCTGGCCGACCTCGACCTGCGGCCGACGCACGAGCTGGTGCGGTTGATGCTCGACGAGCAGCGGGCGGTGGACGCTGCGCTGGAGGCGGCCGCCGGCTCACTGGAGCGTGCGGTCGACGCCGTCGCGCACCGGATGCGCCGTGGCGGTCGGCTGCTCTACCTGGGGGCGGGTACGCCGGGGCGGCTCGCGGCGCTGGACGCCGCGGAGTGCCCGCCGACGTTCGGGCTCGACCCAGGCCGCGTCGTCGCGCTCATCGCGGGCGGTCAGGACGCTCTCGGCGGCGCGCGGGAGGACGCGGAGGACCACGGTGCGGACGCGGTGGCGTCGCTGGAAGCCGTCGGAGCCGGGCCCGACGACGCCGTCGTCGGGATCTCGGCGAGCGGTCGCACGCCCTACGTCCTCGAGGGGCTGCGTGCTGCCCGGGCGCTGGGCTGCCTGACGGTCGCGATCGCCAACAACGCGGGGGCGCCCATCTCCGGTGCCGCCGAGGTCGCCATCGAGGTCGTGACCGGCCCGGAGGTCATCGCCGGCAGCACCCGGCTCAAGGCCGGGACGGCGCAGAAGGTGGTGCTCAACGCGCTCTCGACGCTCGTGATGGTGCGCCTGGGACGCACCTTCGGCAACCTGATGGTCGACGTCCGCCCCGGCAACGAGAAGCTGCGCGACCGGGCGCACCGCATCGTCGTCGAGGCCACGGGTGCCTCGACGACGGCGGCCGGCTCGGCGCTCGAGGCGGCGGACGGCGAGACCAAGGTCGCCGTCGTCATGCTGCTCGCGGGAGTGGACGCGGCGGAGGCACGTCGACGACTGTCCGACGGCGCCGGCGTCCGGGAGGCGCTCGGCGGGTGACCCACCCTCGTGGGCCCGCGGCGCGCCTACCGGCGCCGGTAGTCAGGCTGTCCTGTCAGTCGTCGTCCTGGTCGTCGTCCGGCGTCGCCATCGCGCTCGCGATGTAGGCGAATTGACCCGTCTTCGCGTTGGGCGGCGGGTTGATCAGCACGGTGGCCATGTCGCACGTCTGCGGGACGGCCAGCCAGACCCGGAACCGGGCGTCACCCTCGGGCACGCTCAGCGGCTGCTGTGCGCTGCGCGCGGCGAGCTGTCCCCCGCAGTAGAGGCTGGCGGTGATCAGGGTGACCGGGTTGTCAGTGCTGCCATCGGCGCGCAGGATCTGCAGGCCCTCCAGGCGTACGTCGGTGCGGCCGTCCTCCCGGACGCGCACCTCGCCCTTGTCGAGCACCCACGGCAGCCCTCCCGGACCCACTTCGAAGATGGGCGGGTCGGTCGGCTTGCTGGGTGTGAGGTCGGCCTTGATCAGGTTGTGGCCGTGCCGGCCGTGACCGCCGTCGTGGGCGAGCGCGGCGGCGGGGTTGAGAGCCAGGGCCCCGACAGCCACGGCTGCGGCGAGTGCCAGACGCGAGTTCAGGCGCATGATGGTGACCTCCATGAAGCGTTGAGGGATGCGGACCGGTGCCCGGTCGTGCCTCGGGGACGGGCGGGGCGTCCTGTACCGGATACGGGCCGGCGGCGGGGCGCGTTCATCGGCGTACTGCCATGGTGGTCGTCACGGGTCGCCCGGTGAACGTGGGCACGGTCCCGGCCGTACTCCGGAAGACAGCTCACCCGGGAAACCAGGAAGGCAGGACGGTGGCACTCCGGCGGGACAGCCGTCCGCAGGCAGAGAGCACGGACCTGGACCTGTCCTGCGACCCCGGCCTCCGGCTGGCCTGGCGCTCGCACGCCGACGAGCTCTACGGCTACGCCCGCAAGGCCCTCGGTGACGCCGCGGCCGCCGAGGAGGCGCTGCAGGAGACGTTCCTGCGCGCCTGGCGGGCGGCCGACCGCTACGACGCCTCCCGGCCGCTGCGGCCGTGGCTGTTCGCGATCCTGCGCAACGTGGTCATCGACGAGGCGCGGGCGCGAGGTGTGCGGCCGGTGCCGCGCGACCGGGAGCCGGCCGAGTCGGTGGAGCCCCTGGACGACCCGCTCGAGCGGGCCCTGGACGCGTGGCTGGTGGAGGAGGCGCTGCGCCGCATCCGTCCGGAACACCGGGTGGTGCTGGTCGAGACCTACTACCGGGCCCGGCCCTACGCGGAGGTCGCGGTGGAGCTGGGCATCCCGGAGGGCACCGCGCGCAGCCGCGCCTTCTACGGCCTGCGCGCCCTGCGGCTGGCGCTCGAGGAGATGGGGTGGGAGGGATGAGGCACGAATGCGCGGTGCGCCCCGAGGACCTCGGTCCCTACCTGCTCGGCCAGCTGGGACGAAACGAGGCCGCGCTCGTCGAGGAGGCCGTGAGCTCCTGCGCGTCGTGCTCCGCCGAGGTCGAGCGGCTGCGTCCGGTCGCCGCCGCGTTGGCCCGGGCAAGCGCGCCCGTCGAGGAAGCCGCCCCGCGGGCGCCGTCACCGGCGCTGGACCGGGTGCTCGCCTCGGTCCACGGCGAGCGGGCGGCCCAGCGCCGGCGGTGGCGGACCCGCGTGACGCTCGCTGCCGCCTCTGTCGTGCTGCTGGGTGCCGCCCTCGTGGGCGCGTTCGTCGCGGTCGGCCACGACACGGGGGGGCGCGACGTCGCGCTGTCCGGCCGTACCCCGGCGACGGGCAACGCGACGGTGTCCTCGCAGCCGTGGGGGACGGAGATCACGCTGGACGTCCGGGGCCTGACCCCCGGCAAGTCGTACGGCGCCTGGCTGGCCGACGACTCCGGCAAGCGCGTTCCCGCGGGCACGTTCCGCCCGATGGCCGACGGCACTGCCCGCCTCGACCTGGGCGCCTCGCTGGCCCTGGACCAGGCCGGCACGGTGGGCGTCACGGAGCTCGGCGGCACCGACGTACTCCAGGCCGACCTGCAGACCGGTCCCGCCAGCTGACGGTCCCGCCCGCCGCGCCCACTCCCCTCCCGCCCCGCGCTTACCGTGATCGTGAGGCGGATCGGCACGTTTTCGGTGCCGGTTACCCTCACGATCACGAGGCGGCGGCGCATCGGGACGGGCGGCGCAGCGCTTGCCGCCGCTTACGGTGATCGTGAGGCGGATCGGCACGTTTTCGGTGCCGGTTACCCTCACGATCACGGGGCGGCGGCGCATCGGGACGGACGGGGGCGGCGCCACGGAATGGGCAGGCTGGTAGGAGGAGGGGCATGGACGATCGGCCGGTGACGCCGCTCTGGTACCACCCGACCCTCGGCCTGTTGGCCGGTGGACTGCTGGCCAGCGCCGAGACCCGCAACCTCGCGGTGTTCCTCAGCGCCCTGCTGGTCTACGCCGTCGGGTCGGCCGTCCTGGTGTCGTCGTACCGCAAGCTGGCCGGCACGTGGGTGAGCGGTGCGCCGCGGGGGCGGGCCGGGCGCATCTCGGTGGTGCTGATGCTCGCGCTGTACGCCGTCGCGGGGCTGGCGGCCGTGCTCGACCTCGGGCTGGGGCTGCGCGGTACGTTCGTCCTGGCCGGTGTCGCCGCATTCGCGCTGGTGGTCGTGCTCGGTCGGCGCTTCGACGCGGCCCTGCGCGCGCAGATCCTGCGCGAGGAGGCGCCCGCGGCAGCCCCACCTGCCACCACGCGACCGGCCTAGCCGGATCGGCCGAGGACCACGGAGGCAGGCGTGCCTGAGGGACACACCATCCGCCGGCACGCGGCGGAGCACAAGCGACGGTTCGGGGGCCACCACGTCGCGGTGACCAGCCCGCAGGGACGCTTCGTCGAGGGCGCCGCGCTCCTGGACGGACGTCGGCTGGAGGGCACCGACGCCCACGGCAAGCACCTCTTCCTCGAGTTCGCCGGGCAACGGCTGCTGCACGTGCACCTGGGCCTCATCGGCGCGTGGACGTTCGGCGACACTCCGGCGCCCGAGCCGCGCGGCGCCGTACGGGTGCGCCTGGTCTCCGACGGGTCGTACGCCGACCTGCGCGGGGCCACCGCCGTGGAGGTCTGGACACCGGCCGACAAGCGGCTGCTGCTCGCCAGGCTGGGCCCCGACCCCCTGCGGCGGGGCGCCGACCCCGACCGAGCCTGGGCCCGGATCGCGCGCAGCCGCGCCCCGATCGGGCAGCTGCTCATGGACCAGTCGGTCCTGGCCGGCGTCGGCAACGTCTACCGGGCCGAGTCGCTGTTCCGGGCGGGCATGGACCCGCACCGGGCAGGCCGCGAGGTGACGGCAGTCGAGTGGCAGGCGCTATGGGCGGACCTCGTCCTGCTGCTGCGAGCGGGCCTGCGCACGGGTCGCATCGTCACCACGCGCCCGGCCGACCGGGAGCGCGGCGGCCGGGTGCGCAGCGAGGACGCCCACTACGTCTACCGCCGGGCCGGGCTGCCGTGCCGGGTGTGCGGCACGCCGGTGCGCACCGAGGTGATGGCGGCCCGCAACCTCTTCTGGTGCCCGGTCTGCCAGGCCCGCTGAGCGGGCGGCGCCCCGCGCGGTTCAGCCGGCGGCGCCGACCGCCGCGGTTCAGCGGGCGCGGGCGCTGCCGTTGCCGACGCGCAGTGGCGCGGTGTCGACCGCCTCGAAAGCCGAGGCGGGCACCCGCTTGAGGTCGTCGAGCAGGCTGGTGCTCCAGCGGGCGTCGCGCGTGCCCTGGAAGAACCACGGTGAGCCGTTGTCGGCCAGCACCAGCCCGTAGGTCTTCATCGCGCGCAGCACCGTCCGTGCGGGGCGGCCGTAGGAGGCGATCGGGTAGGACGCCTTGAGCCGGAACCGTGCACCCATCGGGGGGTACGACGGGTCGCTGACCGACCCGGCGTCGTGGCGCGCCGGCCAGATGTGGGCCCGGTCGGTCACGTCCGTCGTGAACCGCACCGCGTGGTCCACCCGGCCCGCGAGCACCTCGTCGTAGCGCAGCAGACCGGGCAGGATGGGCAGGCCCGCAGCGTCCGCCGACGTCCAGCCCTGCGGGCGCAGCAGGTTGCTCCGCAGCCGCCACGACGCCCCGGACCCGGCCCGCCACGTGCCGTTCGGGTCCTGCTGGGTGGCCCAGGTCTCGTAGAGCCGGCACGTCGAGCGGTCCACCACGATCGCGTGCCGGTCGCCGTCCGAGCCGCGGCCGCCCTCGATCCTGGTGTCCCGGCCCAGCGGGTAGCGCAGCCGGTCGCTCTCGGACCGGTAGGTGAACCGCACCGCGACCTTGGGATGAGCACGGCCGACGACGGTCACCGGGATGCCGTAGTCGGTCGGTGCCGCGCCGAAGGACGGCCCGAAGTCGGGATGCAGCCGGCGGTCCGGCGACATGTGCGCCAGCCATTGGCCGCTGCGCGGGTGCACCGGGAGGCCGCTGACCCGGGCGTGCCAGTAGTTGTCCGCCGGGAACACCGGGCAGCGCGTGCCGGGCAGCCGAGGCAGGGCGCTCTGGGCCGGTGTCGGGGCCACGGCGAGGAGCACCGTGACCGCGAGGACGGCGAACAGGGCGGAGAGCAGGGGGGCGACCAGCGCCGGGCGTGACCTCACCCGAGGACTATCGACGCCACCGGCCTCCAACCTGACCCGGACTGCGCAGCCGGCGTCGGGACAGCGGTACGACGCCGCGGCGCGGGGCTCGATCGCGTGGCTGCCTGGGCTTTTGCCGGGCCATCCCGGGGGTCGGGAGCCGGGATAGGCGCGGCGGTCCGGAGCGCGTAACCTGACCCCTCGGTCTCGGGCCGGCGGCGAGGGTGCCGTCCCGAAGGCGAATCGCACCGACGGGGCTGCGGGACCTGCTGCGGCGCCGCTGCGACGAGGTGCAGAGAGGACGAGAGCGGGCGCATGGACTCGACCGGCGACCAGTTCGAGCGAGCGATCCCGCCCCTGGAGGACGACATCGCGCTCCTCGAGGAGAACCTCCAGCTGATCTCCGACCAGTCCGATCGGGTCGTCGGGTACTTCTACGCCTCCCTGTTTCTGGAGAACCCACAGCTGCGCTCGATGTTCCCTGCGGCGATGGACGTCCAGCGGGAGCGGCTGTTCCGGGCGCTGACCAGCGCCGTCGGCCACCTCGCGGAGCCCGAGAAGTTCGTGCCGATGCTGCAGGCGCTGGGGAGGGATCACCGCAAGTTCGACGTCCGCCCGGAGCAGTACGCCGCGGTCGGGCGCGCCCTGATCACCGCGCTGCGCACGTACAGCGAGCAGTTCTGGGTCCCGGAGCTCGAGGACGCCTGGCGGCGGGCCTACACCTATCTGGCGACCACGATGATGGAGGGCGCGCACCTGTCGGCGCGGGTTGAACCGGCCTGGTGGGACGCTGAGATCGTCGCCCACGAGCGCCGCGCCGAGGACATCGCCGTGATCACGGTGCGCCCGGACCGGCCCTTCCACTACCGCGCCGGCCAGTTCACGAGCATCGAGACGTCCTACCAGCCGCGGTCGTGGCGCACCTACTCGATGGCGACCGGCCCGAGTCCCGACGGTTTGGTCGAGTTCCACGTCCGCGTGGTGGGTGGCGGCTTCGTCAGCGGACCTCTGGTGTGGCGGGCCAGGGTCGGCGACATCCTCAAGCTGGGCCAGCCGATGGGTGAGATGGCCATCGACAAGCAGTCACGCCGTGACGTCGTCTGCGTCGCAGGCGGCACGGGGCTGGCTCCTGTCAAGGCGATGATCGACGAGATGACCCGGTGGAACACGGCGCGCAGGGTCACGCTGCTGTTCGGGGTCCCCACCCGCAACGAGCTGTACGACCTCGCCGCGCTGCAGCGTCTCGCCGCCATGCACTCTTGGCTGACCGTCCTCCCGTGCGTCTCCGACGACCCGGGCTGGGCCGGGGAGCGGGGCAACCTGCCTGACGTGCTCGCCCGGCGCGGACCGTGGAGCGAGCACGACGTGGTGGTGTGCGGCTCACCGGCGATGACCCGTGCGACGCTGGGCCGGCTGCGCGACATGGGCGTACCCGACCAGCGCATCACCTACGACGCCGCAGGCGACGTACACCCCGCGGCCGCGCAGGTCATCGACCTGCGTCGCACCCGCGCCAACCGGGCTGCCCGAGCGGCCCGGTCCGCCCCGCAACAGCGCTGACACGTCGTGGACAGCTTCGACTGGCAGACCCATCCCGAGGCCGAGGCGCTCGTCGCCTCCCTCGTGCGGTCGGCGCTCGCCGCGAGTCCGGCCGGCAGAGTGCTCGCCGAGCGGCTCCCGGCCGAGACCTCCACCGGCATCGGTGACTGGCTCGACCACGTGGGCGCAGACGTCGACCCGGCCGCGCTCAGCGCCGCCGGCTTCGTCCACGCGCCGGGCACCAGCCCCGGGGTCTGGCGGCACCCGGGGGCGCAGCTGCCCGCCGTCGTACCCGGTCCGCCGCTGCTCGCGCTGCGGGTCGACGACGCCGCGGCCTTCGCGGCCGCCCACGGCGGCGCAGGCGTGAGCGGCTCGCCGTACGCCGGCTACCGCAGCGCCGCCGTGCACCATCCCGACGAGGAGGGCCAACCCGTGCTCGGCGTCGAGCGCCGGTCCTGGGCATCGGGAGTGCTCCCCGCCGAGCTGGACGCCGACGCGGCGCTGCGGGCGCGGCGACAGTGGGCGGAGCGGCCTCGCGCCTACGGTCTCCTGGGTGCGCGCGACGGGATGCGGGAGGCGCGCGAGCGGGCCGAGGCGATGGTGGCCGAGGTCGGTGCGGACCTCGCGGCGTCGTACGTGATGGAGGTCGAGCGGGGCTACTGGATGAGTCGCAACACCGCGGCCGCCGTGCAGCACGCCCGCCAGAACCGGCTCGGGCTGGGCTGGGGCAACCACGACCACCACACGTTCCGGTCGTCGCGCGGCACGTTCCGCGAGCTGATCGACATCTTGCGCGTCCTCGGGTTCCAGCTGCGCGAGCGCTTCTATGCCGGTGAGGAGGCCGGCTGGGGGGCGCAGGTGCTCGAGCACCGCGGCGCTGGCCTGGTCGTGTTCGCCGACGTCGACCTGACGCCCGACGAGGTCGCCATCGACTTCGCGTCGGTCGAGCTTCCGGCCGCGCCCGACCGCACCGACGGGCTGGGCACCGTCGGGCTGTGGTGCTTCCTGCACGGCGAGTCGGTCCTGCAGGCCGGCATGCACCACCTCGAGGGGCAGTTCGACTTCGACCGGCTGCGCGACGACCTGGCCGCCCGCTCGATCGGGCAGATGACGCCGTTCTCCGACCTGCCGCACCTGCGCCAGGCGTTCACCGAGCCCGAGCGCTGGCCGGTGACGCGCGAGCGCATCGACGCCCTCGTCGAGACCGGCGGGCTGCACCCCACGAAGGCCGCCGAGTTCCTCGCGCGCGGCGCCCCCGGCTCGCACCTGGAGAACCTCGCCCGCCGCGGTGGCTTCAAGGGCTTCAACCAGGCCAACGTGTCGACCACGATGCGGGCCACCGACCCGCGCGTGCTCGCCTGACCCGCCGTCCTGGGCGTGCGCCGATCCGCGCCCCGGGATCGGTGATCGTGAGGGGATCCGGCACGGATCGGGTGCTGATCCTCCTCACGATCACGGGAAGGGGGGCACGGGAAGAGGGGCACGGGAAGGGGGGCGGCGGGTCAGAGGCGGAAACCGGGGTCGTACGCCGCGTCGGCGAACCCGCCGCCGAGCCCCTGGCCGATCCCGGGCGTGTCCAGCTGCGCCTTCTGCAGCGTGCCGGCGTAGTCCCAGTTCATCGACTGCCAACGGGTGAACTGGTCGAGCACCCAGATGCCCGACTGGCGAGAGCCGTTGCCCGAGAGCCCGTTGCCGCCGAAGGGCAGGTGCGCCTCGGCGCCCGACGTCGAGTTGTTGACGCTGACCATGCCGGCCGAGCAGCGTTCGCGGAAGCGGAACGCCGTCGCCGCGTCCGAGGTGTAGATCGCGGCCGAGAGCCCGTAGCCGTGGCCGTTCGCGAGCTCGACGGCCTCGTCGAACGAGTCCCACACCCCTACGCCGATCAGCGGCCCGAAGGTCTCGACGCGGTACAGCTCGTCCTCGGCCGATACGCCGCTCACCACGGTGGGGTGCACGTACAAGCCGGTCGACGGATCACCGACGAAGCCTTCGCGGGGGTTGTCGCCGGTGATCCGGCCCGTCCCCGTCGAGCCGTGTACGCCGTGGTGCGGCTGCACGAGGTCGAGGTGCTTCTCGAACGCCGCCAGGTAGTTCTCGTTGATCAGCGGCCCGAACAGCACGTCACCCGTCGGCTCGCCCACCGGCGCTGCCGCCAGTGCCGCACCGAGGCGCGCCACGAACTCGTCGTACACGCTGCGGTGCACGAACGCGGTGCCGAGAGAGGTGCAGCGCTGCCCGGCGGTGCCGAACCCGCTGAACAGCGCGCCGTCCACGGCGAGGTCGAGGTCGGCGTCGGCGGTGACGACCAGGGGGTTCTTGCCGCCGAGCTCGAGACAGGCCGACTGCAGGTGGCGCCCGGCGAGCTCGCCGATGCGCCGTCCGACGGTCGTCGATCCGGTGAAGCCGACCTTGTCCACGACACCCGCCTCCAGTGCCGCGGACAGTCCCTCGAACGCCGTCGGCCCGTCGGCATGCACGACCTGCAGCACCTCGCGTGGCACACCGCCGTGCCAGAACAGCGACGCGAGGGCCTCGGCGACGGCCGGTGCCGACTCCGACGGCTTCCACACCACGGCGTTGCCGCACACCAGCGCCGGCACGACGTACCACGAGGGCACCGCGACGGGGAAGTTCGCCGCCGTCACGATCGCGGCGACGCCCACCGGCACGCGAAAGGTGAACAGCTGCTTGTCGGGCATCTCGCTCGGGACCGTCTGGCCGTAGAGCCGGCGCCCCTCGCCGAGGAAGAAGTCGCAGGTGTCGACGATCTCCTGCACCTCGCCGAGCGCCTCGGCGTAGGGCTTGCCGATCTCGCGGGTGACCAGCGCCGCCAGCGCGGCCTTGTTCGCCTCGACCAGCCGGCCGACCTGCGCGATCACCCGCCCGCGGGCCGGAGCCGGCACCCGGGCCCAACCCTGCTGCGCCTCGCGCGCGCGTCGGCAGACGGCGACGAACCCGTCGGGGTCGGTGCCGTCCCGCTCGAGCACCACCTCGTCGAGACGGGCAGGGTTGCGGGAGACCAGACGGGCGGCGGCCGTCACGGCCACCGCCCCACGAGTCGTGCGCCCCGGGGGCGGTCGTGCGCGGCGAGGTCCATGTCGGTCACCGTACGACGGTGCCGGTGGCTCACCAGAGCTGGTCGGCCCGCAGCAGGTCGGCCAGCTCCTCGGTCGGCACGGGGCGTCCGACCAGGAAGCCCTGGGCCTCGTCGCAGCCCATCGCCCGCAGCGCGGCCAGCTGGTGCTCGGTCTCGACGCCCTCGGCCACGACGGCGAGGTCGTGGGCGTGCGCGAGAGCGACGACCGCGGCCACCACCGCGTCGTCCTGACGGCTGACCCCCAGCCGGGTGACGAACGACCGGTCGATCTTGAGGAAGCGCAGGTCGAAGCGCTGCAGGTAGCCCAGGGCGGAGTAGCCGGTGCCGAAGTCGTCGAGGCCGACGTCCATGCCCAGCTCGGCGATCCGCTGCAGCGACTCGGTCACGACGGGGGTGATGGCGAGCAGGGTGCTCTCGGTGATCTCCACGCGGATCGCCGACCCGTCGACGCCATACCAGCGCATCGCCGCGTGCATCCGGTCGACGAAGCCGCGGTCGCCGAGGGATCGGGCCGAGACGTTGGTCGAGATGCGCTGCACGGCCAGCTCGGGATCCTTGACCCAGCTGGCGAACGCCCGCAGGCTCAGCTCGAACATGCGGGCGTCGAGCTCCACGATCAGCCCGGTGTCCTCGGCCGCGTCGATGAAGTCACCCGGGAGGACGAGGCCGCGGACCGGGTCGGCGATGCGGGCGAGTGCCTCGGCGGCGCGGACGCGGCCGCAGGACAGGTCGAGGAGCGGCTGGAAGTGCGGTACCAGGAGGTCCTCGGCGAGGGCCCTGCGCAGCAGCGTCTCCGCCTCGACCCGTGCCTCGACCCTCGCGCGCAGCGCGTCGTCGAAGAGGGCGTACTGGTCGCGCCCGTCGTCCTTGGCCCGGTAGAGGGCGAGGTCAGCCTCGCGGTAGAGGTCGCTGTGCGACCGATCGGGGGTCGACGCGACGGCGACCCCGATGCTGGCGGTGGCGACGAACGGTTCGTCGCGGCCGGCGAGCACGTAGGGCCGCCGCAGGGTCTCCAGCAGCCGCGCGACGATGGCATGCAGGTCGTCCAGATGGGTGATGCCCTCGATCAGCACGACGAACTCGTCACCGCCCAGCCGCGCGACCGTGGCGTCGGCCCGGCTGAGTGCCTGGAGTCTCGCCGCGACCTCGATGAGCAGGGCGTCGCCGACCTGGTGCCCGAGGGAGTCGTTGACCAGCTTGAAGCGGTCGATGTCCAGCAGCAGCAAGGCACACGAGCCCTCGACACGCTGCAACCGGGCCAGCGCCTGGTCGAGCCGGTCGGTCAGCAGGGCGCGGTTGGCCAGCCCGGTCAACGTGTCGGTCAGTGCGAGGCGCTCGAGCTCGGCCTGCTCCTTCCGGCGCTCGGTGACGTCCAGCGCGTGCGTGATGAGGTAGAGGGCGTCGCCGTCGGGTCCCACCGCGACCGAGCTGGTCAGCCAGGCGTAGACCGTGCTGCCGTCCTTAGCGCGGAACCGCTTGTCGAACGCGAGCTGGGTGACC
Source organism: Actinomycetota bacterium (assembly GCA_030841035.1). Lineage (GTDB taxonomy): Bacteria > Actinomycetota > Actinomycetes > JACCUZ01 > JACCUZ01 > BP-173. The sequence continues at coordinate 41,993 of JAVEDI010000104.1, forward strand.
CGGCCCTGCAGCACGCCCTGGAAGCGGCGCAAGTCCGTCTCGATGTCGCCGGGATGGGTGCATTCGGCCATCGTGCGGCCGGCGAGCTCGTCGGGTGAGTAGCCCAACATGGCGCAGAACGCCGCGTTGGCACGCAGGTACTGGCCCGCCGTGCCGGGGGTCAGGCTGATCATCGACATGCCGATCGGGGCGTTGTCGAAGGCCACCCGGAAGTGCTGTTCGCTCGCGGCCAGGGCCGCGTCGGCGTCGTACTGGTCGGTGACGTCGGCGAAGGAGCACACGACCGCCGACATCTCGCCGGCGACATCGTGCACAGGCACCGCGTTCACGCACAGCCAACGCAGCTCGGAGCCGGGCAGCTGAAGGCCCAGCAGCTGGTCGTGCTGCGCCTCACCGGTCGCCAGGGCGACCGCCGAGGGGTGCTCGGTCGCCGGCCATGGCGAGCCGTCAGGGTGGACGGTGCGCCAGTGGTCCTCGTAGCTGCTGCGCCCGAGCAGCTGCTCCACGGTCATGCCCAGAGCCCGCTCCGCGGCGCGGTTGGCGAAGACGATGAAGCCCTCGAGGTCCTGCACGACCATGCCGTCGGTCATCGCCTCGAGCACGGCCGTCGCGCGCGCCTGGATGGCGTCCCGCGAGCGCAGGTCGAGGGCATGGGCGAGGCGGTTCGCGCCCACGTCGGCGAGCATCTCGAGCACCTCGAGCTCGGTCTCGTCGAAGGCGAACGGCTGGGACGACAGGGCGGCGATCAGTGCGATGACCTCACCGTTGTGCACCAGCGGGACGGCCGCCACGGAGAGCGTGGCCGTGCGCTTGGCGATCGCACGGGAGGTACGCGGGTCACGGCGACCGTCGGTGCACAGCTGCGCGCGACGGGTACGTAGCGCCAGACCGCTGAGGGAACCCTCCACCGGGATGGTGTCGCCGACGACCAGCCGGGTGGTGCCGGCCGTCGCGCGTGCCACGACGACCTCGCCTACCGGCTGACCCGTGACGGCGCCTTCCGCGTCGACCACGGCGCATACGGCCTCGGCCAGCATGGTGAAGATGGTGGCCGGGTCGGGCGGCGCGCAGGCCAGCCTGCTCTGCGCTTCGATGACGGCTTGCAACTGGCGCGCGTTGGGTACGCGCGGTCGCCGAAGCCCGCTCGGATGGTAGGTGGGCCCGGCCGCTGGCTTCGCCGCGACGCTCACAAGGGTCACATCGGCCCACAAGGACCCAAACCTGAGGGGTTGACGAAGAATTTCCCGTCCCTGCACAGCGGCTGGTCATGCCCCTAGGGTGGGCTGGACCGGCCGAGCATGACCCGCGTGGAGGCGCAGATGCGTAGCACGATGCAGGACGTCCCCCTGTCGATCGCCAGCATCGTGCGCTACGGCACCACGGTCCACGGGAGCAGCGAGGTCGTGACGAGCACCGGCGACGGCGTACGCCGGGCCACCTTCGCCGACGTCGGCCGGCGCGCCGCCCAGCTGGCCAACGCCCTGCGCGGGCTCGGTGTGACGGGCGACCAGCGGGTCGGCACCTTCATGTGGAACAACCAGGAGCACCTCGAGGCCTATCTGGCCGTGCCGGCGATGGGCGCGGTGCTGCACACCCTCAACGTGCGGCTCTTTCCCGACCAGCTCGCCTACATCATCGACCATGCCGAGGACGTCGTCGTGCTTGCCGACGGCTCGGCGTTGCCGCTGCTTGCCAAGGTGCTTGCGCAGTGCCCGTCGGTGCGGCACGTGGTGGTCAACGGGGCCGCCGACATCTCCGTGCTCGACGGGCTGGACCTCCTCGTGCACGCGTGGGAGGACCTGATCGCCGACCAGCCCGACACCTTCGACTGGGTCGAGGTGGACGAGCACGACGCGGCGGCGATGTGCTACACGAGCGGCACGACCGGCAACCCCAAGGGCGTGGCCTACAGCCACCGGTCGATCTACCTGCACTCGATGCAGGTGTGCATGGGCGACGGGTTCACCCTCAACGCGCGGGACACGGTGCTCGTCGTCGTACCCATGTTCCACGCGATGGCGTGGGGGTTGCCCTACGCCGCGATGATGGTCGGTACGTCGATGGTGATGCCCGACCGTTTCCTCACGCCCGAGCCGCTGGCGCAGCTGATCGAGTCGCAGCGACCGACCATCGCCGGTGCGGTGCCGACCATCTGGACCGCCCTGCTCGCGCACCTCGATGCACAGCCCTCGGACGTCTCGTCGCTGCGCAACGTGGTGGTCGGCGGGTCGGCCTGCCCGCCGGCGCTGATGAAGGCGTTCGAGGAACGGCACGGCCTGCACATCATCCATGCCTGGGGCATGACCGAGACGTCACCGCTGGGCTCCGTCTGCCAGCTGCCGCGTGGCGTCGACGGTGAGGAGGCGTGGCCCTACCGCATCACGCAGGGCCGGCTCACCTGCGCCGTGCAGCACCGGCTGGTCGGGCCGGACGGTTCGTTCGTGCCGCACGACGGGACGTCGGTCGGCGAGCTGCAGGTCCGGGGCCCGTGGGTGACGGCGTCGTACTACCACGACGACGACCCCGAGAAGTTCCACGACGGCTGGCTGCGCACGGGCGACGTCGGCTCGATCTCTGCGGACGGGTTTCTGACGCTGACCGACCGGTCGAAGGACGTCATCAAGTCCGGTGGCGAGTGGATCTCCTCGGTCGAGCTCGAGAACGCGCTGATGGCCCACCCCGCGGTCGCGGAGGCATCGGTTGTCGGCGTCCCGGACGAGAGGTGGGGCGAGAGGCCCCTCGCCAGCGTCGTCGTACGCGAGGGCGAGACGGTCGACGTCGAGCAGCTGCGGGCGTTCCTCGCGGAGCGGGTCGCCTCCTGGCAGCTGCCGGAGCGGTGGGCCTTCATCGACGAGGTGCCCAAGACGTCCGTCGGGAAGTTCGACAAGAAGGTGCTGCGCAAGCGGTACGCCGACGGAGCCCTCGCCGTGCAGACCATGGCCGGTCCCGGCGGCAGCGGCTGACGCGGCGGCGCCGGTCCGGTCATGCCCCGGACGCTTTGCCGGGCGTGACGCACGCCGGGTAGCCTGAGCGCTGCGACCGGCCGGCCTGCCGACCTGGTTGCGGGGAGGCGTCGCCTAGTCCGGTCTATGGCGCCGCACTGCTAATGCGGTTTGGGTCTACAGCCCATCGAGGGTTCAAATCCCTCCGCCTCCGCCATCACGCGATCACCGACACAGACGAAGGGGCCCACCGCCGCGCGGGGGCCCCTTCGTCGGAAACGTGCCGGACAGTCAGCTGGACGACGGGTGCGACCCCACCGGCGTGCCCCCCACGGTGGAGGTGGAGCCGGACGAGTCGCCCGCGACGGTCTCCTTCGCGTCGCGGGCCTGGTCCGCGACGTCGTCGGTGGCCGACCGGGCCTCGTCCTTCACCGTTGCCACGCCTTGCTGAGCGGTGGACTTCACGGACTCGGCGGCCTGCTGCACCGGGCCCGTCAGGTTGTCCTTCATCTCACCGGCTGCCTCGCTGAGCGGTTGCTTGAGCAGGTCCGAATGCTCGGCGGCCTGGTTCTTCAGCGCTGCGGCCCCCTGTTCCTCCTTCTCGGTGGCCGGTAGCAGAGAGGCCACCAGCCAGCCGGCTCCGAAGGCGATCAGCCCTGCGGCGAGCGGGTTGCCCTGCGTGCGCTGTCGCGCCTGGTCCGGCGCGGAGGCCGCGGCACCGGCGACGCTCGACGCAGCGGATGACACGCTGTCGCCGGCAGCGCTGAGACCGCCGTTCGCACCGCCGGCAGGCGAGGAGCGTCCCATGACCTTCTCCTTCACGCTGCCCACCGCGTCGCGGGCGCGATCCACGCGCCGCTCTACCACCCGCGCCGGGCTCACTTTCTCGGTGAGGGCGTCGACGTCGCGGCTGAGCTCCTGCCGAGTCAATTCGATGTCCCTGCGGATGTCCTCGGGGTTGTTCGTCGTCATGCTGGTTACCGACCCTTCAGTGCGTCAGGGACTTCCTTGAGCGTGTCCACGGTCCGTTCGGGCTTGGGGTTGATCTCGCGCATCTTCGCGCGACCGCTCACGGCGAGCACCCCAGCGACGATCGCCCAGATCGCGGCGACCAGGAGTGCCGCCCAGGCCTCGTCCATCACGTTGGCGAGCCCCCACCAGAGGGCGATCGAGAGGAACAGCACGACCATGTAGCCGGCGAACCCGGCGGCGCCGAGCATGCCGGCGGCCTTGCCGCTCTTGACGGCCTCCTGCTTGATCTCGGCCTTGGCGAGCTCCAGCTCCTGACGCATGAGCGTCGTCAGGTCGCTGGTCACCTCGCTGATCAGTGCGCCGACCGAGGTCCCCGAGACGTCGGGTCTCGACTCGGCCGTCGAGGTGGGATGCAGCTGGTCGGAGGTATTCATCGGACCTGCCCCTGCGCGTAGCCGCCGCTGGCGACCGGTGCGTCCTCGACGATCAGGACCTCGGTCTCGGCGGCCGCGGCGGTCCCTATCGGCGTGCTCTCGTCCGGGTACGTCTCGGCGACGAACCCGTTCGTGACGACGCCGTCGTCCGGGTCGTCGTTGCGGGCGGACTGCACGGCTCCGCGCGTGAGCCGCCCGACGACCACGCCCGCAACAGCCGCCCCGACGAGGAAGGCGCCCGGCTTGCGGCGAGCCACGTTGCGGACCTCTTCGACCAGGTGGCCGGGCTCCCGCTGGTCGAGCCACCGGGCGACCTCGCCCAGCTTGTCAGCGGCCTGGTTGGCCAGGTCGCTGGCAGGCCCCGACTGCTGGTTGTGCGCTGCCATCGAGCGCAGCTCGTCGCTCAGGCCACGCAAGGCGCCCGTCGCCTTTTCCTTCTGCGCGGCAGCCTGTTCGTTGACCTGGCTTGCGACCTCGCGGGTGAGGTCTTTGGCCTGCCGACGCGTCTCGTCGGCTACGCCCTTGGCCTGTTCTGTCGCGGTCGCGGCCACCTGGCGGCCGGAGTCCTTGGCGGTCTGGCCGAGTTGGCCGGCCTGCTCCTTGGCCACGTCGGACTTAGACGATGACGAGGAGCCATCGGCAGGAGCGGCCGTGCCGGGGTAGTCCCCGCTCACCTCGCCGAGCCCCCGGTCACTGGGCGGCTGGTAGCCGCCTGGTGCATCGGTCATGGTCCTTCCCTTTCTTACGCGCCACCCAGGTCGGGCGGCTGTCTTCTTTCGGTAGCCACGGCTACGGCGGTCAAACCGGTTCCCTTTCCGGAATCGGGTCCCCTCCCGGTATCGCCGCATCACGTCCTGTGGCGACGGGTTTGAGCTGCGCGTCAGGGGCAAGCCCCCTGACATGAGCGAAGACAGCGACGCGTCGATCGAGCACTTGCCCGACCCGGACGACCCGCGCAAGCCGGAGGAGCCCAGCGACCTGAACCGCCGTTCGTGGTGGGGTGTGCTCAAGCGCACAGTCACCGAGTTCAAGGACGACAACTGCACCGACTGGGCCGCGGCGCTGACCTACTACGGCGTGCTGGCGATGTTCCCGGCGCTGATCGCGATGACGTCGCTGATCGGGCTTGTCGGTGACCCGAAGAAGACCACCGACGCGCTGTTGAAGATCGTGGACAGCCTCGGTCCCTCCTCGGCGGTCAAGACGTTCGCCAACCCGGTGCAGCAGATCGCCCAGAACCACTCCGCCGGCTTCGCCTTGATACTGGGCCTCGCCGCGGCTCTGTGGTCGGCCTCGGGATACGTCGGGGCCTTCAGCAGGGCCGCCAACGCGATCTACGAGGTCGAGGAGGGCAGGCCCTTCTACAAGCTGCGGCCTGTTCAGTTGTTGGTCACGCTGATCTGCATCATCCTGATCGCCCTGGTCGCCCTAGCTCTCGTCGTCACCGGCCCGGTCGCGCAAGCGGTGGGGGACGCGGTCGGGCTCGGTGGCTCCATCGTGACCGTCTGGGACATCGCGAAGTGGCCGGTGATGGCTGTCGTCATCAGCCTGATCTTCTCCTTGCTCTACTACGCGACGCCGAACGTCAAGCAGCCGAAGTTCAGGTGGTTCACCATGGGCGGCTTCCTCGCGCTCGTGGTCTGGATCGTCGCCTCGGCGGGCTTTGCCTTCTACGTCGCGAACTTCTCCTCCTACAACAAGACGTACGGCGCTCTCGGTGCCGTGGTCGTGTTTCTCGTGTGGCTGTGGATCTCGAACGTCGCCGTGCTGTTCGGCGCCGAGTTCAACGCCGAGCTGGAGCGTGGCCGCGAGCTGCAGGCCGGCATGGGCGAGGCGGAGGAGACGATCCAGCTGCCGCCGCGCGACACGAAGAAGATGAAGGACGAGACTCGGCGAACGGGAGTGAAGAGCCGCTGAGCTGTCGCGCCTACTGCCTGCTGCTCACTCGTCGCCGAGGCGGGCCCGGAGCCCGTCGAGCTCGGTCCAGAGCATGACCGGCACCTTGTCGGTGCCGATCTTCTCGAACCACTGCTGGATCTGCGTCAGCTCCTCGCGCCATTCGTCGGGGTCGACCGCGAGCACTCGCTCGATCTGCTCCGCCGTCATGTCCAGGCCGCTCACGTCGAGGGACTCCGGTGTCGGGACATGGCCGATCGGGGTCTCCATCGCCGCCACCTTCCCTTCGATCCGCTCGATGGCCCACTTGAGGACGCGGCCGTTCTCGCCGAACCCCGGCCACAGGAAGCCGCCGTCGTCGTCGCGACGGAACCAGTTGACGTAGAAGATGCGGGGCAGCTTGGACGCGTCAGCAGCCTTCCCGAGCTGGACCCAGTGGTTGAGATAGTCACCCGCGTTGTAGCCGATGAACGGCAACATCGCCATCGGGTCACGACGGATGACGCCGACCTCGCCGGCTGCGGCGGCGGTGGTCTCCGACGAGAGTGTCGCGCCCATGAACACGCCGTGCACCCAGTCGCGCGCCTCGGTGACGAGGGGCACGGTCGTCTTGCGGCGACCGCCGAACAGGATGGCCGAGATCGGCACGCCCTCGGGGTCGTCGTACTCGGGTGCGATGATCGGGCACTGGGTGATCGGTGTACAGAACCGGCTGTTGGGGTGCGCCGAGGGCTCGTCCGACTCCGGCGTCCAGTCGCGGCCCTTCCAGTCGGTCAGGTGGCTCGGCGGCTTGTCGGTCATGCCCTCCCACCAGATGTCGCCGTCGTCGGTGAGCGCGACGTTGGTGAACACCGAGTTGCCCCGGGCGATGGTGCGCATCGCGTTGGGGTTGGTGTCCCAGCCCGTGCCCGGCGCGACGCCGAACAGTCCGAACTCCGGATTGAGCGCGTAGAGCCGGCCGTCCTCCCCGAAACGCATCCACGCGATGTCGTCACCCAGCGTCTCGACCTTCCAGCCCTCGAGGGTGGGCTCGAGCATCGCGAGGTTCGTCTTTCCGCAGGCGCTCGGGAACGCCGCGGCGACGTAGTAGACCTGCCCCTCCGGAGAGGTGAGCTTCAGGATGAGCATGTGCTCGGCGAGCCAGCCCTCGTCGCGCGCCATGACCGAGGCGATGCGGAGGGAGAAGCACTTCTTGCCGAGCAGCGAGTTGCCGCCGTAGCCGGAGCCGTAGCTCCAGATCGTGCGTTCCTCGGGGAACTGGGTGATGTACTTCGTGTCGTTGCAGGGCCACGGGACGTCGGCCTCGCCTGGCTCCAGCGGCGCCCCGACCGAGTGGAGGCAGGGTACGAAGGGGGCGTCGTCGCCCATCCGCTCCAGCACCTTGGCACCCATGCGCGCCATGATGCGCATGGACGCGACGACGTACGGCGAGTCCGTGAGCTCGACGCCGAACATCGGCGACTCGGCCTCGAGCGGTCCCATGCAGAAAGGGATGACGTACATGGTGCGGCCACGCATCGACCCCCGGTAAAGGTCGGTCATCACCGCCTTCATCTCATCGGGGTCCATCCAGTTGTTGGTGGCCCCGGCGTCGGCCTCGTCGCGCGAGCAGATGAACGTGCGTTCCTCGACCCGCGCGACATCACTGGGGTCGGTACGCGCCCAGAACGAGTTGGGCTTCTTCGACTCGTCGAGGCGCACGAGCGCGCCTGTGTCGACGAGTTGCGAGGTCAGCCGGTCCCACTCCTGATCGGAGCCGTCGCACCACACGATGTGGTCCGGCTGGGTCAGCTGCGCGACCTCGTGGACCCAGCCGAGGAGACCGGAGTGCCTGGTAGGGGCATCGAGCGCTTCGGCAGTCATCGTGGATGCGGTCCCTTTCCCGTGGTCCCCGTCCGCCCTCGAACCGGGGGCGGTGCCGGACTGCTCCGATCGGTGGCGGTCGCGGCGCGCCCGCCGGTCGAGGCCTGCCTCACGGTAACGCCTCATGACCGTGATACGGCACGGGGGTTTCCTGAGACAAGTGGCGACGGTCCTTGCCAACCGAGGCCGGCAGGACGATAGTGCCCGCCCGCCGGTGGGCCCACACCTGGGGGCGATTCGAGGGGACGCGTCCGGGGTATCTCGTGCGCTACGGCAGACCGCCGTACGCCCCTGTTTCCGACCTCGGGAGCCCCGCGATGGACCGTCCCCTGCCCGCCCGCCTCGACGCGCCCGATCTCGGCGGCGCCCTGACCGGATTCCTGGTCGCGATCGTCCTGCTCCTCGCCATAGGGGTCGCCGCCTTCTTCTACTTCGGCGGCCAGGCGAAGGTCGACATCAAGAAGCCGAACGTCAGCGTGAGCGCCAGCCCCGAGAGCACCTGACGAGCCGATTCGGAGCGCCCGAGCCGGTCTTGTACAGTTGCCACGGCCCTCGGGCCATGCGCCCGTAGCTCAACGGATAGAGCATCTGACTACGGATCAGAAGGTTGGGGTTTCGAATACCTCCGGGCGCGCCCACGTGATCATGGTCCTGAGCAGGGCAAGCGCCGTTCAGGCCTAACCTGGGGACGCGACCTCCCCAGCCACATCGCTCGTCCACGATGCCGCATCCGGCGGCAGCTACACCGGGCGCAGCTGCGAGACCCGCGCACTGAGCGTGCGGATCGAATGCGACCAGCCGATCCGCTCCGCGATCACCGTGGCCGCATCGTCGGGAACGCTGTCAACCGCTCCCGGATCCGTGGCTCGACCGCACCCACCACCGACCCCGCCGGTGTCCGTTGCTGCCCCTCAAGGTGGCTCGGAGGTCTCTGGGTCCTCCGAATGTGTCAACCATGCGACATCGTCCATGGGCAATAGCAGAGCTTGGCCGCGAGGAGCCATTGGCCCCTGGCCATGAGTCGGCTGCCTCCCTTCGGGATCATGAACGACAGTCGCGGAAGTCAGCTCAAGCAGGATCCGGCCCTCGCTCAGTTCAACCAAACGGTCGAGTCGCCCTCGGACGACCATTTTCGACCTCAAATGCACTTCGGCCGATCGACCTCTTAGCTCGGCGATCCACGTTCGGAGGTCGATTCTTGCTTCCCGAGCCGGTCTTCTCTTTGGAAGCACGACTGTCTCCTTCAACTCGTGCGGCGTGGGCGGCGGATCAACGTTCGTGTCGCGCCCTTCCATGGCACCCCCGCTCCGTTTTCGGGCCGTCGCGGCGAACGTACGTAGTGCGCGACCACCATGCACAAGGGTTGGCGCGGCGGCGGGCACGATCGTCAACGGCGCGTTTTGAGCGACGGCCGCCAAGCCGAACACTGCGAAAACGGCGGCCACCAGGCCATCTAGGGCCCCTAGGTTTGCCCCCAGTTGCGAGAGCAAGTCAGAGCCACTCACACCGGTCAGCAGTTGTCGCGAGAGGTTCCGAACGTCTTCCGGGAGCACATCAGTCTGACCCAGAACGACTCCACCGAGGACCCGATGCTTTTGCCCTCTCAACAGTCGCTCCAGCGCCGGATCAGCCTCGATGTACCGAGGAATGATGATCAGTGAGACCGACGACTGCTCGTGCGGGTCCCTCGCCATGTGCGCGGCCAGCGAGATGCCGACCGCCACGTCTGGAGCAGAATCCGGTGATTGCGGAACGACTATGACAACTCGCTCCGCCAACTTGTCGCACATTGGGAAGTAGCCGGCTGGCAGCTTTGGGTAGAGGATCCCACGTTCTGCCTCAAGATTCGGTGAACGGAATACTGACCATTTCCCGTCACAACTCGCGCCGGCGCTCGGGAGGCAGCTTTTGTCCGCATGACGCGTCCGGTCGTTGGTCGCCCCCAGCCTGGCCAGGTATCGGTGATAGACCCGATTCTGGTTGGCTGCCGGTTGAATGAGCAGTGGCACGTCAAGGTCGGTTGCGCACCGTGCCGCTTTCCATGCCGCCTCGTTGCTGTCATTTCGAGCCATGGCAACCGGCGGCCCATTTACCGGTGACGTGCTCCAGAACAGCGACGCAAGTTCTGCAGTGTCCACGCGCGTCGGGCCCCCAACACGGGTGAAAGACGCGGCCACCGGAGCCGGATTCAAGAACCCTGAGAACAGATACACCGACGCGACCAGGGCCGTCAAAGCAATGCCCAGCTTGAGCCAATGCTCGGCTGATGACCCGAAGAGCCGCGCAAGGGCCACGAGGAGACAAGTGGCAGCACCGATCAGCGCAACCACTGTGAGCTCCAGTGGGCCACCCTTTATCCATGACAGGGCCCCGGTGATCGCTAGCGCGAACGCGATGCCCGACCAGGGTGCGGCCCTTCGAAGCGATAGCGTTTGGGCCATGGAGGCTCCTCAGTGGCCGCGAATTACGCAGCACAGTGCCGTGCGGCCAGGTTAACCGCCGCAGCGATGAATTTACGGACCTCTCTACGGATTGCAGTCGCTCTTCGACCCACGATGCGCGCGCTCTGTTGTCTTTGTCGGGGATCGTGGGGAAACGGCCTTTGTCGCTGGGCGAGCACCAGGTTTCTCGCCTCGACAGGACCGAGCGGGTGCCGCGCAAGCTACTCAGGGTCGCGGTGGTCTTCTGCACGGCGCTTGCACCTGATGGGTGACCAAACCCTTGGCGACGACCGCCGCCGCGGCAGGGGCGCCGAGTAGCAGCAGAAGGCCGACCACTGGTCCGGTGGCACGCAGTTGCTCGGGTGGGCGGCCCCATCGTCGTCCAGAGTTTGGATGCTCTCCTTTCCCCTTCTCCGCTTGATCCCGCCAGCGGCGACTTTCATCTCGGTGTGGCAGAAGCCGGCCCCGCGTCGGCCGGTGCGACAGCACCGCGTTCTGCGCAGGCCCTCTCTCTCGTCCCCGAGCCCGGAGCTTCCGCGATCCGCCGGGACGAGTGCCGCAGCTCACACAAGAACTCGCCCCGGTGTCACGCGGGTGACAGCGCGGCGTCCTCGGACGGACGACGGTCAACAACAACCGCAGCAACACAACCACGAAGGAGAAGTCCATGAGCACCACCAGCTCGATCCGCCGGCTGACGCTCCGCTTCGTTGCCGCCACCGCCGCTGCATCCCTGGCCGTACTCGTCGGCGCTTCCACGGCGACCGCCGCGCCCATCCCGATCACGACCGTCAGCCACCACCACGCCCACGGTTGCTCGACAGACCTGCACGAGCTCGTCGCGAACTTCCGGGCGCACCGGTTCACCGCGCAGGCGGCCAACGTCGCGGCGCAGCTGACGCGCCAGGCCTGCCTGTACGGCTGACCGCGGCACGAGCGCCGCCTCCGCCCGGGGCGGGGCGGCGCTCGGCTCCCGTCCTCCCGTCGCCTTATCCGTGAAGGAGTTCGCAATGCGCACCATCGTTCGGCGAGTCGCACGCGTCGGCTACCTCGAGACACTCTTCTGGACGACCGGGACGGTCGCCGCGTACGCCGCGCCGCGCCCGGTCGAGCCGGCCTATCCCTCCCCGGCGCCTGTGCCGACCGAGCCGCGCTTCGCGACGGAGGTGCGGTGGATGCTCGGCGGCGCCGCCCTTGTCCTGGCCGTGGCCGCCGTCGTGCTCGTGGTCGTACTCTGGCGCCGTTCCCACTCCGCCGCCCGGCGGATCGCGGCCTTGTGAGGTTTGCCGTGGACACCGACACCCTCGCCGGCACCCTGAGCCGCTGTCCCATGTTCGCGTCCCTCGACCGTCCCGAGCTGTCCGCACTCGCCGGCACCTGCTCCGACCACAGTTACGGGGCTGGCGAGATCGTGTGCCTGCGCGGCGACACCCGCGACTGCATGTACGTCGTCGCCGTCGGAAGCGTCGCCGTGTCGCTGTCCGCTGAGGACGGCCGCGACGTGCTGCTGGCCGTCCTCGGCCCGTGCGACTCGTTCGGCGAGCTCGCGATTGTCGACGGCGGCCCTCGGGTCGCAACTATCACCGCCCGGACCCGCACAACCCTGGTGGTCGTTCCGCGCGCACCGGTTGCCGAGCTGCTGACCCGCCGCCCGCTGGTGGCCGCCGCGGTCCTGCAGGCGTTGGCCGTCATGGTCCGCCGGCTCGACGAGCACGCCTGCGACCTGATCGTGCTCGACCTGCCGCGGCGCGTCGAGAAGTACCTGGCCCGCCTCGTCACCCCTGCCGACGCCCACATCCCGCGCGGCCGCAACGACCAGAGCGACGGCCTGGTGCCCGTGCAGCTCGACCTCAACCAGGCGGATCTGGCCCGGCAGGTCGGCGGCTCCCGTCAGCAGGTCAACCGCATCCTGATGAACCTGGAGGAAGCGGGGTCCATCGAACGGCTCGGGCACCGCATCGTCAGCATCCGCCCGAACGCTCTGTACTCCGGAAACTAACCGGCACCAGGTCCGCCCGGATACCGAGGACGGAATTTGCCCGCGGAGCTGCACGTCAAGCCGGGGGCGCGGTCAGGGGGCTTTGGCGGGGGAACGCGATGCGGATCACGTTGAGCTTCTTCCCGACGCGAACGCCGAGGTTCCATTGGGAGTAGCGCTGGGTCATGGCGGTGTTGAGGGTGACGCGAAGCCGCCACTGGCCGTGGCCCATCGGGTAGAAGGCGGTGTCGCCGCCGTGCGGCGTCGTGGCCGAAGCGGCGGTCGTCGCGGGCGCGGCCCACCTGTACCGAGGGCGCGCGCGGCTCGTGACTCGCACAGTGACGGTGCGGCCCGCACGGACGTGGAATGTGCCGTCGCGCCACGACGCGCCCCGCAGCCATACGGTGAGGACGCGGTAGTTGCCGTCGACGGTGGAGGACAGCTCGGCGCCGTTCGTCGCGGTGGCGGTGTATCGGGTCAGGCCGTGACGGCCGGGCGCGGTCCGTACGACGCAGCGGGTGATGCCGGAGAGCGCATCAGTGGCGGCACAGGCAGGGTGAGGCATGGTGCCGCGGTACACGCCGCCGTTCAGCGCTCCGGTCAGGTGCACTCTCGGCGGGGTGCGGTCGATGTTGATGCCGGTGACGGTCGCGGCGGCAACGCCACCGTCGGTCGCGGTGACGATCCGCGTGAGGGACTGGCCGCCTCCGCTGTCGGTCAAGGTGACCGGGGCCGGGCATGGCGAGGTGAGCTGGGCGGATCCGTCGGTGCAGGCAAACCGGACGGTGACCGGGCCGGAATACCAGCCGCGGGGCGTCTGTGGCTGGGTGCTGGTCACCGTGGTGGTGATCGTCGGGTCGGTACGGCTGGTCGAGTCGGCCGAACCGGTGAAGTCGACGCTGCCGAGGTAGGCGGCGGCGACGTGCCGAGTGCCGTCGGTGGGGACCGTGTAGGTGAGGCTGGCGACGCCGCTCGAGTCGAGCGGGGTGGTGCCGACTACGCCGCCATTCACGCTGAACTGCACGGTGCCGGTCGGTGTGCCCGCTGCAGGGTTAGCCGGGGTGACGGTTGCGGTGATGGCGTTGGGGCCAACGGTCACCGTGAGGGTGGTGGCGGCGGCTCCAACCGGGACGGTTTGCTGCGCGGTGGGCGCGGCGGCGTAGTCGACGTCCCCGGCTTGATCGGCGTCGATGACACATGTGCCGGTGTGCTGGAAGGTCACCGTTCCGTCGGCGGCGACGGTGCAGGCGCTGCTCGTCGCGGATGGGTCGGCGCTGAACAGGACCGGCTGCCCGGACTGGCCGCCGGTGGCTGCGGCCGCGTACGAGTCGCCCACGGTCACAGTCGGCGGCGTGGTGGTGAAGCTCACCGCCTGCGCGACAGGTCCGACGGTGAGGTCACCGGTACCGCTGGACGTCGCGTAGTCGACGTCCCCGGCGAACGTGGCGGTGACTGCCCCGATGTGGCTGCCGGCGTGGATGCCGGTTGTGTCCACCCCGCCGAGCGTGGCGACCCCGCTGCTGTCGGTGGTCGCGGTGCCGACCGGAGTGCCGTTGAGGCTGAACGCGACATTCTCGCCGGGAACGCCGGGTCCGGACGCGGTAAGGGTGGCGGTCAGGGTCGCCGTCTGCCCGAAAGTGGAGGTCCCCCCGACAGAGCCGACGGTGGTCGGCGCCGCGATGCCACCACAGGCGTTCACGTCGTCACCGCCATGCGGTAGAGATCCGCTGGTGCTGCCGATCAGGGTGAGGGCGCCTGTGCTCGGATCGACCCTGAACAGCTTGCCGGTCGGATTCTCGTAGGAGGTCGCCAGCATGTCCCCGGCAGCGTCCATGAACAGGCCCATGATCGATCTCGCGTTGGCGTAGCCGGTCAGGGTGACGGTACTGGTGATTGCGCCGGTTGCCAGGTCGTAGGAGAAGATCGCCCCGTGGTCGGTGCCCCACAGGGTGCCGGAGCAGTCGAAGGTCACATCCATAGCCCCGGGGCTGGATCCGACGAAGATCACCGCACCGCTGGCTGTGTCGACCTTGTACAGGCCTGCACCGTTCGGGCCGCCGTAGGAGGCTGCGTACATCGTGCCGTCAGGAGCCTGGTCCAGCCCGTACGACAGACCCTGGCGGCTGCCGATCGGGGTGGTCGCGCCGGTGGTCTGATCGATCTGGACGAGTTGCCCGTTCTCAAGGCCGTACAGGTTGCCGTCGGTGCCGAACGCATCGCCGTACAACCCGCTGTGGGTAGGACCGCTCAAGGCGCTGGTCGCGCCCGTCGTGGTGTCGAGAGGGCCGATGCGTCTGCCGTTGTCCAGCGTCACGACGGCGTTGTCGGCTGACGCGGCGCTGGCGGGCGTAGCAGTGATCGCGGTAGCGACAGCGATGACGATGCCGAGCATGGCGGCAAGCAGGCGAGACTGACGAGCGCGCACGGGCTCTCCAAGAGTTGAGTTCGCAATGGCGGACTCTCTCCAGGCCCGGTTGCACATAGCCTCGACGCCCTTCTCCACCGACTTGAGCCCGGCCGGCACGTGCGGGGTGGAACGTGCGGTGACGGGCTGGACACCGCCACCGTCACCGCCCAGGGCTCACGCTCCAGCTCGACACGGCAGCCGTTCTCGGGCGGGAGCGCCGGCCGCAGCCACAGCTATGCCGGCACGATCGCGGTCAGCCGCAGAACGGCGCGTCCTGGTCGGCGATCCCGGCTATGTTCGGATGCCCGGCGATGTGCGGGGTGAGGGGCTGCAGGGTGAAGCCGGGCAGGTTCGGTGAGGCCCAGAACGCGGCCTGGGTGATGTACGCGCTGCCGTCTGTGTTCAGCGTCCGGTACGTCACGAGGCGCACGTGGATGGTGAACCGCGCCCGGGTCGTACCGCTCCAGCACCGGGCCGCCGCGGAGGCGCGGCGAGCTCGCGCCACGCTGACCGGCGCGCCGATCGGGACACCGGCCACGGCGACCGCGATGTCCGGGCGCGCGCCCCCCGGCATGTACGGACCGGTGCCCGTCACGCCGAACGACATTCCACGAGTGAGAGCCGTCCGAACCGTGAACCGGCCGACGCCGCCCCTGATCGCGACCGTCCTCAGCGATCGGGAACTGGTACTGCCCCCTGTATGGAACACATCGACCACGCACCCAGGACAGCGCGGGATCCGTAGCGTCACCGTGGTCGTAGCCGCCGCGCGGCCACGCGCCGCCCGGCCGCCGGTCTGCGTGGCGGCTGCAGGTACGACTGCTGCCAGGCCCAGCACCAGCGCCGCGAGGCCGATGACCAGGGTGCCCGCGCGATGCACAGGTAAGCGTCGAATGCGTGTACCCATGGCGTAGCCCATCTCAGATCCGGGCCAGGACTCGTTCGGCAACCGCCGCCAGCCTGCGGGCGCACGGTAGCCAACAGGCGTCGGGTGCGTCAACGCTCACTGTCTTCTACAGAAAGGCGCTCAGCGCCGATGGGGCACCCACGCCTGCGCGCAGCCCCGTCACCTACGGCGACCTGCTCGCGTGCGACGGCCCGGGGCGTGCTGCTGATGTCAGGCCGTCGGAGACGATCCCTGGTCCGCGGGAACCGACGCCTGGCTGATGTTGACCATCCACGTGATGCCGAACCGGTCGACGCAGGAACCGAACTCGTCTCCCCACATCTGCCGTTCGAGGGGAACCGACACGGTGCCGCCGTCGGAGAGCTTTCCCCAGTACCCGCGCAGGGCTTCGCCGTCGTCCCCGCTCAGACTCACCGCGATGTTGTCGCCCGGGTTGTGTTCCATCCCCGGCGGGGTGTCGGAGGCCATGAGCGTGAATCCGTCGTCGGTCTCGAGCATGGCGTGCATGATCTTGTCGGCCTCCGGGCCGTCAGATGCGCCGATCTGACCGAAGGTGTTCAGCGCCAGGGAGCCGCCGAACACCCCCTTGTAGAACTCCATCGCTTGCCGTGCGTCGCCGTTGAAGCTGATGTAGGGGTTCAGACGAGAGGCCACGGGCCCTCCTTGGTCGAGACCAATCCGGAACTCCACTAAAGCAGAACAGCCACGGGCAGTCGTCGTACGAGGGCGCCCATGGCTGTCCGTGCACCGGCTCGCGGGATCAGGTGGTGCCGCTGCAGATCCCCTGCGAGAGGCCCGCCGACGAGGAGTACTTCCAGTTGTCCTTGGCGCCCTTGAGGTTCTGGACGCCGACGCACCAGGCCGTGTCGCCGGCGAGGTTGGCGGTAGTGCCGCCGGGCACAGTGACGTTGGCGCTCGCCTTGCCCAGGTCCACGGCAGTTCCAGCAGTGGGTGTGAGCACGTAACGGCCACTGACGATGGTGATGGTGGCCGTTCCGGTGTTGTCGACGTAGTACGCCGCGATCTCCTTGCCGAGGGTGGACACGTCGGCCTTGGCCGCGGTGTCCTGAGCCTTCGCGCGCTGCGACAGGAACACCGGGATGGCGATCGCTGCCAGGATACCGATGATGATCATGACAACGAGGAGCTCGATGAGGGTGAAGCCGCCCTCATTCTCCTCGCTGGTCGTGCGAAGCCGGGGGAGCATGAGCCTCGTCCTTTCGGGATGGGGTATGAACCACTCCTCGGTCCCCGTGACTCCTGTGGAAGGGGACCCGCGAGGACAGCTGGCGGCCACGATGTGTGGACCCCCTGGCCGTCGCGGCCCCGTCTCGCGACGGAAATACCTATCTGGCCGCTGGTTTACATTGACTGATGCAATGTCGGGCCCGTCATGGGCAGCCTTGAGCGCCCGAGTGCTCCCAATTTGATCAAGCCTCCGGGGTGAACGGGCGCTCCTCGAGCCCCGGGTACCGATGTCCGCGGTTGGTACTCTCTCTGGTCTCAGGAAAGGGGGGCGCCGTGACGATTCCCGACCCGACCCCGATGCCGCCCAGCCCGCTGCCGGATCCGGCCCGGCCCGGCCCTATCCCGGACCCGGACTCGCCGGGGCCCACCGATCCGACGCCTCCGGCCCCAGGCCCGCCGGCGCCTGGGCCGGAAGAGCTGTACTGACTGCTCGAAGCCGAGCTCGACGACGGACCAGGCCCCGCCTGTCCGACCCAGGGGCCGGAGCCGCCCGCTGATGATCATTTGGGCGCCGCGGTGAAGTAGCATCCCGCAACCGACGCGGGACCGGCGGTGCGAGCGCGCGCCGGACTGGGCCGTCGACCCCGCCAGCCTGGAGTGTCGCCATGTCATCAGGGATCCGCGTCGTCACGGCTGACGAACGCTCGAAGAACACCCCGCAGACCCCGGGCCTGCTCCGGGAGGTCGCCTTCGACTCCCACTCGGTGGTGGACGGTCAGCTCAACGCCTTCCTCAGCACCGTCGAGCCGGCTGCGTCGACCGGCGCGCACCACCACGGCGAGCAGGACACGGTGCTCTACGTGCTGAGCGGCACTGCCGCCTACGCCTGGGGTCCCGACCTGGAGAACGTCGTCTGGGCGGGCGAGGGCGACTTCGTCTACATCCCGGGCGGCGTCGTGCACCAGGAGATCAACCCCTCGCCCGACCTGGTGACCCGATGGGTGGTCGTCCGCTCGGGGGCCGACCCGGTCGTCGTGAACCTGGAGCACCTCGACGGGGCAGCGGAGCGGCGAGCGGCGCAGATCATCGGGCAGGCCGGCCCGGCGTAGCGCTCTTGACAGGTGCCACGCACGAATGAAAGCGTAGTCATCATACGGGACGATGTTCGATATGTTGAACAGTCCGGCTACGTCAGCTCACCCGCCTCACGTTACGCGTGCTGCCCGCGGTGACGCCGTCCGGGTGAGAGGAGCGCTCGCAGTGGCACGCGTGCCGATATGCATGGTCGGCTGCGGCGGCATGGGCAGCCGCCATGTCAGCGGCTACGGCGCCCTCGAGCGCGTCGGTCTGTCCAACGTGGACCTCGTCGCGGTCTGCGACGTCCGGGCCGACAACGCCCAGCGCGTCGCCGCCGAGGCCGAAGCCGCTACCGGCCGGCGTCCCCTGGTCTTCGGATCCGTCGAGGAGGCACTGCGGGACAGCGGCGCGGCGGCGTACGACGTCGTCACGGACGCCAGCAGTCACCTTCCGGTCGTCGCGCCCATCCTCGACGCCGGAAAGCACGTCCTGTGCGAGAAGCCGCTGGCTCTCACGGTCCGCTCGGGGCGCGAGCTGGTCAACCGGGCGGCGGCGTCCGGCGCGCTGCTCGCGACCGCGGAGAACTACCGTCGCGACCCCACGAACCGGCTCGCGAAGGCGGTGATCGACTCCGGGCTGCTCGGCGAGATCTTCCTGATGCGTCAGGTGCTCGTCGGCGGCAATGACCGCATCCTCATCACGCCATGGCGACACCTCAAGGACAAGGGCGCCATCGGGTTGGACATGGGCGTCCACTTCACCGACCTGTTCCAGTACTACCTGGGGCCGTTCGAGTCGGCGTACGGCCACGGCTTCATCGCCGAGCCGATCCGCTACCGGCAGGAGCAGCTGGAGTTCGAGTCGGCGGCTTACGTGCAGCGGCTCGCCGAGATCCCCGACGAGATCGTGGCGACCGGCGAGGACTCGGTCACGGTCACCTACCGCATGGCGTCCGGTGTCACCGTGCAGCTGGCCTACATCCCGTCAGGACCGGGCTGGCTCTACCAGGAGCGTGTCCTGCACGGCCGGGCCGGCTCGCTGCAGATCTTCCGCGACCGCACCGGACAGGCACCCGTCCTGCACACGGCGGCAGGGTCGCTCACCGGGCCCGAGCTGGCCGAGGCCGCAGGTGGCGTGTCCCTCGACCCGGTCACCGAGGCGCTGTTCGGCGGCGACTTCTCCTACGACCTCGATTTCGCCACGACCGACGCCAACCTGCTCGCGATCGAGATCCACGACTTCGCCGCGGCCGTCCTGGACGGCCGGCGCCCGGAGATCGACGGGACGCTCGGCCTCAGCGCCGTCGCAGCGGTGCTGGCTGCCTACGAGAGCGGGCTCGTCGGTCAAGCGGTCCGCATCGAGGACGTGCTCTCCGGTTCGCTCTCCGGCTATCAGGACGAGATCGACGCCGGCCTGACGCAGTACCTCACCGTCTCCGCATGATCACACCCGAACTTCCGAGCCTGACCTTGCTTCAGGCACATCCGGTCAAGCAGGTGGCGATCGTCGTGCGGGACCTCGAGGCCTCGGTGCGCACGTACGCCGCGCTCCTCGGCATCGCTCCGTGGACGGCCTACGAGCTGACGCCCGACGTCCTGCAGGACATGCACTACTACGGCGAGCCGGTGACGTTCGGGCTGCGGCACGCGCTTGCCTGGAAGGGCGACGTGCAGTTCGAGCTGGTGCAGCCGCTGTCGGGGCCCAGCATCTTCACCGACCACCTCGAGGCACATGGTGAGGGGCTGCACCACATCGGTGTGTACGTCCCTGACCACGCTCGTGCAGTTGCCGAGGTACGGGCCCAAGGATTCCGGCCGTTGCAGGGTGCCCGCGGCTTCGGTGCGACAGGCGACGGTGCGTTCGCGTACTTCGACAAGCACGACCTGGGCGTCATCGTCGAGCTGATCGAGGCGCCGTCGGTCCGACGCGAACCCTTGTTCATCCACCCACCGCCCGCCGACCAGAGCGCAGAGGGTCCATCGTGAAGATCGAGAGCATCGAACCGTACGTCGCGCACAACTGGACGTTCGTGCGCGTCACCACGGACACGGGACTCGTGGGCGTCGGCGAGTCGACGTTCTTCGGCTTCCCTGAAGCCACTGCCGCCGTCATCCGCACCTTCGCTGACGCACTGCGCGGTGAGGACCCGATGCGGACCGAGTACCACTTCCTGTCGCTCTACCGTGCCTACTCGATGCGGGGCATGGCGATCGGCGGAGCGCTCAGCGCCATCGACCAGGCCCTGTGGGACATCAAGGGCAAGCACTTCGAGGTCCCGGTGTACGACCTGCTGGGTGGTCGGGTGCGCGACAAGGTCCGGGCCATGTTGGTGCTTCCCTACGGCACCCTCGAGGAGGTCGTCGCTGAGGCCGTCGCGGCAGTCGAGGAGGGCTACACCGCCCTGAAGGTCCTGCTGTTCGAGCCGGGGCACCATCTGATGCGGCATGCCGAGAAGATCGCCGACATGGTCGCCCGGATCGCCGCCATCCGGAAGGCGGTGGGCGACGAGATCGACCTCGGCATCGAGCTGCACCGGAACATGGCGCCCGGTGACTCCGTGGCAGCCATCCGCGAGTTCGAACCGTTCCGCCCGATGTTCGTCGAGGACCCCATCCCGCCCGACAGCGTTCTCTCCTTCGGTGCGATCGCCGCGAAGACGCGTGTCCCGATGGCCGCCGGTGAGCGGAACACGACGATCTGGGAGTTCCGTGAGTACATCGAGAACGGCGTGGCCCACATCCGACCCGACGTCGGCATCGCAGGCGGCATCACTCACACCAAGAAGATCTGCGCCCTCGCTGAGGCCCACCATCTCGGCGTGATCCCGCACGCCGTGCCGTCCGGACCCGTCGCGACCGCTGCCCAGGTTCAGCTGGGCATGGCCGTCCCCAACTGGGAGGTGCAGGAGCATCGCCGGCAGGACCAGGAACCGTGGACGCTCGCCGTGCAGCACATCGTCCCTGTCGTCAACGGGTTCTTCGAACCGGTCGATGCTCCAGGGCTGGGCATCGAGCTGAAGGTCGATGCGCTCGGCGGCATCCCGCCGGCGCCGCCCGCCGGACCGACCGCGGTACGCGAGGACGGGGCGGTGGCGTTCCGGTGAGCGAGCTGATCCTGGACAGCCACAGCCACGCGTGGGAGCGGTGGCCCTACGACCTCGCGGTGCCCGACCCCGCGACGCGCGGCTCGGCCGAGCACCTCATCTACGAGATGGACCGGCACGGCGTCACCGAGGCCGTCATCGTCGCGGCGCGGATCGACCACAACCCGAAGAACAACGAGTACGTCGCCGAGGCGGTGCGCCGACACCCCGGTCGGCTGCACCAGTTTGCCGACGTCGACTCCGTCTGGTCGGTTGAGCACCACACGCCCGGGGCGGCTAAGCGGTTGGGCGACATCGCCGACCGGCTGGCCCCCAAGGGGTTCACCCACTACCTCGATCGCAGGAACGACGGCTGGCTTCTCTCGCGCGACGGGCAGGACTTCTTTCGCGTGGCCGCCGAGCGCAAACTGATCGCAAGCCTCGCCGCGGGTCCGGAGTGGCAGGAAGACATCCGGCGCGTCGCTGCGACGTACCCCGAGCTGACGATCATGATCCACCATCTCGGGCTGGTCCCGGCGCAGGGGCCGGAGTCGCGAGCGGCGATGGACCAGCTCCTGCCCTCCGCCGAGCTGCCGAACATCGTGGTGAAGTTCTCGGGCTTCCACTACCTGCTGGACGACGGCTGGGAGTACCCGCACCGCAAAGCCAGGTGGATCGCCGAGGCGTTGTACCAGGCGTTCGGTCCCACGCAGCTCTGCTGGGCGTCCGACTTCCCGGCGCTCACGCGATACATGACCTATCGGCAGTCGTTGGAGATCGTCCGTACCCACTGCGACTTCATCTCCGACAGTGACCGGCCGTGGATCCTCGGCCGGACGCTCGCCGGCCTGCTCCACGACGAGGGTGAGCCCACATGACCGTGTTCTCGACGCGCAACCCGGCCACCGATGAGCTGGTACGGACCTACGACGTGCATGGCCCCGACGAGGTGGAGAGCCGGCTCCAGCGCGTGTACGACGCCTGGCGGGCTCTGCGCGACATCACCGTCGAGGAGCGGGCCGTGATGCTCGGCCGCCTGGCGAAGCACTTCGAGGAGAACGTCGACCGGTACGCCGCGCTCGTCACGCAGGAGATGGGCCGGCCGCTCGTCGAGGCGAGGCCGGAGATCCTCAAGTGCGCAGTGACGTGCCGGGTCGTGGCCGAGCGCGGTGTCGACTGGCTGCGACCGCTCAGGGTCGACACCGAGGTGCGCTCCAGCGTCGTTCGTTTCGAGAGCCTCGGTCCGATCCTTGCGGTCATGCCGTGGAACTTCCCGTTCTTCCAGGTCATCCGGTTCTTCGCGCCGGCCTTCCTCGCCGGCAACACGGCGCTCGTGAAGCACGCCGAGAACGTTCCCGCGTGCGCGGAGGCGCTGGAGGAGGCGTTCGCCTCGATGGGGGCGCCCGAGGGAACCCTGCTCAACGTGCGCGTCGAGCGGGACGCCGTGGGCGCGCTCATCGAGGATGCGCGCATCCGCAGCGTCACGTTCACCGGCAGCGTCGCGGCGGGACGGACGGTCGCGAAGCAGGCCGGGGCGGCGGGCAAGAAGTCAGTCCTGGAGCTCGGCGGCTCCGACCCCTTCGTGGTCCTGGGGGACGCCGACCTGGACGTCGCCGTTCCGGGCGCCGTGCAGGCGCGCTTCGCCAACGCGGGACAGAGCTGCATCTGCGGCAAGCGGTTCCTGGTGCACGCGGACATCGCCGAGGACTTCCTCCACAGGTTCGCCGAGCAGGCCGGCCGCATCGTGGTCGGGGACCCGACCGACGAGGCGACGACGATGGGACCGCTGGCTCGCGCCGACCTGCGCGACGCCCTGCACGCCCAGGTCGAGCGCAGCATCGCCATGGGCGCTCGGGCGTTCCTCGAAGGCGGCCCGGTGGAGGGGCCCGGGTACTTCTACCGTCCGACCATCCTCGTCGACGTCCCGGAGGATGCGCCCGCCGGTTGCCAGGAGCTGTTCGGTCCCGTCGCCAGCGTCTTCACCTTCCGCAGCGACGACGAAGCACTGGCGCTCGCCAACAGCACCAGCTTCGGTCTCGGGTCGTCGGTGTGGACCCGGGACGACCAGCGCGCTGCCCGCTTCGTGGACGGCATCGAGGCAGGCGCGGTCTTCGTCAACGATGTCGTGCGCTCTGATGCGCGGCTCTCCTTCGGGGGTGTCAAGGCCTCCGGCTTCGGGCGGGAGCTCGGCCTTCTGGGCAGCCGTGAGTTCACGAACGCCAAGATGGTCTGGATCGCATAGGGCATGCCCGCCGAGGAGCTCGTCCAACTGCGCGCCGACGGGCGGATGCGCATGGGCTACTGCCTGCCCACGTTCGCCTGGCCGGGGCCGACGCTGTTCCGGACACCGAACGTGGAGGTGGTCGATGCGCCGGACATCATCGCCCTGGCCCGCGACGCGGAGGACGCGGGCTTCCAGTCCGTCTGGGCGTGCGACCACCTCATGCTGGGCAAGGACAACGCCGTACTCGAGGGCTGGACGGTGCTGTCCGCGGTCGCCGGCGCGACCAGCCGAGTGCAGCTGGGTCTGATCCACCAGGCCAACCTGCAGCGCGCCCCTTCGTTGCACGCCAACATGACGGCGACCCTCGACCAGCTCAGCGGCGGGCGGTTCGTGTTCTTCCCCGACATGAGCACCTACGCCGCGGAGAACATCGCCTACGGGCTCGACTGGGACGTGGATGACGACGTGCGCGTCGCCAAGCTCGCCGAGGCGCTGGAGATCATCCTGGCGCTGTGGACCACGGAGCAGCCGGTGTCCTTCAGCGGCCGCTACTACCGCGTCGACGGCGCGCAGGCGCAGCCACGGCCGGCTCAGCGACCACGGCCCCCCTTGTGGTTCGGCGAGATCCATCCCGCCCAGCTGGCACTGTGCGCGAAGTACGGAGACGGCTGGAACTCGACCCCGGTCCGGACCCAGCAGCTGTGCGAGCGCATCGTGTCGCTGGAGGACGCCTGCCGCGCCGTCGGCCGGAACCCGGCTGAGATCGAGAAGTCCTACGAGACGCAGGTCCTCGTGGCGCCGGACCACGACCAGCTTCGCGAGACACTGCGCCGGTTGTTGGCGAGGCCGGGCTTCCCGGGCGACGACCTACCGGGGCAACATGCCTCGGCGGAGCTGTGGGACTACGTGGACGGACGGCGTCCGGACCTGCCCGCCGACCTCGTCGATACCTGGGTCATCGGTACGCCGGAGGAGGCGCGCGCGCGGCTGGCCGAGCTGCGGGCCGTGGGCATCGACCATCTGCTGCTGTGGTTCATGGACGCGCCTGACCGCGCGGGCATGCGGTTGTTCGCCTCCGAGGTCATGGGTTGGCCCGGCGCCAGTGTGGAACAGTGAAGGTCGCTGCCAGCCGTGCACCGGCCTCCGCAGCCACCTCGGACCCCGACGACGGACGGGAGACCACGATGGACGATCTCGCGCCCGGGCCGAAGCCGGTTCCGGCGCTGGTGAGAGCGAAACGGATCCTCGACGACTTGAGCCTGGACGGGAAGGCCAAGGGCGTCTCCGACATCGCGCGCAACCTCGCGCTGCCCAAGAGCACCGTGCACGGCCTCTGCCGAACTCTGGAGGAGCTCGGCCTGCTGGTGCGCACCGGCGCGAACCAGTTCACCGTCGGACCGCACGTGCTGGCGTGGGCCAACGCCTACCAGAGTCAGAGCAGCCTCCCGCAGGCGTTCATGGAGCTGGCAGAGCAGGCCGGCATGCGCAGCCAGTCGATCAACCTCTCGATCCCTTCGGGACATGAGGTCATGTACATCGCCTGCCGACAGGGCTCGGACCCGCTAGGGGTCAGCTTCCGCCCAGGTCTCCGGCTGCCCGCGCCGTTCACCGCGACCGGTAAGGCGATGCTCGCCACCATGAGCGATGCCGAGGTGCGGGAGCTCTTCGCGCAGCGGTGGCCCGACGCGTGGACTCCCTCGAGCGTGCCCGACATCGACGCGCTGCTCGCCGAGCTGGTCGTCACCCGCGCGCGCGGCTATTCGCTGGACGACGGGCAGCTGCGCGAGTCGATGACCTGTTTCGGTGCGCCCGTGTTCGGTGCCGGCAGCGTGTCCGCCGTGGCCGGCGTGGCGATCGGTGTCCTCACCGCGGACAGCGACGAGGACGCGTTCGATTCCATCGCGGCGACCGTGACCCAGCTCGCCGCGCAGCTCACCCGGCGGCTGGGGGGACGACCGCGGACGGACCTCCCGCGTGAGCCCGAGCACTCCTTGACAGCGGCCCGGAGTTCGTGAAACGTTCAACACTGTGATCTTCGTTCCACCAAGTGAACGAAGAGTCGCTTCGGCGGGCCTTCGCAGCCCGTCCTTCCCCTGACCTCGCAAGGAGCGCGCGTGATCGTCCTCGTCGCCAAGTACGTCGTCCAGCCGGGCCACATCGACACGGTCCTTGACAGGCTGCGCGAGATGAAGCCCCGCGTGGACGCGGAGGAGCCTGGCTGCACCTTCTACCAGGTCTCGCGTTCGACCGAGCAGGAGGACTTGGTGCTGCTGTACGAGCACTACGTCGACGAGGACGCCCTGCTCGGCCACCGCGACACGGCGCACTTCAAGGAGATCATCGAGGGCCAGGTCGTGCCGCTGCTGGTCGAGCGCCAGCGCGAGCTCTACTCGCTGGCCATCGGCTGAGCCGGTGCGCCTGGTCTCACTCGCCGTTCCTGCGGTCGTCGGGTCACAGCGTCGTCTCGGCGCAGTGCTCGACGACGGCCGGGTCGTCGACCTCAACGCCGGGTACGAGCTCGTTCTGCGACGCAAGCACGGCCTCGTCGAGGACAGCGCGCGGCGGATCGCGGCCGCCGTCGTGCCGGCGAGCATGCGCAGCTTCCTCGAGGGCGCGGACATCTCCCGTGAGGCCGCTCGCTGCGTCCTGGACGCGATCGCCCAGCAGGCGTACGTCGACGCCGGCGAGGTGGTCGTCCCGGTCGAGACCGCACAGCCGCTCGCCCCGATCCCCGATCCGCCGCTGATCCGGGACTTCATGGCCTTCGAGGAGCACCTGCTCAACATCTATCCGCGGCTGGGTCGAGAGATCCCGCCGACCTGGTACGAGATGCCGGTGTACTACAAGGGCAACCCCGCGAGCATCGGAGCGGCGGGCGATGTCATCGACCTGCCCTCCTACGCCGACACGCTGGACTTCGAGTTCGAGCTCGCGGCCGTGATCGGGCGGCCCGGCACGGACATCAGCGCCGAGGACGCGCTGGACCATGTGGCCGGATACATGATCTACAACGACTTCAGCGCGCGCGACATCCAGCAACGCGAGATGTCGGTAGGACTGGGACCGGCCAAGGGCAAGGACTTCACGAAGGCACACGTCTTCGGGCCGTGGTTGGTCACGACCGATGAGGTGCCCGACGTCTACGCCCTTGCCATGCGCGCCGAGGTCAACGGCCGGCTGTGGTGCGAGTCGAGCACCTCGACGATGCACTGGCGGTTCGAGGACATGATCGCGCACGCATCGCGAGACGAGGGCCTACGGGTCGGCGAGATCTTCGGCTCCGGCACCGTCGGCGGGGGGTCGGGGGCCGAACGGGGCGAGTCACTGTCTCCCGGCGACACCGTGGTCCTGACCGTGGAGCACCTCGGCACGCTCTCCAACCAGGTCGGCAAGCCCGCTCCAGCTCGTTAGCGCTCCCGGATCGGCTCCCTGCGACGTACCCGTGCGAGGAACAACCCGTGATCCATGAACTGCGTACCTACCACTGCATGCCTGGTCGGCTGCCCGACGTCCTGCACCGGTTCGAGACGGTGACCCTGCGGCTCTTCGAACGACACGGCATCCGCCAGGTCGGCTTCTGGACGTACGCCGTCGGAGGCCCGAGCCAGGACCTCGTCTATCTGCTGGAGTGGCAGTCGATGGCCGACCGCGAGGCGCGCTGGGCGGCGTTCCAGGCCGATCCGGAGTGGATCGAGGCGCGTCGACGCAGCGAGGCCGACGGGCCGATCATCGCCTCAGGCACGAACGCCATGCTCGCGCCGACGACGTTCTCAGCCACCGGTGCCGCGCTCTAGCACGACCGGCTCGGATCCCTTGACAGGCCTCCGCATTCCATGAAACGTTCCTGTCATCATACGGGACAACGTTCGAAATACTGAACACCCTGACAGGCTCACCCCAGCCGCACGCGCTGGCTGACGCTCATCTCACCTCGAGGTAAGGAACGGTCCATGAACACTGCCGAAGCACTGGCTGCGCTCGGGGTCACCGAGGCTGACTTCACCCCGCAGCAGCAGCGCCAGCTGGACGAGGACGGCTACTTCATCGTCCCCGAGTACTTCACCGCCGAGCAGGTCGAGGCGCTGCGCGGCGCCTACGACGCGTGCGCCAACGACGCCGTCGTCCTCGGCGACCTCGGGATCGAGCCCGGTGGCGTGTTCATCTTCGACCTGTTCAACAAGTCCGAGGTCTTCGACCTGTGCCTGTCCAGCCGGCCGACCCTCGCCGCGGCGCAGGACCTCATGGGTGACATCCGCGTCTACTCGCTCAACGGGCGCAACCCGGCCAAGGGCCGCGGGCAGCAGTCGCTGCACAGCGACGTACCGCGGTCGCACCCCACCGACTGGCGGGTCGTCAACACGATGATCATGTTGGACGACATGAGCGAGGAGAACGGCGCCACGCGCCTCGTGCCGGGCTCGCACAAGTGGCCCGCTCTCAACGTGCCGGACGACAACCTGGCAGGCGAGAAGGCTCCGGCCCCCACCCCCGAGGAGCTGGCGCAGTTCCCGGACGACGCGACGGCACCCCACCCCCAGGAGATCAAGGTCACCGGGAAGGCCGGGTCGATCTGTGTCATCAACGGCCACATCTGGCACGGGGGCACGCTCAACCGCTCCGGTGCGTCACGTCGCCTCCTGCACCTCGCGATCGGGCGGCGTGACGTCCCTCCGCAGCTCGACCAGCGCGAGTACCTCACCCCGTCGCTGAAGAACCGCTCGAACCCGGCGCAGCAGTACCTGCTGGACATCGAGGACGCCGAGCCCGCCGTCCCGGACCCCGTTCGCAGCTGACACACCGCACGGACGGTTGCCGGTCGCGTGGAAACGGAGTGAACATGTCGCACGACCCCGAGGTCGGCGGGCCTGGGACCGCGGACGTGGCGGCCGGCAACGGCGCGACCATGCTCGCCTCCGAGCCGGTCGCCGGGCCGGTCATCTCGTTGCGCGGGGTCAGCAAGCACTACGGCGGCGTGTACGCCGTGCGCGGCATCGACCTCGATCTGTACGCCGGTGAGGTGCACGCCCTGCTCGGCGAGAACGGTGCGGGGAAGAGCACCTTGGTCAAGGTGCTCGGCGGGATCCACCGGCCCACCGAGGGATCGATCGTCCTGGACGGTGAGGTCGTCGACTTCCACTCACCGGCCCAGTCGCAGGCAGCCGGGATCAGCGTCGTGCACCAGGAGCCGGCGCTGTTCCCGGACCTGGACATCGCCGAGAACATCTACCAGGGCCGCTACCCGCGGCGTGGTCCCCGAGCCATCAGCTGGCGCGACGTGTATGCCAACGCCAGCAAGCACCTTCAGGAGCTCGGCGTCGAGCTCGACGTCCGCGCAAAGATCGACTCGCTCTCCGTCGCCGAATGCCAGATCGTCGAGATAGCCAAGGCCCTCTCGTTGAACGCGCGAGTCCTCGTGCTCGACGAACCGACCGCGGCCCTGTCCGCCGGTGAGGTCGAGGACTTCTTCCGCATCGTCAACGCGCTGCGTGCTCGGGGCGTGGCCATCCTGTTCGTCAGCCACCGCCTGGAAGAGATCCAGTCGCTCGCCGACCGGGTGACCGTCCTGCGCGATGCGGCCCTCGCGGTCACTGCCGAAGCGGCCACGCTCAGCCGCGAGGAGCTGATCCGCCACATGGTCGGTCGACGACTCGACGACCTGTTCCCGAAGGGGGAGGCGCGCATCGGCGAGCCGGTGCTGACGGTCCGGAACCTGACGCGGGCCGGTGTCTTCAACGACGTCAGCCTCGAGGTGCGGGCGGGCGAGATCCTGGGGCTGTGCGGACTGGTGGGGGCGGGGCGCACCGAGATCGCCCGGGTGCTGTTCGGTATCGACCACGCCGACTCCGGCACCGTCGCGGTCCGCGGTGAGACGGTGCGGATCGACTCGCCGACGACGGCGATGCGCCACGGAATCGCCTACCTGCCCGAGGACCGGCACGGCCAGGGCCTGGTCCTCGACTGGAACGTCGCGAGCAACACGACCCTTGCCGTGCTGCGCTCACTGACGACCCACGGGCTGATCCGGCGCAGCAGGGAGAAGCGGCTCGCCGAGGGTTACGTCAAGGACCTCGCGGTCAAGTGCCAGACGGTCGCGCAGAAGGTCCTGAACCTCTCGGGCGGCAACCAGCAGAAGATCGTGCTGGCGAAGTGGCTGGCGACCAAGCCCGCGGTGCTGATCCTCGACGAGCCCACGCGCGGTGTCGACATCGGCACCAAGGCGGAGGTGCACCGGCTGATCTCCGGGCTGGCTCAGCGGGGCATCGCGATCTTGATGATCTCCAGCGAGCTGCCGGAGATCATCGGCATGTCCGACCGGGTGCTCGTGCTGCACGAGGGCCGGGTCAGCGGCGAGTTCGTCCGCGTGGAGCTGGACCAGGAGACATTGATGGCCGCCGCGACCGGGCAGGTGACGCATGACCGTTGAGGAGCTTGTCGACGGGCCTCCCATGGCGCCACGGACCTCGCAGCGCTCGCTGTCGAGGACGCTCACGATGCTCTACCGGCAGCGCGAGGCGACCCTGCTCGTAGCACTCGCCCTCGTCGTGATCGTCATGACGGCGGTCAACTCGCGGTTCCTCTCGGCGAGCAACGTCCAGGACATGCTGATGAACGTCGCGATCCTGGCGATCATCGCGGTCGGGCAGACCTTCGTGGTGCTCACCCGGAACATCGATCTGTCCGTCGGGGCCAACATCGCGGTCTCGGCGTTCGTCGCCGGCGACTATCTGCGGAGCAACCCCGATGGCAACCTGCTGGTGGTGCTCCTGCTCAGCTCGTTCGTAGGGCTGCTGCTGGGCGTGCTGAACGCTGTCCTCGTGACCTTCGGCGGCCTCCCCTCCGTCGTCGCGACGCTGGGCACGCTGTACGTCTACCGCGGGATCGTCGCGTTGCTCACCGAGGGCACCAACTCCATCAACGCCTTCCAGCTGCCTGAGAGCTTCGCCAACTTCGGGCAGAGCAAGCTGCTGGGTGTCTCGGTGCTGGCCTGGATCGCGCTCGTCGTCGTGGTGATCGCCGCGTACGTCCTGCGGTACACGCGTCCCGGTCGCGACATCTACGCCATCGGATCCAACGCCGACGCCGCACGGCTGGCCGGCGTACCGGTCCAGCGGCGGGTCTTCACCGCGTTCGCACTCTCGGGCATGCTCAGCGGGCTCTGCGGTGCGCTCTGGACCGCGCAGTACCTGAACGTCAACTCCGTCACGGCCAGCGGCTTCGAGTTCATCGTCATCGCCGCAGTCGTCGTCGGCGGGGTGAACATCTTCGGTGGCTCCGGAACGGTGCTGGGGGCAGCCCTGGGGGCACTCATCCTGATCTCCATCCAGAGCGGCCTGAACCTGCTCAAGGTCTCGCCCTTCTGGATCAGTGCCATCTACGGCGCGGCCATCCTGGTCGCCGTCGCCGTCGACGGCCTGCTGAGCAGGCGTATCCACGCCGCTCTGACCGCGGGAAGGCGAACGTGATGAGAGGCGGTTCGGTGGTACGCCGGTTGTCGGTCTTTGGCCGCTGGGAGTCGTTCCTGCTCGTCCTGGTCGTGGTGACGTTCCTGCTCGGCAGCGCAAGCTCCTCTGCCTTCGCGACGTCGGCCAACCTGTCCGCGGCGGCCGCCAGCTATACCGAGGTGGCCCTCATCGCGCTCCCGATGACCCTGATCATCATCATGGGAGACATCGACCTGTCGGTCGGCTCGGTGGTCGCTCTCGCCAGTACTGCGCTCGGCCGCATGACCATGGAGGGCTTCCCGATCGGGCTCAGCGTCGTGCTCGTCGTGCTGCTGGGCGCGATCGCGGGGGCGGTCAACGCCGTGCTCGTGGTGGTGCTGCGGCTGCCGTCACTGGTGGTCACTCTCGGGACGCTGACCCTCTACGCCGGGCTGGCGCGCGTCACCCTGAGCGCCGGCGGCGTCGCGCAGTTCCCGTCCTTCGTCAGCAACTTCGGCTCGGGCTACCTGCCGGGGACACTGGTGCCCTGGGCGCTTCTGGTCGTGGTCGTCGCCGTCATCCCGTTCGCCGTGGTGCTGCACTCCAGCCATCTGGGACGACAGGTCTTCTCTATCGGGGGGAACGCGGAGGCGGCCCGGTACTCAGGGGTCCGCACGGAGCGGATCCGGTTCGTACTGTTCGTG
The DNA here is from genome assembly GCA_030841035.1 of Actinomycetota bacterium. Taxonomy (GTDB): domain Bacteria; phylum Actinomycetota; class Actinomycetes; order JACCUZ01; family JACCUZ01; genus BP-173. Next base: position 73,529 of record JAVEDI010000104.1, read on the forward strand.
ATCTCGGGTTGCGTCGCCGCGCTGGCCGGCCTGATGCTCACGGCCCGGCTCAACACGGCGAGCCCGGACAACGGCACGACGCTGGTCCTCACCGTGCTTGCCGCGGTGCTGCTCGGTGGGGTCAGCGTCTTCGGCGGCAAGGGAACGCTGGCGGGCGTCGTGCTGGCCATCGTGCTGCTCGCCGCGGTGCAGAACTCGCTGAGCCTCCGTGACGTCAACAGCAACACCCAGCAGATCGCGATCGGCGGTCTGCTGATCTTCTCGGTCCTCGCGACCGATGGCTTCTCCCGGCTGCGCGCTTGGCTGCAGGACCGGGCCGAAACGGGGCGGCGCACCGGCGCCAGCGCCGGTATGCCGGGCACGCGTGAACCGGTCACCACCGAGACCGCGGGTTAGGGGGCGCTATCAGTGCCCTGGTGTTTCCACATGGTTCGTCCCCTACAAGACTCATAGGAGCATCGTGAGAAAGTCTGTTCTCGCCGGCGCCGCCGTCCTGATGGCGCTCACCGCCTGCGCACCGAGCGACAGCGACACGGCCGCAGGGTCGCCGACCGACAAGGCGACCAACAACGCCTGCGGGTCGAACGCAAAGATCGTCTCGATGCCCAAGGCGGCGTCGTTCCCCTACTACGACGCAGCCAACGTCGGTGCCGAGAAAGCCGCCAAGGAACTCGGCGGCAGCTTCTCCGAGGTAGCACCGGCGACCATCGACGCGGCGGCCCAGGCCGCGCTGATCGACACCCAGGCGCGCAAGCCCGACGTATGTGCCCTGATGATCTCGGCGAATGACCGCGACGCTCTCAACCCCGCTGTGAAGCGGGCCCGCGCGGCCGGCAAGACGGTCATCACCTGGGACTCCGACATCAGCGAGGGAACCCAGCTCTACATCTCGCAGGCGAGCAACGAGGCCATCGGCACGGAGCTGGTGCAGAGCCTGGCCGAGCAGATCGGTCACAAGGGAAAGATCGCCTTCCTCGTCGGCTCCCCGACGCAGGCCAACCAGAACATCTGGCTGGACGTCATGAAGAAGGAGCTCGCCAAGCCCGAGAACAAGGACATCACCGTCGTCAAGACGGTGTACGGAGAGGGCCAGGACCAGAAGGCCACCCAGGAGATCCAGAGCCTGCTGCAGCAGTACCCGGACATCGCCGGCATGATCGCACCGGACGCGGCGAACATGCCCGTGGCGGCGCGCATCCTCAAGGCCAAGAAGCTGGGCGGCAAGGTCGCTCTGACCGGGCTGGCGCTGCCCAGCCAGATGAAGAACTACGTCAAGGACGGCACGCTCAAGTCCTTCGCGCTGTGGGACGTGGAGAAGCTCGGGTACCTGTCCTACTACGCGGCGCACGGCCTGGCCACCGGCAAGATCAAGGGTGAGCCCGGCGAGAAGTTCACGGCGGGCGAGGCAGGCGAGTTCACGATCACCGACGACCACCAGGTCGAGCTGGGCCCGCTGCTGTTCTTCACCAAGGACAACGTGGACAACTACAGCTACTGAGCATCGCAGGTACGTCGGCCCGGGTTCCGCCAGCGAGCGGCCCGGGCCGACGTACGTGCCGGGCCGAGGTGACGACGCCACAGCGCCGCCCTGGCCGTGATCATGGTCGTACGACCAAGGTCCTATGGTGGCCAGACGCCGAGGTGCCGCACTGTTCGTACGATCCGTGCAATCCTGCGCGGGCCTACCTACCCGATGGAGCCGGACGTGCTGCGACTGTGGCCAGTGAGCGTGACCAAGCGTCAGGTACAGCAGCGGCTCACCTGGCGCGCAGCCCGCGTCGGTGTCCCCGTCGCCATAGTCCTCAGCCTGGCCGTCGCAGATCCCGCTCTGGGTGCCGTCTCGGTCTCCGTGGCCAGCGTCAACGGCTCGAACCTGCGCCTGGAAGGCACGGCGACGGCCAGCCGCGACATCACGGTCGACGGGGTGGTCCGCGGGCGCAGCGACACCGGCGGCAAGTTCAAGATCGCGGTCGCCTCCTATACGCCACCGGCCGACTGCACCGTCGACGTCAACGACGGCTCGGCCACGGCCCGGGTCGCCACGCTGTCCGGATGCACCGTGCGCACCACCCCTCCGCCGCCGTCCGGCCCGGCGGCGCCGGCACCGTCGGGACCGGCCAACGGAGCCAGCGTGACCTCCCCCGTGACCCTGTCGTGGTCGCAGGTGCTCGACCCGTCCTCGCTGAACGGTGGCTACAACTGGGAGATCAGCGCCTCCTCGACCTTCAGCCCGCTGGTGACCCGTAGCTCCACGGCCCCCTCCGTGACGCAGCAGCAGGTCGGTGGGCTGGCCCCCGGCACGTACTTCTGGCGGGTACAGGCGGTGAACGCGGCGATGGAGATCAGCGCCTGGTCACCGGTGCGCAGCTTCGTCGTCACGGGGGCGGGCGCGGGTGCCATCGGTGCTCCGGTGCTCGACGTGCTGCCGTTCGGCACGGCCTACCACCCGTGGGAGAGCTTCCCGTTCACGTGGAGCGCGGTGCCGGGCGCCGCGAGCTACGTTGTCGAGGCCGACAAGGACGCGCGGTTCCCCGCTCCGGTGGCCATCCGCTTCGACAACATCCGCGACACCCGCTACGGGCTGACCCTGCACCAGGACCTGATCGGCTCCTGGAACCTGCGCGTCTACGCCGTCGACGCGAACGGTGTCGCGGGCCCGGTCTCCAACGTTCGGCCCTTCACCATCTCCTACACCGCGCCGGTCGGCCCGGCTCCCACCCTCGTCTCCCCCGCCAACGGAGCGAGCCAGGCGTTGCCGATCATGCTCGACTGGAACGACGTGGCCAACCCGCAGCCCTCGGGGTACGACGCCCAGGTGTCCTCCGACCCTTCGTTCACCAACATCGAGACGCAGATCACCGGGCAGACCGGCTCCCAGTACGAGCTGCTCTCCCTGCCCCCGGGGACGCACTACTGGCGGGTTCTGCACAACCAGGGCCTGGCCTCGGCGACGACCAACGCCACGACGGCGTGGTCGGAGGTGCGCTCGTTCACCATCCCGTCCACGCCCGCGGCGATGTCCTCGCTGTGGCTGGGCGGCCCGCCGTGCTCGAACCCGTGTCCGGGTACCGAGTCGCTGTTCAGCGGCCAGGAGATCGTCGTCTCGGTCCAGCTGACCGCACCGGCACCCGCGGGCGGTGCCGAGGTGATCATCACGACGAGCGACAAGGCCGCGAGCGGCACGCACCCGGCCTCGGTCACCGTCCCTGCGGGAGTCGCCTTCGCACAGTTCAGGTTGATCGCCGGCCAGGTGAGCGAGCGCACCCCGGTCACCCTCACGGGGACGCTCGGGTCGTCCTCGGCCAGCGCGGTCTTCGCGGTGGATCCGCCGTCCCTGAAGTCCCTGTCGCTGCCTTCGAAGACCGTCACGGGCGGCAGCCCGGCAGATGCACTCCTCTCGCTGAACGGTCTCGCGCCGCCAGCCGGCGCCACGGTGACGATGAGCAGCAGCAGCCCGCTGGCCGTCGTACCGGCGACCGCTACCGTGCCGGCCGGCCTGCCCACCCACTTCGTGACGATCGACACCAGCCCGGTCGATGCGCCCACGCCCGTCACGATCACCGCCACCTGGAAGGGCGTGACGTTCAGCGCGCAGCTGACCCTGACCCCGGGGGTGCCGCCGGAGACGTTCACGCTCGACCCGGTCACCGTGACCGGCGGGCAGAGCTCCTCGGGACGCGTGTCCATCGCGGCGCTGCAGGACGTGGACACCAGGTTCAACCTGACCAGCAGCAACCCCGCTGTGGCCCGCGTGCCGGCGACGGTGACCATCCCCGCCGGATCTCCACACGCCGCGATCCTGGTCCAGACGGGATTCCCGTCGACAGCCACGACCGTCACGCTGACCGTCTCGGGAGGAGGTGTCACGAAAACCACGACCCTGACGGTGCAGCCGTTCCCGACGGCTCCACTGCCGGCACCGACGCTGCTGACGCCTGCGAACGGCACCCGGTTCACCCCGACACAGTCGGTGGCGTTCGACTGGAACGACGTCGGGAGCGCCGCCACCTACACGCTTCAGGTCAGCTCCTCCAGCACCTTCTCCTCCCTCGTCCTGGAACGCACCGTGAGCGCCTCGCAGGTCGCGGCCACGTTCCCTGCCACGGGTGACCGGTTCTGGCGCGTGCGGGCCAACGATGCGGGCGCGAACCCGGGCGCCTGGTCAGCGGTGCGCTCCTTCCGGGTGAAGTGAGCCCGGCTGCAGCAGGGACAGCAGCAGCTCGGGGGGGCGCGCCACGACGGCCCGGTCGGCGTGGATCACGATGGGGCGCTCGATGAGCTCGGGATAGGCCGCCATCGCGTCGACAAGCTCGTCCGCGCAGGCGTCGGCCAGGCCCAGTTGCTCGTAGCGGGCCTCACCGGTCCGCATCATGTCTCGGGGATCGCTCGTCCCGAGCAGTGCCAGCACGCGCAGGATCTCCGCCCGGGGCGGCGGGTCTTCGAGGTAGAAGACCCGCCGCGCCGGCACGCCGTACGCCGCGAGCAGCCTGTCGGCACCTTGGCACTTGGAGCATCGCGGGTTGTACCAGACGACTACTGCCCGGTCATCCACGGAATCTGGTGAGTCCACGGCGACACCGTACTGGGCACTGTGTCGGGGTCGGATCAGCGCTTGAAGTGACTTTGGTGCTGCGGGGACTGCCGCCCGGACGGCACGTTGCGCGCCACCGTGAAGATGTCCTCGTCATGCCCGACGGCATTGACGGGGTCCGGGTTGGCGTTGCGGGTGTCCGACCAGATCGGGTGAGCGGTGTCGCCGACCACCACGAGGCCGCTGTAGTCGCCATTGAAGCCGGTCTGGATGCCGTCCGGCGCAACGAACGGCGCTGCCACCGGGACGAACCGGAAGGGTGCGGTCAGGCCCCGACCACCGGCCAGGACGTAGTCGGAGAGGCTGTCCTGCACCCCGTTGCCGGCTACCGGCGCGAATCCGCCGGCGGGCGTGCTGTTCTCGCCCGGCACGCGCTCACTGCGGAAGTAGCTGACCGCGACCTTGTCGTCCCGAGCGGGGTCCACCGCCGAGAAGTAGTGATCCAGCCCGGTGTCCGGATTCACCTGGACGGCGGGAGACCAGGTCAGGCCGCCGTCGGTGGTCCGCGCCAGCTGGATGTCGAACTCGCCGTTGCGGTAGTCCTGCCAGGTGATGTACGCCGTCGACCCGTCGGCGGCGGTCGTCTGCGCCCTCGGGAAGTCGTTGGTACGGATGAACGGCCCGGGGATGCACTCCTCGGGACCGCGTCCGAAGTCGCACAACGGCTCGCCGGTCACGATGTCGTCCCCGGCCTTGGTCGGCGGCGCGCAGTTGAGGTGCGCCGTGCCGGCCGCGGAGTCACCGGTCGGGGAGCAGCGAACCGCGAGCTGCTGGGCGTTGGGGTTGCCGGCAGGTGTGTTGCCGTTGTTGAACGGGACGAGCAGGTCGCCGTTGGCCAGCGTCACGGGGTCCGAACCCTGGTCGAAGTTGCACGCGTCGACCGGAGCGCTGGGGTCCAGCGCGTTGCCGAACGAGCACAACGGCGAACGCCCGCTGATCTGCTCAGGCGTGGAGAAGTGGAAGCCCCCGTCGGTCGACATCGCACCGAAGATCGGGCTCTGGCAGAAGCCGGGGACATCCGCCGTCCCCCCGGCGCAGGTCGGGTCGAAGCGGAAGACCGTCCAGGTGACATACACGTTGTCGCGGTTCGGGCTGCGCCGGTTGGTGTCTGCGGTGATGAAGTTCTTGTCGTGGAACACCAACGGGCTGTTGTCCTCGACGACCATGAAGCGCCGGTCAGCAGGGCTGATGTTGTAGAAGTAGGCGCCCTGGGCGCCGGCTGGCGACGCCGTCACGAACAGAGCGCTCGCGTTGCTGGCGACGTCGAAGAGGACACAGCTGAAGTAGCCGCGTCCACGGCTGTCGAAGGCGACTGCCGGGTCGCTGGCCGCGTCGTAGGTGTGGTCGGTGCCCTCACCGCCCATGATGGAGTGGCTGTTGGGGTCGCCGGGGACCGGTCCGAACTCGGAGGCAGGGTCGTTCTGCTTCTGCCGGAACGGCGGCAGCAGGTCGCCCCAGTGGCGCCCGCTGTCGGTGGAGAAGTCGATCCCGCACTGGTTGTACCCGACCCGGCTGTCGTTCTGTCCCGCCAGCAGGTTGCGCTGGTCGGCGGGGTTGGCGGTGATCTCCTCTTCGGCCTGCCGCCGGAACGTGCAGTCCTGGTTGACGCGTACCGCGCCGTCGGTGTTCCGCTGGCGACACCCCAGCGTGCCTGCATCGATGCGCACGTTCTGCTGCGGGCTCGCGACGTTCTCGCCGTCCGCCTCCTCCAGTCGATCGTCGGCCGCGCTGACGCCCGCCGCGTCCGCCTCGGCAGCCGCTTTCAGCAGGCCGCTGGAGACGAACGGGAGCCGCTTGTGGCCCACCACCTGACCGTTTCGAACCACCGGCAGCGTGGGCGGCTTGATGCGCCCGGCCACGATGCTGTGCAACGTGCGCGGTTGAGTCCCGCTCGCCGTTCCCCACAGTCCGAGGACGCTGAACAGCATCACGAGGGACACGGCGGTCCCCGCGGCAAAGATTCTTCTCACGATCCCTCCAGGGTGGACGCGTCTGACGGTGGCTACGGGCGACGGTTCGAGGCCGGGTCAGGCGCGGGAGGGGGGCGTGGGCGGCAGCAGCCTGGGCGCTGGGGCCAGCACCGGACCATCATGCCTCCGTGTGGGGAACCGGCACGGACCGGCGGCTGCCCCACGAATTGTCTAGTCCTGTTGCCGGCCCTGGGGAAGGGTCAACGTGGCGTCAATCGGCCGCTGGATCCGACAAAGCAGTCAAATCACCAGCACCGACCACGGACGTGGACGAGCCCCAGCCGCAGGTCAGGCGCTACTGCTCGCAGGCCACGCCGTCCTTGTCGCGGTCGCTGAAGGCGTTCAGCCGATAGGTCCTGGTCGACACGTAGGGCGCGTAACGCGCGACCCCGCTCCTACGGCGGTCGTGCGCGCCGACCATGCGTACGCCGCCCCGGTAGGCGTACACGGCGTGCATCGCGGTGCAGTTGGCGAACGTCCTGACCGGTGCGTACGTCGCCTGAGCTGGTCCCGCGGCGACGACGATGGCGCCGGCGAGAAGCGCCGGAGCGACGAGTGCTGCACTGGTCCGAGCGCGGTTGGTGTCCATGGGTCCCCCTCCGGTGGGAGACCACCGTGGCCCCCGCCGCGCACAGGTCTACCGGACGGACTGCCTTGATCACCGCAGAACGTGACAAGACGGGCCGTTAGGCCCACGGGGTGGCGCGCGGCGGGTCGGTCAGTCGCCGGCCTCGTGACCGATCGTCCGGCTGGCTCGGACGATCTCGCCGCTCCACGAGCAGCCGGCGCACCAGGTGGCGAACACGCGAGCGGCACCGACCCAGTACTCCACCACGAGCGCGTTCGCCTCGGTGAAGGGCACCCCGCACTCGGGGCAGTACTTCGGCCGGTCGAGGTAGTGAGCCTCGGCGTCGCGGGCGAACGTCGCGGTGGGTGGTGGCAGCAACGGTTGCAGGACAGGCAGGTCACCGGCCGTCGCGGCCGTGCGGCCCACCTCGTGCTCAGGCACCGGCGGGCGTCTCCTCCCGAGCCGCCGCAGCGGCGATGTGCAGCTTGAGCAGATCGTCCTTCTGCGGGCTGTAGCGCGAGAAGCCGCTCTCGATCCACTGGATGGGGAACACGGCACCGGCGCCGAACTTGTTCTTCTCGCACGGCAGGTCGATGCGCTCGTGCGGCTCGCGTACGACGCCGAGCGGGTCGCGTCCTGCGCTGACCAGCTCGAGGTTCTCCTTGAACATGCGACGCATCATGGCGACGCCGACGTCACTCTTGCCGAGGTGCTCCAGCGACCGGTCGGTGACCGGTCCCTGGGTCACCCAGGCCATGATGTCCTGACCCTCGACGTAGTCGACGATGTGCCGGCCGCGCTCGTTCCGCCACGGGATCTCGTAGTCGGGGATCGATGTCTGCGGCCCCCACTGCCCGCCCTCGGGTGCGTGCACGGTGTACAGCACGAACCACGTCGTGGTGTCGTCGACAGGCACCCTGATCTGCATCTGGTCGATGCCGCCGCCCCCCACGCGCATGTTGTAGGGGAAGACGAGCGGATGACCGACGGCCCAGTCGTCGTCCTCCTCACTGTGACCTTCCAGCAGCCGCCGCTTGATGATGCCGTGGTCGAACTCGTCGAAGGCGACCTTGACGTGCTTGCGCTGGAAGGAGGACGGAGCGTCGAAGCCCATCGTCTTGCCGAGGAACTCGAAGTAGCGTCCGTGCAACCACTCCACGTGGTGGGGGTCGACCGCGTTCTCCATGATCTGCAGCCAGCTGCACGGCAACGTGGCGTGACCGATGTCGCGCACACCGTCCATCACGTACACGTCGAACCGAGGCAGCTCGGGGGCCGGGTCCGGGCCGACGTAGGCCCACACCATCCCCCCGAGCTCGCTCGCCCTGCCCACCTTGGCCCGCACCCGGTCCCTGAAGTGGGTGTTGTCCGTCTCGGCCGGCTGCTCGAGGCAGGTGCCGTCGAGCCCGAAGTACCAGCCGTGGTAGCCGCAGCGCAGGCCGTCTGCCTCGACGACGCCGTACGAGAGCGAGGCACGCCGGTGCGGGCACTGCTCCTCGATGATCCCGAGCCGGCCGGACGGCGTGCGATAGACCGCCCAGTCCTCACCGAGGAGCCGCACCGCCTTGACCGGGAACTCTGCCAGCTCGCGGCTGAAGCAGACGGGGTACCAGTAGTGGCGAAGCATCGCTCCCATGGCCGTGCCGGGGCCGACGCTGGTCAGTTCCTGGTTCTGCTCGACGCTGAGCATGGTGTCCTTCCTCGTTTCTCTGGTCGGTCGTCCTGCGGTGACGTCAGTCGTCCAGCACGGTCACGGTGCCGTTAGAGCCGTCCACACGCAACCGCTGGCCGGTCTTGATGCGCTTGGTCCCGAACGCGGTTCCCGTGACCGCGGGCAGGCCGTACTCGCGACAGACGATGGCGGCATGCGACATCATGCCCCCGACGTCGGTGACGGTCGCCCGGATCTTCCTGAAGATGGGAGCCCAGCTGGGTGCCGTCAGCGGAGCCACCAGGATCTCGCCGTCCTGCACCTCGCCGATCTCGGCGGGGGAGAAGATCACGCGGGCCAGCCCCTCCACCACCCCCGGGGAGGCGGCCATTCCCTTGAGGTCGCCGGACTCGTCATCAGCGCCGCCCAGCCAACCGGCCACGCTCTCGCTCGTGATGCCCCACAGCATGATGGTGAACGGCTCGGTGACGACCTCGGGAGGGGCGCCCAGCGCCGGTGGAGGCGACCACTTCTCCAGTGCCGACACGATCTGCTTCCTGCGCTCTATCTCCGGGGGCCAGTACGCCGGCCCGCGCGAGGGGGCGCCGACCGCCCACGAGGAGTACATGTCCCAGAGGGCGTCGGGCACCTCGTTGCGCTTGAGGAAGAAGATGTCGTCCTCCTCGGCCAGGAACCCCTCCTTCACCAGTACGCCGCCGAGGGCGCGCATCTTGCGCCACAGCACCGAGTGCGACCAGTGCTCGACGTAGAAGTTGTGGTTCTCCACGTAGGGGAAGACGGTTCGCGCCAGCCCGAGCTTCTGCTCGAAGGTCGACCGGTCGTCGTCGCTGGGCAGCAGCTCGGCGTACTCCAGCACGATGCGGTCGCGCTCGGCCCGGATCTCATCGAGCGGGCGGGCCAGGTCGGTGCCTTCGCGCAGCATCTGCGTGTAGTTGCCGATGAAGCCGTAGGGGATCTCGCGGTGCTCGATCCAGATGTGGTCGGAGTGGTAGAAGCCCGACCCGCTGGAGAAGTTGAACCATGGCTCCGCCGACTCGGCCCACGCTGCCAGCCACTGGCGTCCCTCGTCGCTGCCCTGCAGGGCCTCGTCGACGACGTCCGGCCGGCCGGCCGAGGTGAAGTGCTGGTCGAGGCCGAGCCCCACAGCCAGGCGGGCCAGCTTCTTCAGCTCGTCGTCGGGGCGGAACAGGTCGACGTCGACTCCGGCGACCATCTTGGCGATGGCGAGGTCGGGGATGTTGGGCCAGGCCTGCTTGCAGAACCCGAAGAAGTCCAGGTAGGCGGCGTAGCCGAGGTTGAGGAACTCGAAGTGGTACTGCCAGAGCTTGAGCCCGAGGTCCAGGATGCGGTGGTAGGACTCCATCAGCGCGAGCCCGCTGCCGGTGCCCCGTCCCTCGGTCACGACCTCGAGGGGCTCGCGGTCGGGCAGCGGCTCCACCTGGACCAGTTCCATGTCGTGGATCAGAGCGCGGATCTTCTCCAGCCAGTTGGCGTAGAGGTCGTTCCAGTTGGCGAAGTAGTGTCCCGCCCGCTCCATGAACTCGGGGACCCGAGACCCGATCTCCGCCGGGTCCGCGACGCCCACCGGTGAGAGGTAGGCGTAGCCGTAGAGGATCCGGTAGTCGATGCCCATCGCCGGCGGGATGATGTAGTGCCGGGTGTTGTACTGCGACAGCGACGCGATGGCGTACTCGTAGAACGTCGCGTCCCACGGTGTCATCGCCATCGGCCAGTGGACGCCGTCCTGGAACCAGAAGGCCTGGTCCTCTTGCTCGCGCCGGTCCTCGCTGAAGACCGACGAATAGGAGTAAAGGTCTGTCCAGCCCTCGGCGCCGTCGGGCACCGGGATGTCGAACGGGCTCGGGAAACGCCGCTCGCTCATACCCACCTCCAGGGGGTGCCGGTGGGCGAGGTGCCCGCCGGTGAGGGTCGACGACGGGGCGTCGCCGACCGTGGTGCCGCGGTGACCGTGCGGTCAGCCGGTCTTGCCGTGCGCGTGCAGTGGTGAGGTCAGGGTCGCGACGATGCTGGACAGATAGTCACCGTGGGTCGCCGCCACCCTCGCGGGTCGGCGGCTCCACACGGTCTCGGGCCGGCTCTGCAGGAGCAGCACGTTCGAGTCGTCGGGCAGGTCCAGGTCGATCGCCCACTCGACGTCCTGCGGACAGCCGTAGTGCTTCTCCGCCCGCCGGGCCAGCCGCACGACCGCACGGATCTCCTCGTCGGTGAGGCTCGGCTGGTCACGGCGTCCGTCGGTGATGGCGACCCGCTCGACCCCGGTCCCGCCCAGACGGTACTCGTACTCCTTGCTCGAGACTTGCCGCCGGGTGATCTCGTAGAGCACCTTGTCGACGAGGAAGTTGTCGGGGGTCACCTCGCCGGCGACCACCGCCTCGCCGAAGCCCCACGACGAGTCGATGGCGACCTGGGACCGGTCACCGTCGGACGGGTTGAGCGTGAAGGCGACCCCCGCGGCCTTGGGCCGCACCATCTTCTGCACGGCCACGCACATCTGGACCGCGTCGTGCGGGTAGCGCATCTCGGCCCGGTAGGCGATGGCGCGCTCGGTGAACAGGCTCGACCAGCAGCGACGCACCATCGAGAGCACGGCCTCGGCGCCCTGCACCCACAGGTAGGTCTCGTGCTCACCGGCGAAGCTGGCATCGGGCAGGTCCTCGCTGGTGGCCGACGACCGGACGGCCACCGCCGGCCGCGGGTCCGCGCACATCTCGCCCAGCGCCGCATAGCCGGCCCGCACCGAGTCCTCCACCTCGGCGGGCACCGGCACGGCCTCGACGAGCTGGCGCAGCTCCAGGCTCACGGCGGCAAGCTTGCCGAGGTCGGCGGGGTCGAAGGACCCCAGCAGGCTGTGGATGGCGTCGGCGACCTCCGGGTTGGCGTGCACGAAGCGGTACGCGTCGGTGGTGACCGCGAAGCCGGGTGGGACGGGCATCCCCGCCACCGTCATGGTGCCGAGGCTGGCGCACTTGCCGCCCAGCAGGCCCGTGTGCTCGGGGCGGAAGTCGGAGAACCAGATGGTGTAGCTCATGCGGGAACCTCCGTGGCCGCAGCCGAGGACGACGTGGACGCCGTCGAGGCGTACCAGTCGGGAAGCAGAGCGGGGTCGGGCACCAGGATCTCCTGCACCCGGTTGCGGTAGGCCACCGTGGCCTCGGTGCCACCCCGGTGCAGGCGGACCAGCACCTCTTCGGTGTTGTAGGGCTCGCCGGGGTCGTAGCCGACCGCCCAGGTGGCGAAGGCCCGGATGGGACCGGAGTGGGTGGCCACGATCACCTTCGCGCCCGGTGACTCGGCCAGGACCCGTCGGATGCCCAGCCAGAAGCGGCGTACGCACGAGGCCGGCGGCTCGAAGTGCAGCATCGGGACGGTCAGCCACAGGTGGATCGGGTCCGCGCCGCCCTGCTGGGTGGTCCAGAACCGGTCGACCTCGACCATCCAGAGCGGGCGGTCGCCGTGCGCCATCCGCTCGTGGCGCTCCAGGATCTCGACGTACTCCCGGAAGGCCGCGGTGACGTCGCGCAGGCCGCCGGGCGTCGAGACCTGGAAGTTCAGGAACTCGGGCATCGGTGTGATGTCGGAGACGGCGGCGTCCACCCGCCACTGGGCCAGCCCGTCGAGCAGGCCGCGCTGCATGTGCTCGGCGGTCTGCCGCGCCCGGTTGGTGTCGGCGCACACGATGCGCACCTGCTCGCCCTCGTGCACCGACTTGGACAGGTCGAAGCCGCGGCGGTGGGACTGCCACGAGCCGAGCGGCGTCAGCCCGGACTCGGTGGAGTACCCCTGGGTCTCGCCGTGCCGCACGAGATGGACCTGCGCGCTGGCCCCTGAGGCCAACAGGTGTCCGTTGGCCGGCAGCTCCTTCGTGCGGGTGATCTCGGCCCAGGCGCGGGTCGTGGGCAACGGCTGGCCCTCCCACACCACCGGCCCGGTCAGCTCGGGGTCGGTGCCGCGGGCCCGGAACCGGCGCAGGTACAGCGGGGTGTCGGCGTCGGCCTCGGTCGGCTGAGCCAGCCCGTTGCCCGCGGCCTCGCTCGCGTTGCGACGTTGCCGCTCCTGGTAGCGCCCGAGGTACATCGGCGCATCGGTGCGCTCGGTCCTGCGCGCCCGTGGCGTGCCGTTCAGCTCACTCATGTGTGCACCGTGAAGAAGCGCTGGTTCACGACCCCGTCGTAGTAGAAGATCGCCCGACCCATCTCGCCCTCGGTCCAGGTGATCGGCTCGGCGTCGGGGTCGACCCAGTAGCCGCCGCTGAAGATCTCGTTCCGGTTGCCTGCCGGGTCGAAGAAGTACGTCGTGAAGCCTCGCGTGGCGCCGTGCCGTGTCGGGTTCACCTCGATCGGCACACCGTGGTAGCTGAGCAGGTCGGCCGCGTCGCGGACCGCGCCCCAGTCATCGACGTAGAACGCGAAGTGGTGCAGGCCGCCCTGGGGGCCGGTGATCATCGCCAGGTCGTGCGGGGTGTGGGTGCGTTCCATGAAGACCGCGATGCGTTGCCCGTCGTCACCGAGGATCTGCTCGGTGAGCCGGAACTCGAGCACGTCGCGGAAGAAGCGCAGGCCCTCGTCCACGTCCTCCGCGGTGAGGAACAGGTGGTCCAGCCGCGGCGGGGCGATGCCCACCAGACCCAGCGGGCGCACCGGCGGGTTGGTCAGCGGCAGCATGTTGCCCACGTTTGCCATGCCGTGGACCAGCTCGGTCAGGTGCCCGGTGGGTGACAGGAAGCGCACGGCCTCTCCGTGGCCCGGCGCCAGGCTTCCCGCGCCGTGGCGGGTCACCTCGCAGCCGTACTGCTCGACCGCCTTCTCCAGCCGCTCCAGGTCGTCGAGGTGCTCGACCTTGAAACCGACGTGCTCCAGGCCGTGGGTCGCCGCCGCCTTGAGGATCACGGAGTGATGCTGGTGCTCGTCCCACCCCTTGAGGAAGACCCGGTCGCCCTCCCGCGCGGTCTCGATGAGCCCGAGCACCTCGCAGTAGTAGGCCGTCGCCAGCTCGAGGTCCGGGCAGCGGACCTCGACGTGCGACAGGCGCAGGATGCCCATGGATCTCTCCTCGATCGGTCAGGCAGGACGTCGTGCGCGGCTAGGTGTGGACCTTCATGAAGCGTTCGTTGAGATCCCCTTCGTAGTAGAAGATCGCCTTGCCGATGTGGTCCTCGGTCCAGGTGATCGTCGGGAAGTCCGGATCGGGTCGGTAGCCGCCGGTGAAGACCTCGTTGCGGGTGCCGAGCGGGTCGAAGAAGTAGATGGTGTTGCCCCGTGTGATGCCGTGCCGGGTGGGCCCCACGTCGATCTGCACGCCGTTGTAGGCCAGCACGTCCGCAGCCTTGCGGACGTGGTCCCAGTCGTCGAGCCAGAACGCGAAGTGGTGCAGCCCACCGTTGGGCCCGGAGACGACCGCGAGGTCGTGCGGCGAGTGGGAGCGCTCCATCCAGGTGCCGATCTGGTGGCCGTTGCCGTCCAGCAGCTGCTCGGTGAGGCGGAACCCGAGCACGTCGATGTAGAACCGGCTCGCGTCGCCCACCTCCTCCGCGGTCACGAGGAGATGGTCCATGCGCGGTGGCGCGATGCCGCGCAGGCCGTCGACGTACGCCGGTGGGTCGATCTTGGGGAGCAGCCCTCCCACCCGGTCGACCTCGTGGACCAGCGTCATGACATGACCGCTGGGGGTCTCGAAGCGGACTCCCTCGCCCTGCGCGACCTCTTCCCGGCGTGCCACGCGCCGGACCGGCATGCCGTAGCGCTCGACAGCGATCTCGAGGTCCTCGAGGTCGTCCGCGTGCTCCACCTTGAAGGTGAAGCCGTCCATCCCGACGCGTGGGGAGTAGCGCAGCCGCAGCGAGTGGTGGTCTTCTTCGTCCCAGCACTTGAGGTAGGCGGACCCGTCGGTCCGCTCGACCTCGATCAGGCCCATCACGTCGGTGTAGTAGGCCGAGGCAAGCTCCATGTCCGGGACGGTGATGTCCACGTGCGAGAGGCGCAGGATGCCCATGCGAGGCAAGTCTCCCCATCTTGTGCGGGTGGTCCGCGCCCGCTGTGACCGTGCAACGGCTGCCGGGAGCATCCGCCCTGCGCGTTCCGTCTTCAAGACCGCTGTTCCTGCATGCGGGACGATGTCCGTACCGAGCGGTCCGGCCGGGGCCAGGATGGCCACATGACGCCGACGGCCAGGCCGGAGGACATGCGGGCCGCGATGGCCGACTTCGTGGCCGCGGCCCACGACGCCTACCTCGCCCAGGCGCGGCTGCTGCCGCCCGCCGAGCGTGCACGCATGCCTCTGGTCGCGGCTGGGTCCTTCACCGTGGTCGCGGCCGGCGCGCGCAACCTGCACGTGCTGGCCACGACCGAGGCGCTGCCCGCTCCCGTGGGTCAGGAGGTGCAGTTCACCGGCGCAGCGGAGGACCTCGCCTGGCAGCTGCGGTTCTTCGACCCTGTCGTGCTTCCGGGGCTGGGCATGATCGACGAGGGAGTGACCGCCGCGCCCGAAGAGGTGCGCCGGACCCTCGGCGTGCACACCGTGCTCTATCACCTCGTGGTCCAGCCGGGAGCCGAGCTGACCGGCCACCATGCGCTGCACATGGGCGCGGGGCTGGCCAACAGCCACGCCTCGCGGTCGCGCGACCTGGAGGCGGTCCGTGCCCACCGGCCCGGCGCGGCGCCGCTGGTCGAGGAGCTCGCCGGCGCCCTGCAGGCCGGTCTGCCGCGCGCGGCCGCGCTGCTCGCCGCGGCGATCGCGCCGTACGACGAGGCCGTGGGCCGCCTCGCCCGGCAAGCCGGCCCCGACCCGCAGGCCGTGCTGTCGGTCCTCGTTGCCGCTGTCCGCGAGGAGCCCAGCAGTGCCCTCCGCTGACCCGCCGACCGGTCGGCCCGCTGCCGCGCCGCACGCCAAGACCGGGTTGTCGTCGGTGAGCAGCGCCGCCCGCCTGCTCAAGGAGTTCCGCCACGGCGAGCGGGACCTCGGAGTGACCGAGCTGTCCCGACGCCTCGGACTCGGCAAGAGCACGGTGCACCGGATCCTCACCACGCTGACCGCCGAGGGTCTTCTCGAACGGGAGCCCACGAGCGGTCTCTACCGGCTCGGTCTGGCGATGTACGACCTTGGCTCGAACGTGCCCATCCACCGCGACATCCACCAGCTGGCCCTGCCGGTGATGGAGGCGCTGCGCCAGCAGACCCAGGAGTCGCTGCACGTGGCGGTGCGCGACGGGCGCGAGGTGGTCTACGTCGAGCGGCTGGAGAGCCAGCAGACCGTGCGCACCTTCATGCGCATCGGTCACCGCAACTGGGCGCACTGCACGTCGACCGGCAAGGTGCTCCTGGCTTTCCTGCCGGGAGACCAGCTCGAGAGCCTGCTCGACGGCTGGGACCTGGTCCGCAAGACCGACCGCACCATCAGCGGCCTCGACGAGCTGCGTGCCGAGCTGGTGCGGGTGCGCAGCCGTGGCTACGGCACCAACGTCAACGAGTCGGAGCCCGGCGTGGCATCGGTCGCGGCACCGATCCGCGACTCACGCGGCGAGGTGCTCGCCGCGCTGTCGCTCGTCGGTCCCACCATGCGGCTCTCGCAGCGTTCGCTGCGACAGTTCGCCACGCTCGTCGTCGACGGCGCGCAGACCGTGTCGCAGCGGCTGGGCCACCGGCGTACGTCCTCCGACTGCGGCGCCTGACGGCCGTGACCCACCCCGTGTCCTGAGGCGGCGTCCGTGGTCGAACTCGTCGAAGTCGCCGTCTGCTCCGTCGCGGATCTCCCGCCCGGCACCATGCGCCGGCTCGAGGCCGCCGGCCGACCGGTCTGCGTCGGCAACAACAACGGCGCCTTGTTCGCTGTGGCGGACAGCTGTCTGCACAAGGGCCTGTCGTTGTCGCAGGGACTGCTGCGCGACGGGCACGTCACCTGCCCCGGCCACTGGTGGCGCTACGACGTGCACACCGGCGCTCTGGCCGGCCACGAAGGGGTCGCCGCGGCGACCTATCCGGTCTACGCCGTTGGAGGAGATGTCGTGGTCGCCGTTCCGCCGGCCGAGCCGAGGCTGAGCTGGCGTGAGGTCCTGCTGCAGCACGCCCGAGCCGGTGCGGCGAAGCCGGCTGTGCCCGAGCGCCCCGTGCCGCCGGGTGCCGTGGGCGGCGTCATCTGGGACATGGGTGGCATCCTCTACCCGACGCCCTTCGAGGTGTTCGAGGCCCTGGAGCAGGAGCGCGGCCTGCCGGCGGGCGCCCTGCCGCGCGGGCCCTTCGCACCCGAGGGCGACCCGTTGTACGACGCCGTCGATGCGGGCGAGCTGCCGGAGCCCGAGTACTGGGCCACCCGGCAGGCGGAGTGGCAGGCACGCGGGGTCGACGTCGACGTACACAGGGACATCGACTGGACGGGTCGAGAACGCCCGCAGGTGATGGCGCTGCTCGAGCGGCTGGGAACCCGCCTGCCCCAGCTCGTGCTGACCAACGACGCGAGCGCCTTCCTCGGTGCCGGCTGGCGCCAGACCTGGCCGTTGCGCGGCCACTTCGCCGGCCTGGTCGACTCGGTGGACCTCGGTGTCCGCAAGCCCCATCCCGACGCCTACGTTGCCGCGTCCGACGCTCTCGGACTGGCGGTCGGGGACTGCGTGTTCATCGACGACCTGTCGGTCAACGTCCTCGCCTCGCGGCAGGCCGGCATGCCGGCCGTGCGGTTCGACGTGACCGACGTGCCGGGCAGCATCGCGCGGATCGAGGCGGCGGCGGGCCTGTGACGGTGGCACGCTGACGGTGCCGTCACCCCGCTCATGAGCAGCGGTGTCCAACCGACAGAGGAGCGACCGCATGGCCGACCGTCGTACCGAGCAACCCCGGCACCCGATAGTCGCCGCCCATCTCGCCCGACGCGCAGAGAGCCTGCAGGTGCGCGTGGCCGATGCCATCACCGCCTTCGCGGGTTCCATGCCGTTCGTCTATCTGCACGCGACCGCATTCGTGGTGTGGATGCTCGCCGTCGAGGCGAAGCCGTGGCCGACCCTGACGCTCGTGGTGTCGCTCGAGGCCATCTTCCTGTCGACGTTCGTGCTGATCGGCCAGAACCGGCAGGCGGAGTTCCAGCAGGCCAAGGCCGACCACGACTTCACCGAACAGGAGCTCGAGCTCAAGACGAACACCGAGATCACCAGGGCCATCCACGCGCTGACCACGGAGCTGCACCGACGGGTGGTCCTGGATAGCCGCTGAGGTCACTGCGACAGGAGGTAGACGGTGTAACGGCGGTGCCGGTCGGCGCTGCCCTGTCGTGCGACCGACCGAAGGGTCGCGAGGCTGAGGCCGTCGGGGTCGCCGCGCTGCAGGATGACGGCCTCGCTGCGGGCGAAGTAGCGAGTCAGCCGATGCTGCCACTCCACGTCGGCACGCCGCGCGACGACGGTGTTGCCGGCGGCGAGGTCACCATGGTCCTGGTCGTAGGTCAGGCCGGTGGGGTCGACCAGCACCGCACAGCCGTGCCGCAGGTCGTGGGCCAGCAGATCGGACACCTCGAGGATCGCCGGTGTGTCCGCGGCGACGCACCGCACGGACGCGGCGTCCGTCCGCACCTCCCGGTCCGGCCGCGTCCGACCCTCGGGGTGCAGCTGCGTGACCAGGGCCAGCGTGAGGGCCGCGAGCACACCGGTCGCGACGGCGACCGGCTGGAGCACGCGGGCGCGCGACCGGAGGGCGCGCCGGGCCAGGTCAGCGGCCGCGCCGACGACCAGGGCCAGCGCGGGCGCGACGTACGTCGCGTAGTGCGAGAAGTAGGACGGGCCGCTCAGCAGCAACGCCGTCTGGGCGGCGAGCAGCGCGCACCAGGGACGCGCGGGCGGGCAGCGCCACGTGACCAGCGCGGCGGCGAGCACACCCAGCACCGAGAGCGCTGCGGTCAGCAGGGGCAGCTGCGCCCCGACCACGTGCGCCACGACGCCAGCCTCGGTCATGCCGGCCAGCCGGTCCCACGTCGAGATCCCGTTGTTCGTCCGCCCCAGCTGGTCGAGCACCACCAGCCGCATCATCCGAGCAGGTGCGAGCACGAAGAAGGGCAGGCAGACCGCTGCCGCGGCCGCGGCTGCGCCCACCGCGTACGGCAGCGCGGCGGACCTGCGACGGCGGAGCAGGAGCCACCCCAACAGCACGCCGAGGGGGACGACCGCCCACAGCTTCACGGCGGTCGCCAGCCCGAGGGCGGCACCCGCCGCGACCGCCTGGCGGCGCGAGGTGCTGCGCCCGTCGCCGAGCAGCAGCAGGCTGGCCAGCACACCGAGGTTGACCAGCGGCTCCAGCAACGTGGTGCGTTCCGCGTACACCGCGGGCTGCCAGAGGGCGTAGAACAGTCCGGCGGTCACGGCGGCGACGGGGCCGAGCCGTCTGCCGACGCGGTAGGCGAGGGTCGCGTTGAGCGCCCCCACCGCCATGAAGGCGAGCCGGGCCACGGCGAGACCGGTGGAGTCGGTGGTCCAGCGGGCCAGCAGCCCGAAGGGCGAGAGCGCCAGCAGGATGCCGGGTGGGTGCAGCAGCAGGAAGTCGCGGTAGGGCAGCCGGCCGAAGACCAAGGCCTCCGCACCGCCGAAGTAGACGCCGTCGTCGTACGCCAGCACCCCCATGAGGCCGCCGCCACGCAGCACCGGCAGCAGGCGTGCGAGGAAGGCCACGGCGGCGATGCCGACCACCAGCGGCGAGGCGGCTCTCGCGGCACGACGCATGGTCCTCCCTGGTGTCGGGCGGCACTCCGCCGGCTCAACGTCTCGACACGGCGGGGGGTGCCCGCCGCACGGGACCGGGCCGGTCAGGTGCGGATCAGAAACCGGTAGCACGTCGTCGGGCGACCTCGGCCAGTACGTCGACGTCGTCCGCCCCCGACGTACGGCACCGCCGCTGGACGCCGCAGACCGTGCAGCAGTGCACCACGAGCCACCGCCCGCGCTCCAGCTGGGCATCTACCGGCGCCATCAGTCCGCCACACGTGTCGGCGCGATCGCCCGGGTCGACGTCCACGTGGCGTGACCACAGGCACTGCGCACAATGGTTGGTGTAACCGTCGCCGTGGTTGGGTGCGCCGCAGTGGCCGCAGGCGAAGTCCTCCACCGTCCGACGGAACGCCACTGCTCGCACCTCCTCGACCTCTGGTCCGGTCCTCCATGGTGCCCCGCCAAGGACACGGTCACCAAGATCGTCCAATCTCTCGACGGGGAGGTGAGGACGCTGCCGCATAACCCGCGCACAGGACGGTCGTTGGTCAGGCAGATCGCCGCACCGGAGGAGCCGATGAGTCAGGACCGCCACGAGCGACTACGCCGTGCCCTGGAGGAGTCAGCGCACGAGGACGCGGACGAGCCCACCAAGCAGCGCAATGCCGGGGTCGCCATCGCCGTGCTCGCCCTCCTGGTCGTCGGGCTGCTCGTCGCGATCGTGAGCGGCGGCATTCCGCGGCCGTGACCGGCGGTCACCACCAGCGACGTACGCCGACGGGGGTCAGGGCGCGGCGCGCCACTGCTGCTGCACCGGCGCCTTGGGGCCGAAGAGCAGCTCGCAGATCTCCAGGTAGAGCTCGTCGGGCGCCGGCAGGTGCCGGATGCGGTGCAGCGCCTGTTCCTGACCGGCCGACTCGAGGACGATCTCGCCGTAGCCCAGCAGCCGCCCGATCGGTGGGCGCGCGTAGCTCATGTCGGTCACCTTCATCAGCGGCATCATCGCGACGCGCCGGGTCACCAGCCCCGAGCGCATCAGCAGCCGCCGGTCGGTGACGACGAACCAGTCCTCGCGCCACTCGAGCAGCTTCCAGACCAGTCGCCCGGCCAGCACCACCCAGCCGGCGAGCAGCACGGTGCGTACGGTCGACATCGACAGCGGCAGCACGTGGTCGAGCCAGAACAGCAGGACCAGGGCGGCGCAGGTGGTGAGCACCGGTTCGATCAGCTGAGCCCAGTGCCGGCGAACGGCGATGACCTGCCGCTCCGTGGGGAGCAGGTAGCGCTCGATGCCGCGGAAGCCGGCCGGTGCAGTCATGTCAGCTCAGGAGGACACCAGCGCGCCGAAGAAGTCGAGCAGCGACTGGCCGGCATTGGAGAGACCGTCCGCCGACTGCCGCACGGCGTCCGCGGCCGTCGTGGGCGCCACGATGATCGTGTAGACCACGAACGCGACGGCGAGCCACAGCAGCACTCGCTTCAGGCTCGGCATGACGCTCCTCGGGGGAAGGACAACAGCACTCAGACTGCCCCACCCCCGCCGTGGCGCCTCGGAGGCGCGCCGTCGGGCCGTTCCGGCGCAGCCTAGCCATCACGGCGCCCGCCGCGGCTAGACCACGCCGTAGAGACGGTCTCCTGCGTCACCGAGACCGGGCACGATGTAGCCCAGCTCGTTCAGGCGCTCGTCGAGCCCCGCGGTGACCACCGTGACCGGCACGTCGGAGGAGCCGAACGCCGCCTGCATGGCCGCGAGCCCCTCCGGGGCGGCCAGGAGGCAGATCGCCGTGATGTCGTCGGCGCCGCGCTCGAGCAGGTAGTTGATCGCCGCCACGAGCGTGCCGCCGGTGGCCAGCATCGGGTCGAGCACGTAGCACTGGCGCCCGGACAGGTCATCGGGCAGCCGGGTGGCGTAGGTCGAGGCCAGCAGGGTCGCCTCGTCCCGGATCATGCCGAGAAAGCCGACCTCGGCCGTCGGCAGCAACCGGACCATGCCGTCGAGCATGCCGAGACCGGCCCGCAGGATCGGCACCACGAGCGGCTTGGGCGAGGCCAGCCGGACACCGGTCGTGGCAGCGACAGGTGTCCTGATCTGGTTCGGCTCGGTGCGGACGTCGCGGGTCGCCTCGTAGGCCAGCAGCGTCACGAGCTCGTCAGCCAGCCGCCGGAAGGTGGGCGAGTCCGTGCGTTCGTCGCGCAGCGCGGTGAGCTTGTGGGCGATGAGGGGATGGTCGGCGACGTGGGTCCGCATGGACGGACAACCTAGCGTCACGGCGTCACCGCCCCCTGCCGCTCGTGGCCAATCTCTGCCACGATGCGAAGACGGGAATTGGTGCGGTCGGGCAGAGAGGTTGGTCGCAGCGGTGGAGGACACCCTCGTCGACTTCGCCCTGGTCGCCTTCCGTGAGGACGATCAGTGGCAGGTCGGCGAGCTGCCGGCGCGGGCGGCGGAGGACCTCTACGCGCTGCTCGCCGCCGTCCGGCAGCAGCCGAGCGAGGGAGCCCGCCTGGCGCTGTGCTCCTACGGCGACGACTTCTTCCTGGCGGCCCGCCCGGAGGGAGAGGACGTGCGCCTGTTGATCTCCGACGTCACGGCCGTGGGGGAGTGGCCGGTCGCCCAGCAGGTGATCGAGCTGATGGACGAGGCCGGCGTCGGGCCGGAGGACCGCGACACGGTGCAGCCGGCCGGCGACCTCGAGATCTTCGCCGACCTGGGGCTGAGCTCCTTGGAGCTGTCGCTGATCTGCTCGGACCTCGAGTCCTACCCCGATGAGATGCTCACCCAGATCACGTCACGCATCGGCTTCGGGCCCCAGTTCGAGCAGGCGGTCGACGCCGACCTGCCGTGATCCGACGGCCGCACTGAACCGAGGAGGAGAGGTGTCCTACTTCACCGCCGTACTCGCGCGCGACGGGCAGAAGTGGTCCCCGCACATCGTCGACGTCGAGGCCCTCGAGGACCTCGCCGAACTCTCCGTCGCACTGCGCGCGGTCGCGGACGACGAGGAGTCGGTGCTGCTGTTCGTCGAGCGCGAGGACGCCTGGTGGGCGGTGGTGCGGGTCGACGCCGACGACGACCCCCGGGTGTTCGTGTCCGACGTCCTGGCCGCCGCCGCAAGCCCCTACGCCCAGGTGCTCGACGTGGCGGAGTCCGACGAGGCCGAGGGCATCGAGGCGGGCACGCCGTACGGCGACAGCGACGTCCTCGCCGACCTGGGCACCCCGCCGGAGGCCTTGACGCAGATGTGCGAGGAGGAGCTCGTCCCGATGGACGCGCTCGCGGCGATCGCCGAAGCGGGCGGCTTCGCCGAGGTCCTGGACTCCCTACGCTGAGCTCGTGACCGGGGAGTACGACGGCTGGATGCGCGCCGCCCTGGACGAGGCGCGCCTCGCCCGGGGCCCCGGCGACGTACCGGTCGGGGCGCTCGTCCTCGACCCGACCGGCGTGGTGATCGGACGCGGCCACAACGCGCGCGAGGCCACCGGCGACCCCACCGCGCACGCGGAGCTGGTCGCCCTGCGGCAGGCTGCCGCAGCGTCGGGATCATGGCGGCTCGACGGTGCCACTCTGGTGGTCACGCTGGAGCCCTGCACCATGTGCGCTGGGGCGCTGGTGCTCGCGCGCGTGCGTCGCGTCGTGTTCGGTGCGGACGACCCGAAGGCGGGCGCCGTGGGCTCGCTGTGGGACGTCGTTCGGGACCGCCGGCTCAACCACCGGCCCGAGGTGGTGGCCGGCGTCCTCGCGGCCGAGTGCGGCGAGCTGCTGCGCGACTTCTTCCGCGCTCAGCGGGCGCTCGAGCGGTAGAGCTCCCCTGACTCCCAGGTCGACTCTGGACGTCCGGTAATCTCAGCGACGGTGGCGTGTCCGAGCGGCCGAAGGAGCACGCCTCGAAAGCGTGTGAGGGTTCACGCCCTCCGTGGGTTCAAATCCCACCGCCACCGCCAGCCAGCCGTCGGCGACATTCCCGCAGGTCAGAGGCCTGTGGGATGTCGCCGAAGTGCTGTTTCGCTGAAGGCGCGCGACGCGCCCTCTTGTTCGGCGAAGCCGTCGACCCCGACGCGCCTACAGCACCCACGCTGCTGATGCTGGGTGAACATTGGACGGTGGAGTCGACGCTCGAGTTCGGGCTCCTCCGGCCACCACGGCGCTCGATCCCACCGCCGCCCCAACTGCCCCCGTTCGTCCGGTGGGATCTGCGGGCCCCCTGCGTCCACGCGCGTACGCGCCCGGGTCTCCTGTCGGACCAGCCGCAATCAGCCCGATCGGACCAATCTCCGGACCGGGCCCAGTTGCCGGGAACTTTCCCAGCCGCCCACGGGACACCTGCTTCGACAACGGTGATCATCCAGCGGCCTCGGCACACCCACCTACCCGGGAGCACACTCATGAACGTCCATCTGCGGCGCAGCGCGAAGTACGGCCTTCCCGTCGTTCTGGCCGTCTTTCTCATCCCGGCCGCGGCCATCGCGCACCCGACGGTGTACTCGACCAGCGGTCACCTCAACGGCGGCATGACCAACGAGGTCTGGACCCTGACGGCACCCACGACCGGCACCTACCAGCCGTCGGCCAACGCCGCGGTTATCCCGTTCGATGCCCCGAGCCAAGTGGTGGAGTGGGCCCTCGGCAAGGACGCGGCCATCGGGGTCAACGCCGCCACCCGCCTGCCCAACGTCCTTGTGACCGGCGCGGCTCCGAGCTTCACTCTGCAGTTCCAGGGCGCCCGGGGAAAGGTCGACGTGGCTGATGCCGTCGTCTCGCCGACCGCCGGCTCGGCCGCGAAGGTGCGCGACGGAGGGATCGCGGTCAGCTACCCGACCAGCATCCCCGCCGACCAGAGCTACGCCCGGTACGTCGTGGGCAGCGACGGTTACGCGGCGGTTCTCACCGAGGCCAACGGCCTGGCGCAGAACGGTTGGCTGGACCTGGCGCAGAACCCCGGGACCTATCGCAACAGCGAGACGCCGGCCCAGTGGCTGACGCTCGGAGTCACCGGGGCACAGACGCATGCGACGTGCTGGCCGGTCGACCCCGCAACGGCCGGCGGCGCCAAGCTGAGCACCCTCGACACGACAGATGACAACATCCTCGCCGTCCAGAACTGGAAGAAGGAGCACCCGGCCGACCCGGTCCAGCCGTTCTGGAACTACGTTCCCTGGCAGTCGTCCGGTGCCGGCTTCGGTGACACGCCCGATCAGTGGATCGCCACGGTCAAGGCCGTGACGGGCGTGGACCTGACCGGGATGTCGGTGGCCACGGCTGCTGCGGCGTGCGAGGCCGTCGGAGGAGCCTACGTACCGGCGGACACCGCCGGCTCGCACATCGAGCAGGCGTTCACAGCTGACCAGGTGACCGCGGCGGTGGCTCCGCTGACCGCTCGGATCGACGGGTTGACCGCGGCGAACCAGGGCCTGACCGCGCAGGTGGCGGCCCTGACGCAGAGTCTGGCGGACGCATCGGCAGCGAACAGCCGTCGCCCGCTCACGGTGGCGATCGGCGGGCGGCGGATGCCGTGGACGAGTCCGGCGGTCATGGTCACCGGTGCGCCCGGCGCCCGCGTGTCGGTCCGGACCGTCGTGTCGAAGGCGCTCGCCAAGCGGCTGCGACTGAAGTCCCGTGTCGTCGGTAGCGTCTCCAAGCCCCTGACCGCTCAGGGCGCCGTGCTCGTCACCGTCAAGCCGACGAAGGCCGCATCGAAGGCGCTGCGCGCCTTCCACGGCAAGATCCGGGTGACCTATATCGTCCGGTCCGGCTCGGCCTCCGCGTCCGCTACAGGCACGCTCGTCCACTGACGCACCCGCGGGTGTGGGCGACGGCACCGGCCGTCGCTCACACCCGCGCGTGTCCACTCTGCAAGGAGATCCGCCATGCCCACCACCCTGCGACTGGCCTCGCGTGCTGCGACCGTCGTGCTTCTGTTGTTCGGCCTTGGCATCACACCGGCGTCCGCGCATGTCAGCGTGAAGTCCACCAGCCCCACCGCAGGTACTGTCCGCAGCTCACCGCCGAGGAGCGTGTCTGTCACGTTCAGCGGGCCGATCCGGGGCGGCACTCTGAGGGTCGTCGGCCCGCACGGAACGACGGCGTCCCGCGGCTCGGGCGGGCGTGACCCCCGCAACGTCACACGGCTGGGCGTCGACCTCAGGTCACGGCTGGGGGCCGGACGGTACACCGCGCGCTGGAGCGTCGTCGCCGCCGACGGACACGCGGAAGCTGGTCTGTTCCGGTTCCGGGTGCGGAGGTAGCGCGGCATGCCACACGGCACACGAGGCCGCGGGGCACGACCCGCTGCCGTTGTTGTCGCGGTCGTCTCGCTCGGGGTGATAGCTGCCTCGCCGGCAGAGGCACACATCCAGGTCACGCCCACGGTGGCCGCGCCGGGCGACGCGGTGCGGTTCACCTTCCTGGTGCCGAACGAACGTGACACCTCGACTTCCAAGATCCAGGTTGCCGTCCCCAAGGGCGTGCTGGCGTTCTCGTTCGCGGACGTCGCGGGTTGGAAACGATCCGTCACGCCGGCCCCCGACGGCTCCACCGGCACCATCACGTGGACCGGCCACCTGGCATCCGACGGCTTCGTCGAGTTCAGCATGCTGGCCTCCACGCCGACGGCTCCGCAGGACCTGACGTGGAAGGCGTTGCAGTTCTACCAGGGGGACCCGAAGCCGGTCCGGTGGATCGGCACCCCGGACTCGCAGTTCCCCGCGGCAGTGACACATCTGCGTCCCGACGCTGCCCAGCAGAACGCGGGCGGGGGAGGCGTCCAGGGCGCCGCAGCGCCGTCCGCTGCCGCTAGCGGCACGCCGCCACAGACCTCGCCACAGACCTCGCCGCGGGCGAGCAGCGGCATCGACTCCTCAGCGAGCGACCCGGTCGCGCGCACGCTGGGCGGGGTCGCGGCCGCGGCTGCTCTCGGCGCCCTGGGGCTTTCACTGGCATCTCGTAGGAGGCGACGGCCATGACAACCGACGTACGAAGGAAAGTGTCCGCGTGGCTGGCCGTCGCCTCGGTGCTGGTGGCCGGATTTCTCGCCGCGACCGACGCCGCGGCGGCAGTGGCCGCGCCCGCGCCGTGTGGTGGCGTGCCCCAGATCACCGATGTCTCCGGCGACGGACACCACAGCTCCTCGGACGTTTTGGCTGCGTGGCTGTCCGAGCCGGCGGTGGGTGCGCTGCAAGCGACGATCCAGGTCAAGTCCGGATCCTGGTTGCCGGAGCATGACGACGCGGTCATCAACGGCTCGGGTTTCGCGTTCCTGTTCACTGCGGGCGCCGAGACGCACTACGTGCGGGCGACCGCACCCCCCGCGAACGGCGGGGTCCTGCTCTACGACTATGGGACCTGGACGCTGGCGGGCGGCTTCCAGCGCGCGGGTGACACGACCGGAAGCATCGTGCCCGGCCCATCCGGGACGGTGACGATAGATGTGCCGGCCGCGACCGGGACAGCGATCGGGACCAGGCTGACCAACCTCTTCGTCCTGACCTATGACGGCATAGGCGTGGACGGCCCCACCTGGGTCGACCGCGCCCCTGGCGGCACAGTCCCCACCGAGGACTCCACCTTCGGCGCCGACTTCCTGGTGGGAGCGTGCTCGTCCCCACCGCCCGCCGGCGCGGCCTCGGTCCAGCTGAGCGCAGGCACGGTTCCCGTCGGTGGAGGAGCGGTGGCCGTGTCCGGGCGGGTCCTCCCGCCCCGCGCAGGGGTGGCAGTGTCCCTCGCCCGCGTCGCACGGCGCAGTCTCGTCTCCCGCTTCACGACCGTGGCCGATGGCACGTTCTCTGGGTTCATCCCGGTGAGGGAGGCGACAGTGCTGCGGGCCGTCGTCGAGGGCGTGCAGTCGCAATCCCTGTCGCTACGGGTGCGATCCAGGATCTCGGTGCGCGCGCATCGAGTGCGCGGCACCTGGGCCTTCACCGGCGACGTTGCGCCCGCGCTGCCCGGCCGGCTCCTGCTCCTGCGCGTCGGCGGCTTCACACCGGTCAAGCGCGGGCGCATCGTGACCGGTCACCGCTACACGATGCGCGTCCGGGACCTCGCCAGGGGCCGCTACCAGATGGTCTGGCTGCCGACCGGCGGCCGCGCCGACAGGGCGGTCTCCCGAACGATCCGGGTGCGGTGAAGTAACGCCCGAACGATCGACACCCACCGCCAGCTGCCCCAGTGGGGTCCGGGGCACTGCCGCGTCCGACCCGTTCGATAGGCGCGTGGTCGCGCGGAACCGCCCGCGGCAGCCACCGGCCTATCGAACGTCGGGAAGGAGGGGGAGGACGGTCGTCTGGGAGCCGGCGGGCGGGGCGGTTGCCAGGATCCGGTTCCGTCCTCCCGCCTTCGCTGCGTACAGCAGGGTGTCGGCGGCGCGCACGAGGTCGTCGGCCGAGCTCACCGGTCCGACGGCACAGCCACCGCTGACCGTGATGGCGACGTGCTGCCCTTCCGCGGTGATCGATGCACCGGCGGTGCTGAGACGGATCCGCTCGGCGACCTGCATCGCGCCGTCGCGACCGGTGCGAGGCAGTACGACGAGGAACTCCTCGCCGCCCCAGCGCCCGGGGATGTCTCCGACCCGCAGCCCGTCACGGAGCAGCTGCGCGAACTCCGCGAGTACGACGTCGCCGGCCGGGTGCCCGTAGGTGTCGTTGACGCGCTTGAAGTGGTCGATGTCGAGCAGCAGCAGACACAGCTGGTCGTGGTGCCGGCGGGCCTCGTCGTGATGGCGCACAAGCTCCTCTTCGAGGTGCCGTCGGTTGCGAAGACCGGTGAGGACGTCGGTCCGGCTCAGCCGGTCCAGGTCGGCGTTTCGTTCCCGGAGCTGGTCTTGCAGCTTCTTGACGTTCAGGGCCGCCGTGACGCGGGCCACCAGCTCTGCCGGCTCGAACGGCTTCTTGAGGTAGTCGTGTGCGCCGCCCCGCAACCCCGCGAGGACGTCGTCCATGCTGGTCCGGTCGGTGAGGAACACGACGGGCACGTCTCTGAGCTCGACGTCGCTCTTGAGCTCGGCGAGCACCTCGTAGCCGTCGAGCCCGGGCATCTCGATGTCCAGCAGGATGACGTCCGGCGGTGACTCGTGGCACTGCGCGATGGCGTCCTCGCCGTCCTCGGCCTCGACGACCCGGTGTCCCGCGGTCTCCAGATGGGCGCGCACGACGGCGCGCACGACCAGCGAGTCGTCGGTGATGAGCACGGTGGCTGCGTCCGTCATGGCGTCAGCTTGGCGTCGACGAGTCGAAGGAGCTCCTCCGCGGCGTAACCGCCGATGGCCTCTTCGACCGGAGCGTGGTCGGTCTCCTGCAGCGCCCGACGTGCGGCGCCGAAGGCTCGCTGCGCCGAAGGCAGGTCGCCGGCCGCCTCCAGGGCCAGTCCGAGGTGCAGATGGGCGAGCGCGTCGTCGTGCGCGAAGAAGGCCCACTTGCGGAAGTGCACGACGGCGCTCTGATGGTCACCTGCCGCGAGGGCTCGCTGTCCTGCCTCGCCCAGGGCGGCGACGGCCGCGGCGTCGGCGTCCGGGACGAGCCGCGTGCCCGCCGCGGCCGGCGTGGCGCGCCGGGCCGGCTCGGGGTGTGGGGTGACGGGCTGGACGGCCTGGGCACGGCTCCCGCCGTCCTCACTGGTCCGCTGCACCCGCCGTACGGCGGTCCTGGCGCGCCGCGGCCGGTAGGCATAGGCCTCGCCCATCCGGACGGTCTCGTAGCGGTCGCTCACCGGCCAGATCGCCTCGGCCGAACCGAGGAACAGCCAGGCGTCGGGGAGGCCGTCGGCCAGGCGATCCAGGACTGCACGGGTGTGCTCGGGCGAGAAGTAGATGAGGACGTTGCGGCAGAAGACCACCTGGCAGGAGCGGACCTCGTCGGGCAACCCGTCCACCAGGTTGTGGCGCGCCGTGGTGACCCGGTCTCGCAGCGACTGGTTGATCTGCCAGCCCTTGCTGGTGGCCGTCATGTGACGCGTGACCCGGTCCGGGGACAAGCCGTTGATCTCGCGCGACAGGTACTGAGCGGTCGCCGTCCGCTGCAGCGCCGACGTCGACAGGTCCGTCGCGACCACCGTGCCGGCGACGCGGTTCTCGTCGAGCAGCATCGCGAGGCTGAACGCTTCTTGGCCGTTTGCGCAGCCGGCGCTCCAGATCCGCACCGGGCGGGAGAGCCGCGGCAGGATGGCGCTCGCGAGGATCTCGAAGTGTTCCGGATGACGGAAGAAGCCTGTCTCCTGCACAGTGATCCGATTGAGCAGGTTCTGCAGATTGCGCCCCGTGACGGACAGGCTCTGGAGGTAGCTTTCCAGGTCTCCCTCGTGCAGAACCGCCTCGTCGCGGATGCAGCGGCGCAGTCGGCTGCGCAGCGACGCCTCGGGTCGCAGGCCGATCCGCGAGCGCAGCAGATCGGCGACCCTGTCCACGACCTCCTCCGAGGGCAGCCCCCGGCTCACGTGCGCACCTCCGCCACCGCCTTGCAGATCGCCGCGGCCAGCTGCTCCGGGGCGAGCAACCGGGTGACGGCGCCGAGGCGCTGGGCCGCCCGCGGCATACCGAACACCGCGCACGAGGCCTGGTCCTGCGCGAAGGTCTGGCCACCCTGCTGGTACAGCTCCAGCAGTCCTTGCGCCCCGTCCTCGCCCATCCCGGTCAGGACGACGCCGACGCCGGCGGACCGGGCTTGCGTGGCGACCGATCGCAGCAGCTCGTCGGCTGAGGGGCGATGCAGCGTGTCGGGGGCAGCGCCCAGCTCGAGACGACCGCCTGTCCCCAGGCGCAGATGGCAACCGGCCGGTGCGAGATAGACCCGCCCGGGTCGAGCGACCTGGTCGTGCCCGGCGATCTCCACCGGCAGCGCCGAGACTCGGTTCATCCAGTCCAGCAGGCCGCTGATGAAGTCGGCATGGATGTGCTGCACGACCAGGACCGGGGCCCGCAGGCCGCCGAGGCCGGACAGGATGGTCGCGAGCACGCTCGGACCGCCGGTGGAGGCGGCGAGCGCGACCACCGACTGCCTACCCCTCGGGGAAGCCGGTCGGCAGAGCGCGGTCCTCGGCAGCACGCCACGTGGGTGACGGATCGTGCTCACCTGGCGGATCCGGCGAACGCTGCGACGTAGCTCGATCTCCAGCTCTTTGGTCCAGCGGGCGGGCGTGGGCAGGGCGTCGAGCGCGCCCGCCACCACAGCCTTGACCGCGGTAGGGGAGTTGCGATCGGCGATCCGCGATGAGAGCACCAAGATCGGTGTCGGCGTGCGCGCCATGATCTGCTCGATGACGTGCTGTCCGCTGCCGTCGCTCAGCTGCAGGTCGAGGATCACCACGTCCGGACGGTCCTTGGCGACGAGCGCGATGGCGGCGGCACCGGTGGACGGCTGGCCCGTGACGCGGATGTCGCCGTCGCGTTGCAGGATGCGGGCCAGGTCACTGGTCGGGTCGGACGGGTCCTCGACGAGCACTGCTCTGATCGGGCTGGCGGGCATCGCTGCGGTCACGTCCTGCCGCCGATGAGGCGACGTACCGCCGTGAGCAGGCTGCCCTCGTCGAAGCCGCTCTTGATGATGTAGCCGTCCGCTCCGGCGTCGAGTCCCCTCCGTCGATCGGCCTCGCTCGACCGAGAGCTGAGGATCAGCACCGGGATGTTCGCCAACGACGGATGGGCCCGAACGGCCTCAGTCAGCGCGAAGCCGTCCATGTTCGGCATCTCGATGTCGGTCAGGATCAGGTCGCTCGGTTCCTCGGCCAGCTTCGAGAGGGCGTCCGCGCCATCGGTGGCAACGCGTACCCCGAAGCCGGCCCGCTCAAGGATGTTGCGCTGCAGCTCGCGGACGGTCAGAGCGTCATCGACCACCAGGATGCTCCGCTGCGGCGTGCCACCTGAGGGCGCTGCAACGGCCAGCGGGTCACCGCGCTGGGCCTGGCGGGCCCGCTGGATGAGACCAGGTGGGTCGAGCACCACGAGGATGGAGCCGTCCGGCTCGACGCTGGCGCCCGCGACGGCGGGCAGAGGGGGCAGCAGTCGGTTCAGTGCCTTGAGCACGACGTCTCGCTGGCCTACCAGCTGGTCCACCTGGAACGCGTGTCGACGTACGGCGTCGGTCAGCACCACGATCGGCCCACGACTCGGTTGCGTGGAGCCCAGGCCGACCGCGTCGGCCATCGACGACACCGGCACCGCCTGGTCGTCGACCCAGACCATCGCACGCCCCTCGGCGCGGGTCTGGCTCGACTGGTCGAAGCCCTGAGAGAGCACCACGCGGTGGAACGGCAACGCGAAACGCTGACCGGCCGACTCGACCAGCAGGCAGCGCAGCACCGCGAGGGTGATGGGCACGATGATCCGGAACTCGGTTCCCGCGCCCGGCCGAGAGCGCACCTCGACGCGGCCGCGTGCGGCCTCGACATTGGTCCGCACGACGTCGAGCCCCACGCCCCGACCGGACACGTCGGTGACGAACGTCGACGTCGAGAGGCCGGAGTGGAACACCAGCTGAAGTGCGTCCTCGTCACTCATGTCCTGGGTGCCGACGCCCTGACGCGCTGCTTGTTCACGCACGCGTGCGAGGTCGATCCCGTCACCGTCGTCGGTGATCGCGATGATGACTTCCGACCCGAGCTGCATGGCATGCAGCCGCACGTTGCCCTCCGCCGGCTTGCCGGCTGCCGTCCGCTCCGCAGCAGGCTTGATGCCGTGGTCCACAGCGTTGCGGACGAGGTGCAGCAACGAGTCCGACAGCTGCGTGAGAACGCCGCGGTCCAGCTCGGTGTCCCCGCCGCGTACCTCCCAACGGACCTGCTTGCCCTGAGCACGCGACAGGTCGCGCACCGCGCGCTGGAGCTTGTCCGTGACCGTGGCAAGCGGCACCATCCGGGCGCGCATCGCCCGGTCCTGCAGGCCGTTCAGGGACCTGGAGAGCTCGTTGAACTCGGCGTTGGATGCCGCGTCGAGGCCGAAGCTGTCCTTCAGCATCCGGCCGACCCGCAGATGAGCGGACGCGGACTCACCGATCAGGCGGACCATCTCGTCCAGCCGTTCCATCGGCACCATCACGACACCGTGCGCGTCGCTGGACGACGGGTCTGGCGCGCGTGCCGTCAAGCCGTTGTGGGCCGGTACGACGTCGCGTGGTGCGGCCACCACGCCGACGGCCACCGGAGCCTCAGCCGCCGTCGCGCTGTCGGTGTCGAGGACGTCCGCCGTCACGTCGTCGCCGAGCGCGGAGGCGATGACCGTGCCGAGCCGGTCGGCGCCGGCGAGCAGCGTGTCGATGACCTCGGGGGTCACGGTCTGACGTCCGGCCCTCAGGTCTTCGACGATCTCCTCGAGCTCGTGCGCCAGCCGGCTCACATCGGTCAGACCAGCAACGGCCGAGGAGCCCTTCAGGGTGTGCAGCTCGCGGAAGACAGAACGGACCAGCGTCTCCTCGTCGCCGGTCTGCTCGAGCTCGAGCAGTAGCTGATCGAGGTGCGTGAGGCGAACCTCGGCCTCCTGCGCGAAGAGCGCACGGATCTCGTGCACGCCCAGGGCGGCCATCAGGCCACCCCGCTCGGCGTGGTGTCCTCACGGCTGCTCGCCGCGCCGAGCCGCTCGGACGCCAGGAGCGCGTCAGGGTCCAGCAACACCACGATCTGTCGCTGCACCCGGTAGGTCCCCGCCGTGCCGGGCAGCTCCGATGGCCCGGTGGAGACGCCCAGGGTGGCCCGTTGCGGGAATGCGGTGGCGGCCAGCCCGACCAGTCCGCGCGGCGACTGCAAGACCACCGCGAACGCGACCGGGTCGCTGCCGTTGAGCCCCAGCAGGTGCGCCGTGTCGAGCAGCGGCACGATCTGGCCCCTCAGGTTGAACAGGCCGAGCACCAGCGGCGGGGCGGTCACCAGCGGGGTGAGGGGCGGCGCCGCCACCACTTCTCGCACCCAGCCGACCGGCACGGCGTACATGTCAGCACCCACCGGGAGCAGTACCGCCTGCTCGCCGGTCATCGGTGCTCGTTGCCCGAGCCTGCTGAGGCGGCTGCGGTCTCCAGGTTGCCGGCGAGGTCGGCCAGGTCGCCGGCCGCGGAGGCGATCTGCTGCGCCGTGGCCGAGACCTGGCGGCTCGCGTCGGTGAGCTGCTCCATCGTCTCCACGACCTGGGCGGTGGCGCTGCGCTGCTGCTGCGTGGTGAGGCGAACCTGGCCGTTGGCGTCGGTGACGGCCTCGAGCAGCAGCAGGCCCTGCTGCATCTGCTTGGCGCCCTTCTCCATGGCCATGACCGTGGCGTTGGACTCGCCCTGAACGGCGGCCACGATCGCCGCGATGTCGCCTGCCGAGGCCTTGGAGCGCTCGGCCAGCCGGCGTACCTCGTCTGCCACGACCGCGAATCCCCAGCCGTTCTCGCCGGCACGGGCCGCCTCGATCGCCGCGTTGAGGGCCAGCAGGTTGGTCTGGTCGGCGATGTCGTTGATCAGCACGAGCAGGGCGTCGATGTCATTGACGCGACCGGCGAGGGCCAGCGTCCGCTCGCTGGACAGGATGATGTCTGCCTCGGCCTGTTCCAGGTTCTGCCTGGTCTCCGCGGTCTGCCGGGCGACGTCGTCGACGGTGTCGGCGATCGCCATCGACGCCCGCGCAAGCTCTTCGGTGGTCGCGGTCGCCTGGGTGATCGCCGCGCTCTGCTGGGTGGTGGTGGCGGCCAGTTCGTCGGAGGACGCCGACAGCTCCGCCGCCGCCGAGTTCACGTCCACGCCTGCCGTCGTGACCTGTTCGAGCAGCTGCTGGCAGGTGGCCAGCATGGCGTTGAACGACTCGGCGAGCACGGCCAGCTCGACGGGTCCCGACGGCTGCGCGCGGACCGAGAGGTCACCGTGGGCGACCCGTCGCGCCACGTCGGTCAACCCGCGGACCGGACGCGTCGTGCCCCAGGCCAGGGCGGCCGAGCAGCACACCGCCAGAAGGCCGCCGAGCACCACGAGGAGCGCCGCTCTGTGGCGTTGGCTGGTCACGGGAGCGAGCACCCGGGAGGCATCGTCCTGCGCGATCAGGACCCAGTGCAGGGCATCGACGACGTCGTAGCCGCCGATGACATCGTGTCCCTCGAGGTCGGTGAACCGGACCGTGCCCGGTTGACGGGTCGCGGTGGCGCGGCGGATCGCGGCGTTGTCCACCTTGGTGGTGAGCGCACCCGCGGCGAGCAGCGCGGCGTCGCCGTGCAAGCCGTGCATGTCGTCGGTGTCGTAGATGACCCGGCGCTGCGAGTCGACCACGACGACCTCACTGCCCTGACCCAGCTCGGGGTCGAGCAGGACTCCAAGCGCGGCGAGGTCGAGGTGGCCGACCACGACGGCCTGCACCCGTCCGCCGGCGTCCAGCACCGGTTGGGCGATGATCCACTGGAGGTGGTCGCCCTTGCGGACCAGGGACGTGAGGACCGGCGTGCCGGACGCGGCGGTGCGGAACCAGTCCTGCGCGGCCGCGCTTGCGGGAGAACCGGTGCCGCTGGAGGCCACCGGCTTGCCGCTGAGGTCGACGATGTCGATGCCCAGGTAGCCGGGGTTGATCCGGTCGATCCGGGTGATCAGCGCCTCGCTGGCGGGGCTGTCCGGCCGGCCCGAGACCGTGCCGGCGATGGCGCGCATGTCGAAGCGGCGCTCCGAGAGCCAGTCCTCCAGCCGCAGCGTCAAGGCGCGCGACACCGTGACGCCCTTGAACTCGGCCGCCGCGGTGAGGCTCGACGACGACTCCGCGGTCAAGACCAGGGCGAGCGCGATCATCAAGGGGAGCGACACCAGCAACATCGCGGCCACCAGCCGGATGCCCAACCGGTGCGGCAACGATCGCCAGCGGCCTCCTGTGCTCGTGCGCCTGTCGGCCCCTACCGCAGGACGGTGAGGGGGCGCGACAGGGGCAGCCAGCGGCGACCGCGACCCCCGGGACGCCTCGTACCGGGCAGGCGGGGCCTCTGGCGGGGCAGGCCGTGTGTCGGTGCTCATCTGGTCCTCGCGCGCGATTGCAGGGCTCACGACAAACCGTCGTTACCCGCCCATCGACACGGATGGCCTATTCCTGAACTAACCCGGACGTCCCGGGTGCAGGCGAGCGGCTCGCCCGGCAACGGCAGGTCAGCGGCGACGGCGGCTGTCCGCGTGCACGCTGCCGTCGATCTCCGGCGGCTCGTCCTCGCCGCGGCGACGCAGCAGGCCGACACCGGGCAACCCCGTGACGACCCGGCGCAGGTCCTCCACCACCTCGAGCAGCTCGTGGACGTCCGGACCGACCCGGTCGAGCTGGCGCAGCATCGGCAGCACGTCGCCCTCGAGGTGGTCGAGCACGACCGGCATGCGGTCCACGAGGGAGATGGCCGCGTCCACCTCGGCGGTCGAGAGCGAGGCGGCGAACCGTTCGGCGGCCGGCGCGAGGTGGCGCAGCGGCTTCTCCCAGGTGGTCAGCAGCACATCCAGGCGGGTGATCAGGCCGGACGCGCCGTCGACCGCACGGCCGGCGTCCCGTGCCGTGATGGCGGTGACCTCCAGCGTGCCGGCGACGCGCGACACCGCGTCGGTCGCGTCCGTGCTGATCTGCTCGGCGTGCGTGACCGTGAGGTCGGCGCGGGCGAGGATGGTGTCGGTCTGGTCCAGTGCGGCCTCGGCGCGGTCCAGCAGCGCCTCGAGGCGGGTCATCGCCGCAGCCGCCCGCGGGACCAGCTCGACCGCGGCGAGGACTCCGTCGCGCACCGCGGCGGCGGCGCCGAGGACCTGGAAGGGGCTAGGGACCTGCAGAGGGACCAGAGGTAGCCGCACGGGGGTACCTCTTCCCCGCGGTGCCGCGGCTCAGTCCACCGTAGGTCAGCAGCCCGCAGGACGGGTCGCGGGACTCGGGGCCAGCGCGGCTCGCGCGGCCGCCGGAGGGCGCAGCGCGGTGAACGACGACCCGAGGACGAGGTCCACCGTCGCGTCGCGACGCTGGTCGCGCACAGCGACGTACCGCCCGATCTGGGCGGCCACCGTGCGCGCGGCCGCGGCTCCCGCCACGCTGGAGCGCACCTCCGCGACACCGGCCACGGGCCGCTTCGCGGGGTCGTTGGCGATCTGGCCGACCCGGAAGCCCCGTCGGCGCAGCTGCGACGCGACGGCGGCGGCCAGGCCCCGGCGTTCGGTGGCGTTGAAGACGTTCACGCGGACCGTCGTTGCTGCCGGCGCGGCAGGTGCCGTGGTCACAGCCGGGCAGCTCGCAGTCGCTGCGGCGCGGGAGCTGCCCGCGGGTGGCGAGCTGGCGCGCTCGGTCCACCACCACCAACCACCGGCGGCGACCGCGGCGAGAACGGTGGCCACCAGCAGCGAGCCGAACGTACGCCGCGCGCTGGGCCGCCGTACCGCGCGCGCCCCCACGCCCGGAGGCGTCAGCATGCTCACCGACCACGCCGCCCACGCTGCCCACGCTGCCCACGCTGCCCACGCTGCCCCGAGGAGCCGGGACGCGGGTCACTCATGAAGCCGAGGGTAGTGAGCGACTCAGCCGGGCAGCTGCAGGATGCGCGCGTGCAGCACGTGTCGCTGCTGGAGCGCGGCGCGCAACGCGCGGTGCAGGCCGTCCTCGAGGTAGAGCTCGCCCTGCCACTGCACGACGTGGGCGAACAGGTCACCGAAGTACGTCGAGTCCTCGGCGAGCAGGTGGTCGAGGTCGAGCTCCCGCTTGGTCGTGACGAGCTGGTCGAGGCGTACCTGCGTGGGTGCGACTGCACCCCACTGGCGCTGCGTGTAGCCATGGTCGGGGTACGGCTTCGTGTCACCGACGGCCTTGAAGATCACCCGCACCAGCATAAGGCGACGTCGTCGGGGGAGCAGCCTGGGCGGGGGCGGCGGCTCGGCGTGGGTACGCAGCGGAGGACGCGGGATTCGAACCCGCGAGGGGTTGCCCCCAACACGCTTTCCAAGCGTGCGCCCTAGGCCACTAGGCGAGTCCTCCGCGGGCGAGGATACCGGAGCCCC
>JAVEDI010000113.1 GCA_030841035.1 Actinomycetota bacterium
CGCCGGCCCGACGCGGTCCTGACGGGATTTGAACCCGCGGCCTCCACCTTGACAGGGTGGCGAGCACTCCAAGCTGCTCCACAGGACCTGGCTCCGCGGCGTGCCGCGGTCGTGCGTGCCCCCAACGGGATTCGAACCCGTGCTACCGCCTTGAAAGGGCGGCGTCCTGGGCCACTAGACGATGAGGGCGGGTGGGCCCACGGCGTCGTAGCCGTCGGGGACCCCGACAGCATAAGGGAGCGCCCTCGCGTTCACCAAAGCAATCCCCGAGCGGCCCCCGCCAGCGCTACGGGGAGGCGGTCGCGGTTGGGCTCGGCGTGCCGGCGGCGGGATGGGGGACGTGCCGTTCGATGGACGCCGAGGTCAGCCCGAGGCCGCCCAGGGTGATGTCGTCCCAGGCCTGCAGGGCCCGGGTCGCCCGGTCGAAGTAGAGCACCGAGGCCTCCACCGGAGTGGGCTTCTCGGTCTCGAGAGCTCGCAGGCCCGACCCGCCGGTCGAGCCCTGGATGAACTGCAGCGTGCCCCCCGGCAGCCGGTGCTGCGCCCGCCGGTGGAAGTGGCCGGCCAGCACGAGCGGCACGGCGCCGTCGACCTCGACGGCGCCGTCCGGGTCGTGGATCAGCGCCACGTCGACGCGCTGGTCGGCGGGTTGGCTCCGGATCAGGTCGCCCAGGGCGAGACCGGTCTGCTTGACGCTGACCGGCGGGGCGCGGTCCCGGGTGTCCTTGTCCGGCGTGAACCGCGGGTCGCCGATCCCGGCGAACCGCAGGCCCGCCACCTCGCGCACGTCGCCGTCGAGCACGACCGCGTTGGGCTGCGCCGCGACGCCCTGCTGGGTGACCGGCGAGTCGTGGTTGCCGCGCACCCAGATGTAGGGGACGCCGAGGGTGGCGATCGAGTCGAGGTAGGCGTTCTCGGCCGCGGTGCCGTGGTCGCTGATGTCGCCGGTGTCGACGATCGCGTCGATGTCGAACTGCTTGGCGACCGAGCGGATCACGCCCCAGGCGGCCGGGTTGAGATGCAGGTCCGAGACGGACAGCACGCGGATCGTCGACGAGCTGGGCGTGTACGCCGGCAGGGTGGACGTCACGTCGTACAGCCGCGAGACGTTCGTGACGATCTTGGCGAGCTGCCCCTCGTACTTCTTGAAGTCGGTGACGATGGTGCGGGCGTCACCGACCACGCTCGGCGCGCTCGCGAGCAGGCCCTGGTAGCGCGGCTCGTCGATCGCCTCGGGGTTCCACGTCGCCGCGGCCGCGGCGCCCCCGGCGAGCAGCACCGCCACCGACACGCCGCCCGCCAGGAGGGTGCGCCGGTAGTGCCGGCGGAACACGAACACGCCGAGCAGCAGCGAGCCGGCGATCGCGGAGCCCACCGCGCGCAGCACCAGCGTGCGGGTGGCGGAGCGGAGGTCGGCGGTCACCCGCTCGGGCAGCCCGTTGAGCTGGCGGGGGTCGTTGAAGATCTGCCGGGCGTCGGAGGCGTTGATCTGCGTCACCTCGCCGCGCAGCCGGAACGGCCCGTCGTGGGTGTCCAGGCTCAGCTCGCCCAGCGGCGGCACCGACAGCACGCTGTCGCCGGAGAGCGACGGCTCGATGGTGAGGCGGATCTGCAGCGGGCCGATCGCGGCGTCCATCCGGCCGCCGACCAGCAGGCCCAGCCACGCGCCGACCAGCCCGACGAGCACGATCTCGGCCGCCAGCGTCGTACGT
This sequence comes from Actinomycetota bacterium, assembly GCA_030841035.1. GTDB lineage: Bacteria > Actinomycetota > Actinomycetes > JACCUZ01 > JACCUZ01 > BP-173. The sequence goes on from JAVEDI010000113.1 coordinate 1,713, forward strand.
GGCCAGCGTCGCCACGGCCACCACCGCCGCGCTCCACCGTCCGCCATCTGTAGGTGTCTACCGGACGCCGCGCGTGGCCGTCGTGGCGGCTCGCGGTGGGAGGCGGCAGGATCGAGGAGTGCTCGAGGTCACCGACGAGGAGTTCGACGTCGCGGTCGGTGAGGCGCTCGACGGGGTGCCCGCGCAGCTGACCCGGCTGATGGACAACGTCGCCGTCTTCGTGGAGAGCGAGCCGCCGTCGGAGGACCCCGACCTGCTCGGGTGGTACCAGGGCACGCCGTTGACCGAGCGCGACTGGTCGTACGGCGGCGTGCTGCCCGACCGCATCGTCATCTTCCGCGGCCCCTTGCTGCGGATGTGCCACGACCCGGACGAGCTGGTCGAGCAGGTCCGGGTCACGGTCGTGCACGAGATCGCCCATCACTTCGGCATCGACGACGACCGGCTGCACGAGCTCGGCTACGGCTGAGCCCCGGCCGCCGCGACCACCGTCAGCGGATGTCGACCCGGCGGCGACGCAGCAGCTCGCGCAGCTCCGGCAGCGGCGCGGGCGCGCCGGTGAGGTAGCCCTGCACGCCGTCGAAGCCCAGGTCGCGAAGCCGCCGCAGCTGCGCGCGGTTCTCGACGCCGGTCGCGGCCAGGCGTCGCCCGGTCGCGCGTGCGGCGCTCGCGACCGCCTCGATGACCGCCGAGTCGTCGGCGTTGTCCATCAGCCCGGCGACGAACATCCGGTCCAGCTTGAGGGTGTCGACCGGCAGCCGGCGCAGGTGGGCGAGCGACGAGTCGCCGGTGCCGTAGTCGTCGATGGTGAGCCCGCAGCCCAGCTCGCGCAGCGCGGCCAGCTCGTCGGCCAGCGCGGGGCCGGCCGTCTGCAGGTCCTCCTCGTGCATCTCCAGGCGGAGGCTCTCGGGGGCGAGGCCGGCCCAGTCGAGCAGCTCCTCGACGTTCTGGGCGAAGCCCGGCCGCGCAACCTCGCTGGCCCACATGTTCACGCTCAGCTGCACCGCCGGGTCCGGCCAGTTCGCGGCCTCGGCGATCGCGGTGCGCAGCACCCAGTCCGTCAGCGGCCCCGCGAGGTCGCTGCCCTCGGCGATGTGCAGGAAGTCCCGCGGCAGCAGCAGGCCGCGCTCGGGGTGCGGCCAGCGCACCAGCGCCTCGAGCCCGATGAGCAGCCCGTCGACGCTGACCACCGGTTGGTAGTGCAGCTGCAGCAGGTTGGCCTGGATGGCGTGGCGCAGCTCCGGCAGCCCGGCACCGGGCGAGCCCAGCCGGGCCAGGCTCTCGTCGGCGAGCACGTAGTCGACATCGGGCTGCTGCTTGGCCCGGTACATCGCCAGGTCGGCCATCCGGACCAGGCTGTCGCTGTCCTCGTGCGCCGGGCTGGGCAGCGCCACGCCGATGCTCGCCGACAGCCGGGTGGTGTGGTCGCCGACCCTGACCGGCCGGCGGATCGCCGTGAGCACCCGGTCGACCAGCCGGGAGATGTCGCCCTCGCCGGCGACGTCCTCGCACACCACGACGAACTCGTCGCCGCCGATGCGCGCGACGGTGTCGCAGGTGCGCAGCGCGCTGATGACGTTGCGGGCCACGGCGACGAGCACCGCGTCACCGACCTCGTGGCCGAACCCGTCGTTGACCTTCTTGAAGTCGTTGAGGTCGACGAACAGCACGGCAACGGTCGTGTCGGAGCGCGCGGCACGGCTCAGGGCCGTGTCGAGGCGGTCACGCAGCAGCCGGCGGTTGGGCAGGTTGGTCAGGCTGTCGTGCAGCGCCGCGTGCAGCAGCAGCTGCTCGTTGTGTCGCCGGCTGGTCGTGTCGTCGAACGTGACGAGCATGACGCCCTCGCCGGACTCCGGCAGGTCGACCGCGTGCACGACGGCCCACAGGTCCTCGCCGTTCGGGTCCTCGAAGCGCTGCTCGCTGGTGCCGGGCCCGACCGGGCCGTACTCCTCGCTGGCCGTCAGCTCGTGCATCGGCGAGCCCAGCAGCTCGTCGGCGCTGCGGCCGAGGAACGCGCACAGCGCGTCGTTGACCCGGCTCAGCCGTCCGGCGGCGTCGATGACCGCGGTCGGCACGGGGCTGCGGGTGAACAGCGCCTCGAGCACGGCGCGGTGCCGTCGCATGACACGGACGGCCTCGGCGAACTCCGCCAGGCCGTCGTCGAGATCGCTGCCGCTCAGTGGTCCCCCTCCCGCATGCTGGCGCCCGCGCCCGGCGGCGCGGCGAGTCCCGGATGTGTCCCGGACAATGTTCCCGTCACGCTGCGTCGCATGTCGCAAAGGTGCGAACATTCACCCCAACGCAGAAAACGATCACACTGGGCACGTTTTGATGACGCACCGTGACCGGCAGGGTCCTGCGTCGACCCACAGCATGGCGGATGACGGCAGCCGGCGATCACCGAGGTGCGCGCCGGGGCCCCACGATCACCTCGCGAACGGACGTACGTCGATGCCGGCCGCGGCCAGCGCGCCGCGGACCCGCCGCGCCAGCTCGACCGCGCCGGGGGTGTCGCCGTGGACGCACAGCGACTCGACCGGCATCGAGCGAGTGCTGCCGTCGACGGCGACCACCTCCCCGGCCTCGGCCATCCGCACCGCCCGTCGCACGACGCTGTCCGGGTCGGTGACCAGCGCGCCGGCCTCGCTGCGCGGCACCAGCCAGCCCTCGGGCGTGTAGCCGCGGTCGGCGAAGCCCTCCGGCACCGCGCGCAGCCCGGCGCGCTCGGCATGGCGCAGCAACGCCGAGCCCGGCAGGCCGAGGACAGGCAGCGCGTCGTCGTACTCGCGCACCGCTCGCACCACCGCGGCGGCCTGCGCCTCGTCGACGACGCAGCTGTTGTAGAGGGCGCCGTGCGGCTTGACGTAGCGCACGCGGGTCCCGGCCACCCGGGCGAACGCGTCGAGGGCACCGATCTGGTAGAGCACGTCGTCGGTCAGCTCGTCGGGGGCGATGTCCATGCGTCGCCGGCCGAACCCCGCGAGGTCGCGGTAGGACACCTGCGCCCCGACCGAGACCCCGCGCTCGACCGCGCCGGTGGTGACGGCGCGCATGATGCCCGGGTCGCCGGCGTGGAAGCCGCACGCCGCGTTGGCGCTGGTGACGACGTCCAGCAGCGCGGCGTCGTCGCCGAGGCGCCAGACACCGAAGCCCTCGCCGAGGTCGCTGTTGAGGTCGAGGTGCTCGGCCACGTCGGTCCTCCCGTGCGGTCGCGTTCGGGGTGCGGTTGTCAGGCGGTGCGGTGGGTGCCGACGAGGGTGAAACGTACGCCGGTGCCGGGCCGGGCCTGCGCGAGCGCGTCGAGGTCGGCCGGCTCGACGACGCCGATCACCGGGTAGCCACCGGTGGTCGGGTGGTCGGCCAGCAGGACGACGGGTTGCCCGTCGGGGGGCACCTGCACGGATCCGAGCACCATGCCCTCGCTGGCCATCTCGTCCTCGACGGCCCGGGCCACCGCCGGCCCGGACAGCCGGGCACCGACGCGGTTGCTGGACGCCGAGACGACATAGCGCGCCGACGTCAGCGTCGCGAGACCCGCGGCGCCGAACCGGTCGTCGCGCGGGCCCGGCCGCAGCCGCAGCACCACCGGCCCGTCGGCCCGGGGGACCGAGAAGTCGACGAAGGCCGCGCGCCCCACGGGCGCACCGACGGCGAGCCGGTCGCCGTCGCGCAGCGGCTGCGGACCGAGGTGCGCGAGCCTGTCGGTCGAGCGGCTGCCGAGCACCGCGGGCACGTCGAGGCCACCGGCCACGGCCAGGTAGGACCGCACGCCGCTGACGGCCGCCCCGACCTCGACCACGGCTGCGGCGGGTACGCCGAGGGCCACGCCCCACTCGACCGAGCGGCCTGCGACGGTCACGGTGGCGCCCGCCCCCGTGACCGCGACGGTGCACGCCCTCTCGCAGCGCAGTGCTACGCCGTCGAGGGTGGTCTCGAGCAGCGCGGCGCCCTCGTGGTTGCCGACCAAGCGGTTCGCCAGCCGGGCCGAGCGCACGTCCAGGGCGCCCGACCGCGGCACCCCCAGGTGCGCCGAGCCCGGCCGGCCGAGGTCCTGAACGGTGGTCAACGCGCCCGCCCGCAGCACGACCAGCTGCGCTCGCGCGCTGGCGGGCTGCGTGGGTGGCTTGTCGCGCGCCGGGCCGGGCGCGGGCAGCTCGCCGGGGGAGACCGCGGTGAACCGCACCCGGCTGCCGGGGGGCAGGAGCGCCGGCGGCTCGGCCGTGACGTCGAAGAGCCGGGTCGTCGTGCGCCCGATGAGCTGCCAGCCGCCGGGTGACGCGTCGGGGTAGATGCCGCAGTAGCGCCCCGCGAGGCCCACGGCGCCGGCCGGCACCGACGTACGCGGGGTGGGCCGGCGGGGCACGTCACCGTCGAGGCCGAGCAGGTAAGGGAAGCCGGGCGCGAAGCCGCAGAACGCGACGCGGAACTCGGTGGCGGTGTGCCGCTCGAGGACGCCCCGGGCGTCCGTGCCCCACAGCAGCGCCACCTCCTCGAGGTCCGCGCCGTCGTAGACGGTCGGGATCTCGAGCACGTCACCGCTCGCGTCGGCGCCTCCGGTCGGCGCGCTGACGCCGCGCAGCGCGTCGGCCAACGGCCCCGCCGCCACGCCGTCGACGAGCACCGTCGACTCCGCGGGCACCACCTCGCGCGGCATCGGCAGCCGCCCGGCGCGGGCGAGGGTCAGCACGACCTCGCGCCAGCGGGCGGCGGAGCCGGGCGCCACCTCGAGGAGGGCGGCGTCGGCGCCGGCCGGCCGCACGCGCGGCCGCTCGCCCGGTCGCTCGCCCGGTGCCCCGCCCGGTCCCCCGCCTCGTCGCCCGCCGATCTGCGCCATGTCCCTGCCTCTCCAGCACCGGAGTCTCCCGCCCCCCTCGGGCCGGTCGCGAGCGCCGTGCCTGCCGGGACGTGGCGGTCGCGCCTGAAGAAAGTCTTCCGGGCCCCTCAAGACGGCGGTACGCGCGCGCCGATGACCTGAATGTCGGGCGCGCCGTGCGCCCGCCTTCGCGTCGAGGGACGGGTCATGAGACCGCTGCACCGGGGTCGGGCGGCCTTCTCGGCCGCCCTTCTGCTGCCCGCGGTACTCGCGGTCGCCGGGCTCGGGCTCGCGACGCCGGCCGCGGCCGGCACCGAGTCGCTGGGGCAGCGCTCGGGCGACAGCGCACCGACGCAGAGCTGGGCCCGGGTCGGCGCCAGCGTGCGGATGGCTCCCGAGCGGCTGCTCAGCAGCGCGCCGGCGGCCGGGCGCGTGCGGATCGTGTCGATGCAGAAGGTCGGTGGCCGCCCCACCGTGTCGGTGCGCGTCGCCACCGGCCGGACCGCCGCGCTTGCCGCGGTCGAGGCCGCGCAGGCTGCCCCCGGTGCCCTCAGCGTCGCGGTCGACACGCGGGTGCACGCCGACGCGACGCCCTCCAACGACGCCTACCGCTCCTCGCAGTGGGCCCTCGACCGGCTGCGCGCCGAGGACACCTGGGCCACGCAGGTCGGCACGGGCGTCACGGTCGCCGTCGTGGACTCCGGGGTCGACAAGACCCACCCGGACCTCGCCGGCCAGGCGCTGCCCGGCACCGACTTCGTCGCGCCCGGTGACGGCAGCGCGGACGGCCACGGCCACGGCACCCATGTCGGCGGCATCATCGCGGCCGTCGCCAACAACGGCATCGGCGTCGCAGGCCTCTCCCCGGGCGTCAAGCTGCTGCCGGTGCGGGTGCTCGACAACACCGGCGCCGGCTGGAGCTCGGACACCGCCGCGGGCATCGTGTGGGCGGTCGACCACGGCGCCCAGGTCATCAACCTCTCGCTCGGCGGCCCGAGCCCCACGACGGTCGGCCAGCAGGCCGTCGACTACGCGGTCGCGCACGGCGTCGTCGTGGTCGCCGCCGCCGGCAACGGGCGGGCCACCGGCAACCAGGTCAACTACCCGGCGGCGTACGCGGGCGTCGTCGGCGTCGCGGCGACCGACCGCACCGACGCGACCGCTTCCTTCTCCAACACCGGGGCCTACGTCGACATCGCCGCCCCCGGCGTCGGCATCGCCTCGACCTACCCCGGCGGCGGCTACGCCAACATGTCCGGCACGTCGATGGCCACGCCGTACGCCGCGGCCGCCGCCGCCCTGGTCAAGTCGGCCAACCCCTCGCTCGGCTCGGACGCCGTCACGGCGGTGCTCGAGCAGTCGGCCCTCGACCTCGCCCCCGCCGGGCGCGACGACGCCAGCGGCTACGGCCTGATCGACCCCTCCGCAGCGGTCTGTCTGGCCACCGGGTGCGCCAGCCAGCCGGTCCCGACGTCGACCACCCCGGCGCCGGGCGCCGCGCCGGCCCCGGCACCGGTCACCCCCGTGACGCCGGTCACCCCGGTCCCGCCGCCCGGCGCCGGCCCGGTCCCCGCGGTGACGCTGTCCCCTGGAGCCCTCAGCGTGCGCTACGGCGCGACGATCAGCGGCTCCGCGCGTCTCGTCGACCGGGCGACCGGCTCCGGCCTGGCCCGCAAGCCGTTGCAGGTGTGCACCCGCAAGGCGCCGGCCCGGGCGTACTCCTGCATGACGTACGTCTCCGACTCCACCGGGACGGTGCGCTACCGCTGGACGGCCCGCGCCAACGCGACGACGTACGCCGCCTACCGGGCCGGGTCCGGTGCCGGCGTGACCTCGCCCACCGTCGCCTACACCGTGATCGCCCGGGCCTCGGTCCGCACGTCGGGCGGCAGCCTCGTCGCCACGGTGAAGCCGGCGTCCAAGCAGCGCGTCACGCTCTACCGGCACGCCGGCTCCGGTTGGGTCGTCGTGGCGCAACGGACGGTCGACGCGCGGGGCGACGCGACGTTCTCGCGGTTGAAGGGTGCCCGCTACCGGGTCAAGGTCGCGTCCAGCCAGACGCTGCGCGGGGTCACCTCGTCGTTCGTCCGCGTCCGCTGACCGCTCGTAGCGGCGCCGTCCTGCTACTGCGCCATCGCGGGCTGGCCTTCGGGGAGGTCCTGGTCGCCGGGTGCGCCCTGCCCCGTCCTCTCCGGGGTGGCGCGCGGCGCCGGGTCCATGGTGACTTCGCCGCTGAGCAGCCGGCCGGCGCCGGGCACCTCGGGCCGTAGCCCGAGCTCGGTCAACACCGTGAAGACGGTGGCGGTCGCGGCCGAGAGCACCGGCAGCCCGGCCTCGTCCTCGACGGGCTGGATGGAGGGCAGCGACGGCATCTGCACGCACGCCGAGAGGATCAGCGCGTCGGCGCTGCTGGTGTCGACCTTGCGCCAGTGCTCGCGAAGGTCGGCCGGGTCGAGGCGGGCGACCTCGAGGTTGTCCGAGACCTCGAGGCTCAGGGTGTCGACGACCTCGAACCCGGCGGCCTCGATGTAGTCGGCCACCAGCTTCGTCAGCGGCTTCATGTACGGCGTGACCATCGCGACCCGCCGGGCACCGAGCGCCTCGAGTGCGCGCAGCAGCGCACCCGCACTCGAGACCACCGGGACGTCGACGCCTTCGGCCTGCAGCGCGTCGGTGATCTGCGCCTCCGCCGTGCAGTGGTAGTTCTCGCCCTGCGCCATGATGGCGACCAGGCAGGCCGAGGCCACGACGTCCGGGCGCGCGTCGGCGAGCTCCTGGGAAGCCCGCTCGGTCTGCGCGTTCATCGCCCTGAGCTCCTCCGGCGTGACGTGCTTCATGCGCATCCGGCTCGAGTGGAAGACGAAGCGCTCGTCCGGGAAGACGTCCTCCCGGGCCCGCAGCATGCGCGGCAGCTCGGTCTCCATGGTGAGGTTGGAACTCGGCACGATCATGCCGACGTGGTAGTCACGCATCGCGGCCTCCAGGACGTCCGAGCATGTTACCGCCCGCCCTCGCAGGCCTTGCCCGGCACCGGCGTACGCCGAACCCGCCGTTCGATAGGCCCAGGGTCGTCGGGGGCCGGGTGGGGCGACCACGGGCCTATCGAACGTCCGCCTGGCCCCGGTGCTGAGGCTGAGCTCGGCACGGTCGTACGCCGATGCCGGCCGTTCGATAGGCCCAGGGTCGTCGGGGGCCGGGTTGGGCGACCACAGGCCTATCGAACGTCCGCCTGGTCCGGGTGCTGAAGCTGAGCCCGGCACCGTCGTACGCCGACGCCGGCCGTTCGATAGGCCCAGGGTCGTCACGGACCGCCGGCGCGCGCCGTTCGATAGGCCCAGGGTCGTCAGGGGCGGGGTTGGGCGACCACGTCCTATCGAACGTCCGCCTGGTGCGGGTGTTGAGGCTGGGCGCGGCACCGTTGTACGCCGGTGCCGGCCGTTCGATAGGCGCAGGGTCGTCAGGGGCCGGGTTGGGCGACCACGGGCCTATCGAACGTCCGCCTGGTGCGGGTGCTGAGGCTGAGCCCGGCAGTCGGCCAGAAGATCGTTTGCGGGCTCCTGGGTGGTCACGTTCTGCCTAGACTCGCGTGGTGGCGCTGACCGACGAAGCGATTCTCAAGATCAAGGGCATGATCTTGTCGGGTCAGCTCAAGCCCGGTGACCGGCTGCCGCCGGAGAACCAGCTCAGCGAGGCGCTAGGCCTCTCGCGCAGTTCGCTGCGTGAGGCGGTCAAGGCGCTGGAGATCATCCGGGTGCTGGACGTACGCCGCGGCGACGGCACCTATGTCACGAGCCTGACACCCAGCCTGCTGCTCGACGCCATGTCGTTCGTCGTCGACGTCCACCAGGACGCCACCGTTCTCGAGTTGTTCGACGTGCGCAGGATCCTCGAGCCGGCGGCGGCCGCGCTGGCGACTCCTCGTGTCACCCCAGCCGACGTCGAGCACCTGCGGGGTCTGCTCACCCAGGTCGACGGCACCACCTCGGTCGACGACCTCGTCGTCCACGACATCGTCTTCCACCGCTACATCTGCGAGCTGTCCGGCAACGCGTACCTGACCCGGCTGCTTGACACCCTGTCGGGCAGCACGCTGCGGGCCCGGGTGTGGCGCGGTCTGACCCAGGAAGGCTCCGTCGAACGGACGCTGACCGAGCACCGCGCGATCGTGGACGCCCTCGAGTCCGGCGACGCCGGGCTGGTCAGCGCCCAGGTCACGGTGCACGTCACCGGCGTTGCTGCGTGGCTGAGGCGGGCCCTCGGCTGAGCGGTTGAACGACCTGCGGCCCGGCGCAGGCGCGCCGGGCCGCAGGTGAGCCTTACTGGTAGAGGACGGCCGCGATCTTCGGGTCGTCGACGTTGGACTTGTCGTACCAGTAGAAGCCGGTGTCGATGATCTTCGGCAGGGCCTGTCCCTTGATGGCCTTCATGGCTGCGGCGACGACCTGCTCACCGATGCCGATCGGGTTCTGCGTGATGGCGCCCAGCATGACGCCGCTCTTGATGGCATCGATCTGGGCCTTGCCGGAGTCGAACCCCACGACGGTGATGCCCTTCTTGCCGCTCTCCTCGACGCCCTTGACCACTCCGATGGCCGAGCCCTCGTTCGACCCGTAGATGCCCTTGATGTCGGGGTTGGCAGAGATGATCGACTTGGTGATGTCGGCCGACTTGGCCTGGTCGCCGCCTCCGTACTGCGGGCTCAGCAGCTGGATGCCCGGGGCGTTGACCTTCATCCACTCGACGAAGCCGTCGCGCCGGTCGATGCCCGAGCGGCTGGTCTGGTCGTGCACCACGAGCGCGACCTTGCCCTTCCCGCCGAGCGCCTCCGACATGTGCTTGGCGGCCTCGGCCGCAGCAGCCTTGTTGTCGGTCGACGCAGTCGTCACCGGGATGTCGCTGTCCACGCCCGAGTCGAACGCGATGACGGGGATCTTCTCCGACTGCGCCTGCTGCAGCAGGGGCGCCGCTGCCTTGCTGTCCAGCGCCGCGAAACCGACCGCGTTCGGCTTCTTGGTCAGGGCGTTGGTCAGCATCGTGACCTGCGCCTCGACGTCGGCCTCGGTCGCGGGGCCCTCGAAGCTGATGGTCGCCCCCTCCTTCTTGGCCTCTTGCTCCGCGCCCTTCTTGACGGCCTGCCAGAACTGATGCTGGAAGCCCTTGGAGACGATGGCGATGTACGGCTTGCTGCCGCTGCTGCCACCGGCCGAGGTGCTGTTGCTGCCGCTGTCCGACGACGAGCCACAGGCGCTGAGCGCGAGGGCCAGCACGGTCGTCGCGACGACCGCTCCGAATCGCCTTGTCTGCATAAGGATCAAACTCCCTTGGTTGAGGGTGGACCTCATCGGTGGTGCATCGGGGTTGTGTGAGTCAGAGGGTTGGTGCACGTCAGGCAGCGCGCTTGCGCGCCATGTCGGCGTAGACGGCGACGAGGATGACGCAGCCGAGGATGACGTTCTGCCACTCCTGCGGGATGGACATGATCTGCAGCCCGTTGTTGAGCACCGAGATGATCAGGGCGCCGATGACCGTGCCGACGATGGAACCCTTGCCGCCGGCCAACGACGTGCCGCCGATGACCACGGCGGCGATGGCCTGCAGCTCGTAACCCGTACCGGTGGCCGGCTGGGCGGAGCCGAGGCGCGCCGAGATCAGGACGCCGGCCATTCCGATGAAGAGACCGGCCAGCGTGTAAATGATGATCTTCCAGGTCCGGACGTTGATGCCGGACAGTGCGGTCGCCTCCTCGTTGCTGCCGATCGAGTAGGTGTAGCGCCCGAGGATCGTCTTGTTGAGCAGCACGCCGGCGACGACCGCCAGCACCGCCAGGATGATCACGGCGTTGGGCAGGTTGAGCCCCGGGAGCAGGTGGCCGGTCGAGATCTTGACGTAGCTGGGGGAGTCGGTGAAGTAGATCGGCGTGCTCTTCGAGATCACCAGCGCGAGACCCTGGGCGACCAGCATCATCGCCAGCGTCGCGATGAACGGCGGCAGCTTGAGCACCGCGATGTTCACCCCGTTGATCAACCCGATCAGGCCGCCGAAGATCACCGCGCCCAGTACGCCGACCGGCACCGGCAGCCCGGCGTTCACGATCAGGACGCCGGAGATCACCGCGCACAGCGCCATGCCCGTGCCGATCGACAGGTCGATGCCGCCGGTGATGATCACGAAGGTGGTGCCCAGAGCCAGGGTTCCGATGACCACCGTCGAGAACAGGATCGCGGTCACGTTCGTGTAGTTGAGGAAGTTCGGGCTCGCCACCGAGAAGAACACGAAGATGACGATGAGGCTGGCAAAGGCGAGGAACTGCTGCAGCCTGTCGCGAAGTGTCGTGCCCAGCGAGACCGCTGCCGGCTGCTGCTCCTCCTGCTGCGGAGGGACCGTCGACGTTGTCATTTCTCTCTCGCCTTCATTGCGCTCGGGGTACCGATCACTGCCGGCTCGTCCAGACCGAGCTCTGCCGCGTCCTCGGGGTTCTCGTCGGGACGCAGGGTGGCGTAGTGCATGACGCGTTCCTGGCTGGCCTCCTCGGCCGAGAGCAGTCCGGTGATGCGGCCCTCGCTCATGACGGCGATGCGGTGGGACATCCGCAGCACCTCGGGCAGCTCCGAGGAGATCATGATGATCGACTTGCCCTCCTGGGCCAGCGCGTTGAGGAGCTTGTAGATCTCCTCCTTGGCGCCGACGTCGATGCCGCGCGTCGGCTCATCGAAGATCAGGATGTCGCAGTCCTTGACGAGCCATTTCGCGATGACGACCTTCTGCTGGTTGCCGCCGGAGAGGTTCTTGGCGGTCTGCTCAACGGAGGGCGTCTTGATGCGCAACGTCGAGACGTACTCCTTGGACTTGTTGCGCATCGCCTTGTCCTTCATGAACCCGAAAGACTGGAACAGCTCGCGCAGCGAGCTGAGCCCGATGTTGGCGTTGACCTCCTGCTCGAGGAGCAGGCCGAACTGCTTGCGGTCCTCGGAGAGGTAGCCGATCCGGTGCTTGGCCGCGTCGGCGGGGTTCCTGATGTGGACCTGCTCGCCGCGCAGCGTGATCGTGGCGCTCTCGACCTTGTCTGCACCGACCAGTGCCCGCGCGACCTCCGTGCGACCGGCGCCCATGAGGCCGGCGAAGCCGAGGATCTCACCCTTGTTCAGCTCGAAGCTCACGTCCTTGAGCAGCGCCTTCGTGCTCAGCCCCGACACCGAGAGCAGCACCTCGCGACCCGTCCTTACACCCTCGGGGCGGGCCTCGCTGGTGATCTCCCGGCCCACCATCCGGGCAATGACCTCTTTCATGCTGGTCGCCTGCGTGTCGAGGGTGTCGACGTAGCGCCCGTCCCGGATCACGGTGACGCGGTCGGAGATGACCTTCAGCTCGTCCATCCGGTGGGAGATGTAGATGACTCCCGTGTCCGGTTGCACGAAGCGACGGATCAGCGCGTGCAGTACGGCGACCTCGGCGTCGTTGAGCGCGGCCGTCGGCTCGTCCATGATCAGGACTTTCGCGTCGTAGGCCAGCGCCTTCGCGATCTCGACCATCTGCTGCTTGGCCACCGTGAGGTTGCCCACGACCTGCTTGGGTTCGAGCGGCAGGTGCAGTCGCTCGATGAGCTCGTTGGCCCGGCGGTTCAGTGCGCGTTCGTTGAGGAAGAGGCTGCCCCGTCGCGGCTCCCGGCCGATGAAGATGTTCTGCGCGACCGTCAGGTCGGGCATCAGGTTGAACTCCTGGTGGATGACGCTGATGCCCAGCTCCTGGGCGTGCTTGGGCCCGGTGACCTCGAGCGGCTCACCGTTGAGGAAGAACCGGCCCTCGTCAGCGGTGTAGATGCCGGACAGCAGCTTCATCAGCGTCGACTTGCCCGCGCCGTTCTCCCCCACCAGGGCAAGCACCTCGCCGCGGCGCAGCTCGAGGTGCATGTCCTGCAGGGCCTTGACGCCGGGAAAGCTCTTGGCGACCCCCTGCACCTCGAGCAGTGGCGTCTCCCCGCGCGTCGTCTCGCCCCGCTCCATCAGCGAGCCCCTGACCCGGTGACCACGCCTTTGCGCAGGATGGCGTTGCCGTAGGTCCGCGTCTCGCCGGTGCGGACGATGAGGTAGGCCGTGGCCGCGACCTCGTAGAACGCGTGGCGGTCGATGAACCGTACGGCGTCCTGCGGTGCTCCGGCGGCAGCGACCAGCTCGTCCTGCACGGGAAGCCGCGCACCGTCGGCCGAGGCCATCAGGTCCAGCGCCGGGGCGTCGTCCAGTGGGAGCACCGTGCGTACGGCGCCCAGCAGCTCGGGCGTGGTCAGGCCCGGGAGGGTGAGCAGCCGGTGCGCGAGCCGCTCGGCCGGGAAGTGCGCGTCGGCCAGGACGACGGCGTCGGAATGGCCCATGGCGTCCAGGTGCGCCAGCAGTGCGCCCGAGAGCAACGGGTGGATCCCGGTCAGCACCAAGCCTCCTCAGAAATCGATTTCTCGGGGAATGTATGCGGTAGTCCCCGACGCGTCAACGGCTGGGCAACATCTCGGCAACGTTGCTGCAACACCGTTACAAACGCTGGCCCGCGCAGTCACGGCAGCCTCCTGTCGAGGCGGTAGACCTCGGTGGCCGTGCCGCCCACCAGCAGGTCCTGCTCGTCCGGTGACAGCTCGCCGATCAGCGCGGAGAGCACGTCCCACGTCCCGGCGTAGCCCTCGGTGCGCACCGTCATCGGCCAGTCGCTGCCCCACATCAGCCGCCGCGGGCCGAACAGCTCCAGCGCGGTCTCCCACGCCGGCCGCAGGCCCTCGACGGTCAACGGCCGGCCGGGCACCTGCAGCCCCGACACCTTGGCCACCGTGGCGGGCCGCGCCGCGACGTCGGCCAGTGCGCGCCGCCAGGCCGCCCAGTCGCCGCCCCCGAACGGTGGCTTGCCCAGGTGGTCCACGACGACGCGCAGGTCGGGCAGCGCGGCCGTCAGCTCGGCGGTGTCGGCGAGGTGGCGTGGCCATGCGTCGGGTACGTCGAAGGCGAGGCCGCGGTCGGCGACCAGCCGCAGCGACTGCCGCACCGAGGGCAGCCGCAGGAAGTCGTCGCGCGGGTCGTCGTGCACGAGGTGCCGGATGCCGCACAGCGCCGGCTGCTGCGCCCAGCGGTCCAGCTGCTCCGCAGCCGCAGCAGGGTCGTCGAGCTGGACCCACCCGACGACGCCGCCCACCCAGTCGTGGCCGGCGGCGGTGTCGAGCATGAGCTCGGTGTCGTGCAGGGAGTCCTCGGCCTGGATCAGCACCGCGTGCCCGACGCCGCAGGCGTCGAGCTCGACCCGCGCCTGTTCCGCGGTGAAAGTGGCGTGCAGGGGACCGAGGTCGGGGGTGAGCCACGAGTACGCGCCCCGGTCGAGGTCCCAGAGGTGGAGGTGGGCATCGACGCGGGGCCGAGCAGGGCTCATGCCGGCACGAGTCCTTCGGCGTCGAGCCGGGTCCACAGCTCCTCCGGCACCGTGGCGCGCATCCGCGCGGCGTTTTCGCGGACGTGGGAGGGTGTCGCCCCGCCCACGACGACCGTGCGGACGGCCTGTTCCCGCAATGGGAACTGCAGTGCCGCGACCGGCAGCTCCACGCCGTGCTCGGCGCAGACCTCCTCGATACGTCGGGCCCGCCGCAGGATCTCGGGCGGCACGTCGGCGTACTCGTAGCGCGCACCCGCATCCGGGCGCGGGGACGCCAGGAGCCCGGAGTTGAAGACCGCCGCCGCCACGATCCCGACCCCGGACGCACGGCACTGCGGGATCAGCTGCTCGAGCGCGGGCTGCTCGACCAGCGTGTAGCGCCCGGCGACCATCACGAGGTCCAGCAGCTGCGTCCGTACGCCGGCGAGCAGGGCGTCGGTGGACTTGGACCCCACTCCGACAGCCGTGACCAGCCCCTCGGCTCGCAGCTCGGCGAGCGCGGGCACGCCTGTGGCCAGCGCCGGCCCGAGGTCGCACTCCTCCGGGTCGTGCAGGAAGAGGATGTCCACGCGGTCCAGGCCCAGCCGCTGGAGTGACTCCTCGAGGCTGCGGCGCACACCGTCGGGGGAGAAGTCCCACACCCGGCGCAGGGCGGCGGGCACGGCGAACTGGTTGGCGTCGTCCAGCCGGTCCGCGGTCTCGGGGCTGGGTCGGAGCAGGCGGCCCACCTTGGTGGACAGCACGAAGTCGTCTCGCGGCTTGGTCGCGAGGAACCGCCCGAGGCGGCGCTCGGACAGCCCGAGGCCGTAGTGAGGGGCCGTGTCGAAGTAGCGGATGCCGCTCTCCCAGGCCGCATCGAGCACCGACCACGCCTCGTCGTCGGTCACGGCCCGGTAGAGGTTGCCGATGTTGGCCGCCCCGTAGCCGAGCGGCCCCAGCTCCAGACCGGCGGGAGCGTCCACCCGATCAGGCACCGGAGGCATGCGTGTAGTCGGTCACCGAGCGCGCGTGCATCTCGGTGCCCGCTCCGGGAGCCGTGGGGGCGAGGTAGCGGCCACCCTGCACGTCGACCGGCGTGACGAAGTGCTCGTGCAGGTGGTCGACGTACTCGATCATCCGACCCTCCTGGCTGCCCGACACCGCGACGTAGTCGAACATCGACAGGTGCTGCACGGCCTCGCAGAGACCGACGCCGCCGGCGTGCGGGCAGACCGGCACGCCGAATCTGGCAGCCAGCAACAGGATCGCGACGTTCTCGTTGACGCCGGCCACGCGCGTCGCGTCGATCTGCAGCACCTGCAAGGCGTCGGCCTGCAGGAACTGCTTGAACATCACGCGGTTGGCCATGTGCTCACCCGTCGCGACCGGGATGGGCGCGACACCACGGGCGATGGCGGCGTGGCCCAACACGTCGTCGGGGCTGGTGGGCTCCTCGATCCACGCCACGTCGTACGGCGCGAGGGCGCGCATCCAGTCGATGGCGACGTCGACGTCCCAGCGCTGGTTGGCGTCGACCGCGATCCGGATGTCGGGCCCGACGACGTCACGGGCGATGCCCAGCCGGCGTACGTCCTCGGCCAGGTCGGCGCCCACCTTCAGCTTGACCTGGGTGAAGCCGTCGGCAACGGCCTCGCGGCACAGCCGCGCGAGCTTCTCGTCGTCGTAGCCCAGCCAGCCCGGCGTCGTGGTGTAGGCCGGGTAGCCGTGCGCCACCAGCTGGGCATGCCGCTCGGCGCGACCAGGCTCGGCCCGCTTCAGGATGTCCAGCGCCTGGTCGGGGGTCAGCGCATCGGTGAGGTAGCGGAAGTCGACCAGGGCGACGATCTCCTCGGGGGTCAAGGACGCCAGCAGCTCCCACAGCGGCCGACCGGCCCGCTTGGCCTTGAGGTCCCAGAGGGCGTTGACCGCGGCGCCGACCGCCATGTGCATGACGCCCTTCTCCGGCCCCAGCCACCGCAGCTGGGAGTCGTGGACCAGCTCGCGCCAGGTGGCGCCCATGTCGTCGAGCAGCGCTGCCGTGTCGCGGCCCACCAGGTGGTCGGACAGCGCCCGGATGGCCGCGACCTGGACGTCGTTGCCGCGCCCGATGGTGAACACGAAAGCGTGACCAGCCAGCCCGTCGGGGGCGTCGGTGCAGACCTCGAGGTAGGCCGCGGAGTAGTCGGGGTCGGGGTTCATCGCGTCGGAGCCGTCGAGGGAGGACGAGGTCGGGAACCGCACGTCGGCGGTCTTCAGCGCGGTGATGCGGCTCACGGGCCGTCCCTCCAGGTAAGTGTCCGGACCGAGCCTAGACATCCGATGTTTGGTCGTCAATCAAAGGCGGCGCTGGTGCGACCGGCGTCCAATGCGCTAGACATGACCGGTCAGGCATCTGATGTCTGGCCGTCGCCATCCCCTGACCTACGGAGCGCCTGTCCGATGAAGCTTGCCCGCCTCGGCCCCGTCGGGGCCGAGATCCCGGCCGTCGTTACCGGCGACGCGCTGCTCGACCTGCGCGGGCTGACCGCGGACCTCGACGCGTCGTTCTTCGCCCGCGGTGGCATCGAGCAGGCGCGCCGGGCGTGGGCTGCCGGCGACCTGCCGGAGCTGGCCGGGG
>JAVEDI010000048.1 GCA_030841035.1 Actinomycetota bacterium
CTGGACTTGCCTAGCTGTACCGCCTGCTGTTCGCGGATTGTCATCGGTTTGTCGAAGGGGCTGTTGCGCCACTCGGCCGAGCGCACCCGTTCCGCGGTCGCCGCTTGCCCGTCGGTTGCGATGAACAGGTAGTGCTCGCTCAGCGGATCGAGGGTGGTCCCCGTGGGCAGAGCCGCGGCGATCAGCTTTGGGGACACGAGCAGGTCGGCCCAGGTGATGTCACTGATGCCGGCAGGTAGCCGAATCGCGGGTAACCGGCTCGGCATGCGCAGGACCGCTCCCGATGGCTTGTCCTGCGCCATGATCTGCCACCTCTCCCCCGGTCGCGCATGTCGGCCGTCGTCTGCCGGCGCGTGGACGATGCGGTAGGCGGGGGCGCTTCCGCATCCGGTGAGCCGATGGCGTGTGACCCGGCGCAGATCGGCGCAATCGGCCACCAGTGCGGTGTCCTCGTCGGCGTGCGATCCACCGATGGAGATCGACAGCTGCTGGATCGTCGCGACGGCGGTCACACCGGGCACCCGCTCCAGAGCCGGCACGCTGGCCGCCACACGGGTCGGGTCGCCGGGCTGAACCTGCATCGTCAACGTGCCAGGCCGCAACGCCGCGTCGCGGATGTCGACGTTGCCACCGCCCTGGCTGGCGTCGAGCAGTGGCAGGAAGCCGAGCAGCCAGCCTACGACAGCCACCACGAGCATCGCGCCGGTCAGCACCCGTGCCGCTGCGGCGGGATCGGCCTCGAGCCGTCGGCCGGCGAGCTGGCTGGCCGTCCCGGGGCCGAAGCGGCGCAACAGCAGCCCGCCGAGGCGGGCGACCGCGGCCGCCGCGACGGCGAGCCCGATCAGCGACAGCGACGCTCCGCCGATGAGAAGCACCGCGCCGCGGGGGCCGCCCCTGAGCAGGTCATGCCGGTCGTACCAGGCGCCGAGCAGCATGAGCATGCCGAGGATCAGCGGCACGAGTCGCCACCAGCCGACCCGCCGCGGCGTTGCGCGACGGGTGACGCCGAGCGGACTGGTCACGACTCGACGCAGCGCGAGCACGGCGGTGACCACGGCCAGCATCGGCACGCCGAGCAACACCAGGATCGTCAACGCCACCGGCGCCGCGATGTCGGTGGCGAACACCCCGGTGCCCGTCGGCACCAGGACCGCCGCCGGCGCGCGCAGGACGTAGAAGACGCCGAGCCCGGCGACTGCACCGGCCGCCGCGGCCACCCCCGTCTCGGCCGCGGCGAGCCAGCGAGTCTCTCGGCGGGTGGCACCGACAAGTCGGATCGCCGCCAGTCGCCGCTCGCGCGTAGCCGCGGACAGCCGGGTCAGCGTCGCGATGAGCACCAGCACCGGCACGAGCAGCCCCACGAACGCCAACCCCAGGGCCACCTTGTCGTTCGACGAGACGTAGACGGGTGTCTCGGCAGCGCCCGGATCGCCGAAGCCGCGGGTCGCGGTCGGCTGTCCGCCGACCGAAGGCACCGGGTCGGCGGACACGCCGACCCAGGCCATCAGCTCGTCCGGGCCCAGCAGACCTGCGGGTCCGATCGTGCCCGCCGCTCGGCCGGGCAGGCGTGCAGCCAGCTCAGCGCGGGTCGGGCCGTCCAGCAACCGCGCGAGGGCCGGGGACACGATGACCTCGCCTGGCGCAGGAAGCCGGTCCAGGCCGGCGGGGACGCCCCGGACGGGACCGTCCACGAACACCGACGTCGTGGTCATCAGGCGGCCGCGGTAGAGACCGCTGGAGCCCCACACGTGCGCGCCGCTGCGGGTCGGGTGCGCCAGGTCGGAGGGCTGACGGGCCTGCAGTCGCGCCTGGTGCGCGCTGACCGCCGGCAGCACCGAGAACAGACCCAGCAGCATCGCCACCCCGACCGCCATGCCACCCGCCATCAGGGTGATGCGCAGCCGCGCCCCCTTGGCGGCGAGGGCAAGCCTTGCCCCGTAGCCGAGCAGCTGCAGTCGGCTCACGCCCGCACGACCTCGGGCACGACCGCCCCGTCGCGCAGCGAGACCTCACGGTCGGCGTACGCCGCGACCCGCGCCTCGTGGGTGACCAGCACGATGCTGGCACCTTGCGCCCGGGCCACACCGCTGAGCAGGTCCATCACCCGCTCACCGCTGTAGGAGTCCAGCGCCCCGGTCGGCTCATCTGCAAAGACCACCCGTGGCCCGGTCACCAGAGCACGAGCAACAGCCACCCGTTGGCCCTGTCCACCGGACATCTCGCCCGGCCGCTTGCCCGCAAGATCGCCGACATCGAACCTGTCGAGCCACTCACGCGCAGTGGCCTCGGCCGGTCGGCGCCGTTGGCCGGACAGCCGCAGGGGCAGGGCGACGTTCTCCAGCGCGCTCAGCTCGGACACCAGCGAGCCGAACTGGAACACGAACCCGAAGTCGCTGCGGCGTAGCGCGCTGCGTTGCTCGTCGGACCGGTCGTCGACGCGCTGGCCGCGGTAGACGATCTCCCCGGCGTCGGGCCGCAGGATTCCGGCCAGGCAGTGCAGCAGCGTCGACTTGCCCGAGCCGGACGGCCCGAGCAGGGCCACGATCTCGCCAGGGCCGATCTCCACGCTGGCACCGGTCAGCGCGCGGGTCGCGCCGAACGACAGGTCGGCGTCGCGGGCCACCAGCAGCGGCGCCACTGCGGTACGGGTCTCCGGCATGAGCCGGCTCCCGGTCGGCTGGTCGGTCATCGGATCTCCTCCGTGAGCGCCTCGAGGCGAGCCTCGGTGTGGTCGAGCCAGCGCAGGTCTGCCTCGAGGTGGAACAGGGCCAGGTCCAGGGCCAGCGTTTGTTCCAGTGGCGCGCCGTTCTTGTCGGCCGTGAGCAGGCGCATCTGCTCGCGGTGCACGCTGCGCTGTACGTCGATGACGGCGCGCGGGTCGCGGTCGGACAACAGGGCGAGGACGACCTTGGTGAACACGGTCGACTGCAGATAGCTGCCGGCGCCCTCCGGCTCG
>JAVEDI010000037.1 GCA_030841035.1 Actinomycetota bacterium
CACAGCCAGCTCGGCTACCTGTCCCCAGCCGACTACGAGAACAACTACTACCTTCACCGCACGACCGCCGCCCTCGCCGAGGACAACGCGGCATAACTCAGCCTCTACAAATCCCGGGGCGGTTCACTCGCCAGCCGCCAACTCCCCCGCGCTGTCAACGACCGCTGGCGATCACCGATCACAAGGGAATCTCCGTACCGTCAAATCGAAGGGATATCGCTATGACCGTACGAGTGCGCGTCGAGAACCTGCCGCCAACGGTCGATCTGCTTACCGCAGCGCGACTTCTAGGCGTAGGACGAACAGCGGCGTACCGGCTCATTCGGGAAGGGCGGTGGCCAACCCCCGTGGTTCGAGCCGGGCGGTTAATCCGTGTCCCCACTGCCCCACTCTTAGCTGCCATCGGTCTCGCGACTGTTGATGAGGAGCCGCAGGGCTGACGGCCGCTATGTCTGCATCGCGGTCCGATCCTCAGGCTCACTCCACGTCATCGTCGTCCGCCGGCGGGACGATCGCGATGACGAGCGCAGGCCCAGGGTGCCGCACAGTCGCGATGGTTGGCTGGTCATAAGTGAAGTCGATCTCGTCGTAATCACGCCGATAGGCGGGTGGGAGCTCGTTGTCCGCGATGACGATTTGCAGCTGGCCCCGGTTCGCGTCCGCCTGTGTAACGAGGCGGCGGTACAAAGCGGCGGCGAGGTCCTCAGCGGTGTTCAGCGCGAGCCGTGGGCTGTCGACGAGCAGGAACGCCGGGTAAGAGGTGTCGCGGCGTCGCAACGCGACGGTGAGAAGCGACGTCCAGTACGCGACCTGCGTGGCCGTGATGATGCCGCCACCGGAGCTGACCTGCGCAAACGGGCGGCCATTCAGCAGCGGCAGGTAGTTCGTCGGATGGATCGACGCGTCCTCGACGCCGGGGACACCGAGAGTGAGGACGGTATCGCGGAACTCGTCGGTCAGACTGGCGATGATCTCGCGTCGTCGCTCATCTAGAGTCCCCTGGGCGGCATCCAACTCGGCTCGAAGCCCATCGCGCTCGATGTGTAGCCGCGCCACCTGCGCGCCAATGTCGTCGGCGCGGTCCCACTGGCGTAGAACTGCCTCAAGCTGCTCCTGCTCCGCGCGTGCCTGTGCGAGCCGCTCAGCGACGTCGTCGAACGCCTGTAGGCGCGGAGAGATCCGATCGGCGGTGCGACGGTCCAGGTTGGCGGACAGGTCGGCAATGAGCTGCTGCCGCGATGTGATGGCGTCCGATGTGTCCGCGCGCTGCGCCTCGATCGCTACGAGCTGGGCGTCGATCTCGGTCACCTGGTCCTCGAGCTGGCGCGTCTCGTATGTGTCGTTGGCCGTCGCCGCAACCGGGTCCGGCTGCAGACACAGCCGGCAGGCGCCGCCGGGGACGGCGCGGCCGCTGAGCGTCTGTGTGCATCGCGGGCAAACACTGAACTCGATGCTCGCCAGTCGCTCACCCGCCTCGCGCATCCGACGGATGCGGGCGATGTCGCCCTCAAGCCTGCGTTTTTCCTCGGCGTAGTCGGCCTGCTGGCGGACTAGCACAAAAGCGGTGTCGCGGGCGTGTGTCAGTCGTCGCTCGGTGTCGTTGAGTAAGTCGCGCAGCGCCTGGGTCTCGCGATCGGTGACGGGATCGGCGCCGGCACGCAGTCGTACGCGCTCCTCCTCGGCGTCACGTTGCCGCACCGCCGCGTCGGCGACCGCCTCCTCGACGTGGCGGCGATCAGCGGTGCCGCTGTCGCGGAGAAATGTGAGAACCGTCTCATACTGCTGCTCAACGCGTGCAAGCTCACCGTTGAGGAAGTTGATACGCGATCGCATCTCGAGGATGGCTGGGTTCGTCAGGCCGAACAGCAGCTCAAATACCGCACGACGCTTCGGCTCCCGGTACATCTCCTGGCTGCTCGCGATGTCTTTGTTGATGCTGGCCTGCGGCACGTACATGAACGTGAACACATCGTTGAACGTGATGCGCGCGCCGGTGTTCGCACTGCTGCCGGTGCGGGCGGCGGCCCGCATATCGTCGGGCATCCCGAGAGCCGCGAGCAGCAGCGAGCTGAGGCTGGGCAACTGGTCGTCGACGCGGTGGTCGGATAACCGGTCGCCCGTGACGAGGTCATCGACGCGGACCGCGGCGCGGCGCTGCGGGTCGAGCTCGCGCGAAAGCCTGTATCGCTCCTGACCAACCGCGACATCGAGGATGACAGTGACGACGTGCTGCAGCGCGACTGGGGCGAGAAGCCCTTCGCCTCCTACACCAAACTTGACGAGCTCCAGGAGCGTTGTCTTCCCAACGCCCGTTGGCCCTGCAAGCACGGTGAGGTCCGATGGCAATGTGTACCGAACCTCACCGTTACTCGTGTTGAGGGAGACAGCCTCGAGGCGGAACCGAGTCGTCATCGAATCACCTGCCGCTGCGGTCGATCCATGAGGTGAGGCAAGCGCCCATAGATGAGAGTCTTGAGGGCGCTGCCGGTGAGGCCTGCGGAAGCTTCGGCAAGCGCGGCAGACCTGTCGCCAACGGCCGCCCAATCATCGGTCGCCGCGAGCTCGGAGGCGAGGCGCCGGCCCGCCGCGGTCGGCGCGAGGGCCACGCTGCCGCGGCGACCGGGCGCGTACCGAAGCAACCCTCGGCCGACGAGCGCGCCGATGATCGAGTAGTAGCGGTCGTCCCACGGGCCGTACTTGTATCGGGTCATCGGCGCCTCGACATCGGTTGGCTCTTCCTGATCCGCAGGTGCGAGATGCAACCGAGGGTCGTCGCTGCGCAGCATGTCGAGGACGTCAGCGGCTAGAGCCGGGTACCGCAGGAGGAAGTCGAGCTTGGCGAGCTTGGTCAGCCCATCTAGCTTCCGCGCGTGCCCGGCCGACGAGGCTACGGCGTTCACGAGCAGGAGCACTCGGGCCTGGTGGTACGCGAGATCGTCGCGGACCAGGAGCAGTTCCTGCGGATCGATGGCTTCGGTCACGTTGGCGCCTCCTGCTCGGCACGGCGGCGGCCAAGCTCCGAGTCGACGTCGAACGCGTCGCTGAACCAGATTCTGCACCGGTTCGCGAGGTCGGACAGGCCGCCGAGGAGAAGGTCCGGATCCATGTCACCGGGCAACGACCCGTTCGGTAGCGCATGGGTCTCCGCCTCGAGTTCGCGCCACAAATCCGCTCCCCAGGGGGGAGTGCGCACACCAACGCGGGCCGTCGCGCGGTCGCTCGCACCGAGCAATGACCGCCGAAGCCGATCCTGCTGCGCTCGGGCTGCCGGGTCGGCGCTGACCCTGGCGCGCCAGTATCGCTGGTAGTCCATCCGGAGTTCCTCCGCGCGCTCGATGGCGTTATCCGTGCACCCGCCGACCGACATCTTGACTGCGACCCGGGTCGTGCGCAGCAGCGGCCGCAGGGGCATGAACCCGAGCGGCCGCCGGGTGGCGACGGCGAGAGCCACGTCGATGTCGGCGAGCGTGACGACGCGCGATGCGAGGTAACGGTCGAGCTCAGCGGAACCTGAGGTCCCTCCGTCCGGCGCGCGTCTGACAACGTCCGGCAGCGCGCCCCTGGGGATGGGCGCTCCCGCGCGCATCCGCGAACGGAAAAGCGCTAAGACTGCCTCCCATACCGCGGCGGCCGGCACGTCGGACCGCCCGGCCGCTATGAGCACGGGCTCGACAAACATGCCGGGCGCGGCAAACCCGACATAGGCCCGCCCGATGCGCCCTGACTCGATCGTCAACATTGCCAGGAACCGGAGGACCTCGTCGCGCTCCTCGGCTGTCGCGGGCGGCAAACTCTGACGACGCCTGCCGCGCCTGTCCACGGTGGCACCCGGGCCTGGACGTAGCAACGGCGCCAGATTCGCCACGACGTCCTCGTCCGCGACCACGTCGAGACCCGCACTCGTGTCCTGCGCCTCGCGCAACGCCACGACTAGGCGCATGAGGGCCGCCGGCGGCCCGGCGGCCAACCCTGCAGTCGTTACCAGTCGGCACGTTGGCCACTCTCCCAGCGCCCGCCAGCGGTCGCATAGGTGTCGAAGACCGCCATCACCGGCGAGTTGCGTCAGGGTGGTGAACACGCCGACAGCCGGGTCCCGGTGTTTCGCCGACACCAACTCGGCGTTCACGCCTTGAACTCGGCACCAGTCCTCGTGGTGCTCGCACACCACCCGGCACCCACCATCGTCGACGAGCCTGCCGTCACTATCCAGCGCATCGAGGTACAGGGCGAGCCCATCCGCAGCCGCCATCGCCGCCTGCCACTCGTAACGGTCCGCCGTTTCAGCTCCGGCGTCGTCCGGCGGTGGCGATCCCAGAACCGCCTCCACGGCCGAACTCGGCTGCTCTGATTGGTCCGCCGACACGCGCTGAAATATAGGGGAGCCGACGAGGTCTGACGGCGAACCGAGATCTCGCACGCGGCAATCGTCGCCGCCAGCGGGTCTCAGACGCGGCTAGAGGTCGTCGCGGACGACGTACATCGAATCGTGCCGCCCCACAGTGGCACGCCGCTCCGGGACACCCCCGTACATCGATGCCCACGGGCTGCGTGGTTGGATCTCGGGTCGCTAGCGGGGACATTCGTTGCCAACTCGTGCCGCGGCCTCACGCTTCGTGTCCGTTGGTTTTCACGGACGGATGACGGACCGGCAGTCAAAAAGCTCGGTCCGATTTGTCCGGACCGAGCCTCTGACCTGCACTTTCTTGGTAGCGGGGGCAGGATTTGAACCTGCGACCTCTGGGTTATGAGCCCAGCGAGCTACCGAGCTGCTCCACCCCGCGTCGTTGTGTCCCCGACTTTACGTCAGTGGCTCGCAGACCTGCAAACCGGCGGTCACCAGGGCGTGACGACCCGGTCGGCCAGCGGCCGGCCGGCCTCCACCAGTCGGGCGTTCGCCTCGTCGCTGCGCTCGACCCACGCGCGCGCCGCCGCCGGCGTACGGCCGAAGTGCTGGTGGCGGGCCACCAGCGACGCGACCCTCGAGGTCTCCTGGGCGACCTCGAGGAACCAGACCTCGTCCAGCAGCGGCCTGACCTCGGGCCAGTGCAGCAGGTAGTTGCCCTCGGTCACGACCAGCCGCACCTGCGGTGCCACCGCGATCTCGTCAGGCACGACCGCCTCGAGCTCGCGATCGAAGCGCGGCGCGCGCACGACGACAGATGTGTCCTGGCGCAGCCGCCGCAGCATTGCGACGTAGCCGTCCCGGTCGAAGGTCTCGGGCGCGCCCTTGCGGTCGCCGAGCCCTAGCACCGCCAGCTCTGCGTCGGAGAGGTGAAAACCGTCCATGGGTACGACGACCGCGCCCTCCCCCAGGTCGCGAACGAGGGCGTCGGCCATCGTGGACTTCCCGGCGCCGGGCGAGCCCACCAGTCCCAGCAGCCGCCGGCCACCGCTGGACACGAGTGCCCGCGCGGCTGCCATCACCTCCCCCGGATCGAGCAGGGCGGGGCCCGCCGTACCGGACACCCGGAGCCCCTATCCCCCGGACGCCGAGGCCGACGGCGACGGGCTCGTGCCGGCGGACCGGGACGGGGACGGCGAGGGCGACGGCGAAGGGGGTGTCGCCTGCTGCTCCGCGGCCAGCGCCCTGGTGATCGCATCCTGCAGCTGCTGCTGCGCCGTGCCGTACGCCGCGAAGTCGCCCTTCTGCAAGGCCGCACGGGAGTCACGCAGCGCCTGCTGCGCATCAGCCAACGCCGCGGCCAGTGTCGGGTTGGTGGCCGTGCCGCCACCGCCGCCCGTGCCTGGGCTGCCGCCCCCGGTGCTGCCACCCCCGGTGGTGCCGCCGCCACCGGCGGGCACGCCACCGGACTCGCCGGCGAAGACGGCGTCCAGTGCCGCCTGCAGCGTGTCCTCGAACGCGACCCGGTCACCGAAGGAGACGAGGACCTTGCGCAGCAACGGGAAGGACGTGGTCGCCTCGGCCTGGACGTAGACCGGCTCGACGTAGAGCAACCCGCCGCCGACCGGCAGGGTCAGCAGGTTGCCGTTCTTCACCGTGGTGCCGCGCCGCAGGATGTTGAGCTGCTCGGCGACCACGTCGTCGGAGATGAACTGGTTCTGCACCTGGGACGGCCCGTTGATCTGCACGGACCGGGGCAGCTGCAGCACCCGGAACTTGCCGTAGTCGGGACCGGGGTCGGAGCTGACCGCGACGAACGCCGCGAGGTTGTTGCGGTCACCGGTAGGCACGTACGTCGATGTCAGCGAGAACGTCGGCGCGCTCTGCCCTGGCATGCGCAGCGTCAGGAAGTACGGCGGCTGCAGGCCTGTGGTCTCCCGGGTCGGGTCCACGGGGACCCGCCAGAAGTCGCTGCCGCTGTAGAAGTCGCGCGGATTGCTCACGTGGTAGTGCGCGAGCAGCTCACGCTGCACCTTGAACAGGTCCTCGGGGTAGCGGAAGTGCGACATGAGCTCCGCGCCGATCGACGAGCGCGGCTTGACCGTGTTGGGGTAGGCGTTCTCCCATGTCTTGAGGACGGGGTCCTTCGTGTCCCACTCATAGAGAGTGACCTTGCCGGTGTAGGCGTCGACCGTCGCTTTGACCGAGTTACGGATGTAGTTGACCCGTTGCACCGGCGCGACCAGCGCCGTCGACGCGTTGGACTGCGAGTCGGTGGTGACGACATCGAGGGACTTGCGCGTGGAGTAGGGGTAGCCGTTGCTCGTCGTGTAGCCATCGACGATCCACACGATCTTCTTGCCCACCACCGCCGGGTAGGGGTCGCCGTCGAGGCTCAGCCAGGGCGCGACCTTCTCCACCCGGGTCTTGGGGTGGCGGTCGTAGAGGATCCGCGAGGCGGGGTTGACCTGGTTGGACAGCAGGATGTTCGACTCCTGGTACTTGGAGGCGAAGATCAGCTTGCGCCACAACGAGTTGACGGCGACGCCGCCGCCTCCCTTGTAGGTGTTGTTGCGCTGGCCACCGCTGCCCGTGTCGGTCGGGAAGTCCAGCTCCTGCGCCTGCGCGCCCGGAGGCGCACCCACGATGCTGTACGTCGGCGACTCCTCGCCGAAGTAGATGCGCGGCTGGAAGCCGTTGATCTCGCCCTGCGGCGGGATGTTCGACGAGACGAAGGACGGCCGGCCGCCGTTGGTCGTGTTGCCCAGTGCCGCGACGAAGCCGAAGCCGTGCGTGTAGACGGTGTGGTCGTTGATCCAGTTGCGCTGGGCGTCGGGCAGGCCGGTCAGGTCCAGCTCGCGCGCCGCCACGACGACGTCCCGCTTCTTGCCTTCGATCGTGTAGCGGTCGACGTCGAGGTCGTCCTGGAAGTCGTAGTAGGCCCTGATCTGCTGAAGGTTCTTGTACGTCGGGCTCATGATCGCCGGGTCGAGCAGCCGGATGCTGGCCGTCGTGTCGGAGTCGGAGCGCAGCTGACCTGCCGTCGCCTTGGTCGTCGCCGAATAGCTGCGTACGTCGACGTCGTCGATGCCGTAGGCCGCGCGCGTGGCGTCGATGTTCTTGCGGATGTACGGCGCTTCCTTGGTGCGCTCCGAAGGCTTGACCTCGAAGCGCTGCACGATCGCGGGATAGATGCCGCCGATCAGCAGCGCGGACAGGACGAGGCCGCCGACGCCGACAGCGGGCAGCAGCCACGTGCGACGGACGATGTTGGCGAAGAAAAGTGCCGCGCAGATCAGCGAGATGATCGCGAGGATCGTGCGCCCCAGCAGCACGGCGTTGACGTCGGTGTAGGCCAGCCCGCTGAAGTCGGCCCGGCCGATCCGGCTCTCCTTCACCGCGAGGCCGTAGCGATCCAGCCAGTAGGCCACGGCCTTGAGCAGCACGAAGACCCCGAGCAGCACGGACAGGTGCACCCGCGCGGCGGGCGTGGCCCGCTCACCGAGCAGCGGCTGCAGCCGCAGGCCGCCGTACAGGTAGTGGGTCACCGCCGCTGCGATCAAGGCGATCACGACCGCCGCGAACAGGAAGCTGAGCATGAAGCGGTACCACGGCAGGTCGAAGGTGAAGAACGAGATGTCCTTGCCGAACTGCGGGTCCTTCACACCGAAGGACGCGCCGTGCCGCCACTCGAGGTAGGTGCGCCACTGGCCCGAGGCCGACGATCCCGCGATCAGGCCGAGCAGGACGGCGATGGCGATGACCACCAGGCGCTTGTAGGGCTCCAGCGCGGTGCGGTAGCGGTCGAGCTCGGCCTGCCCCGGGATCAGGGCCTGATAGGTCGGGCGGTTGCGATAGGCGATCACGAAGTTTGCGGACACGGCGACCGCGAAGACGATGCCGAACAGGAAGAACAGCAACGACTTGGCCCGCAGCGTCCGGGTGAAGACGCTGGCGTAGTCGACCGACTGGTACCACAGCAGGTCGGTGTAGAAGCCGGTGAAGATGCTGAAGCCGATGAGCAGCGCGCCGAGGATCAGCAGTGTGGGAAGCAGCGCCCGCCCGCGACGCCGAGGGGGCATCACCGGCCGGCGAGGTGCGCCGGCGGCCCCGGGCGGTCCGCCCGGCATGTCGAAACTCACACGTGGTCCGTTCGTTCAGGGGTCAGCGCTGCGTACGTCGCCGCGAGAGGTGTGCCCCCTCAACCTACCGAGGGGTGGGGTGAGTTCCCATCCTCGACCGGTGGTCAGGGAGGATCGGGGGCGTGAACACGCGCCTGTCCCGGCTCACCCTCGACATCGAGCGCCACGTGGCGGGCTCCGGCTGGGACCAGCCTCCGCACCTGTTCGCGCTCGTCGAGACCGCCGACCTGCTGCGGCGCGAGCCGCAGCTGGCCGAGGGCCTGGGCATCGCGGCCGCCGAGCCGGGCAGCCTCACGCCGGTCGACCAGGGCGACCTGCCGGAGCACCGCAGCCTCGACGAGCTGCTCGGCGGCATCGTGTGGCCGCCCGAGGTGCTCGGCACAGCACTCGCGGTGGAGCGCCTGATGGTGCCCCCTGCGGCCGAGCGCGAGATGCCCCAGGACGAGGGCGAGGCCCTGGCCTGGCTCGCGGAGCACCCCGAGCGCCAGGAGGTGCGCATCGTCGTTGCCGTGCTGCGCGACGGCTCGCGGGAGGCCGCGCTGCGGCTACGGGCCCACGACGACGAGCAGTCGGTCCTCACCGGTCCCGACCTGGTGCCCGGCCTGGCCGAGGCCCTCTCGGGGACGCTGGCCGACTAGAGCGCGGGGGGCGAGGAGGGGGGCGGCCGCCGACGTAGGGCCAGGTACGTCGACGTCAGGCGCAGCTGGGAACCGCCGCCTTCGGGTGGCCGCGTAGCGCGTTCAGCGAGGACACCGCCGACGTCAGGTCGGGCACCTTGACCAGTCGAAGGCCGTCGGGCACGTTCGCGGCCGCCTCGGCGCAGTTGCCGGCCGGGGCCAGGAAGATCGTGGCGCCGGCACGCCGGGCGCCGAGCATCTTCTGGGTGATGCCGCCGATCGACCCGATGTCGCCCTGGTCGTCGATCGTGCCGGTGCCGGCGACGTAGGCGCCGCCGGTGAGCGAGCCCGGCGTCAGCTTGTCGACGATGCCGAGCGCGAACATCAGCCCGGCGCTCGGTCCCCCGACGTCCTGCAGGCCGATGTCGACGGTGAACGGGTAGTCCGCCTCGTCGCGCGTCGTGATGCCCACGATGGCGTGGCCCTGCGCCTGACCGGTCGTGATGGTGGGGCTCAGCCGCTCACCGTCCCGCTCGACCGTCAGAGTGACCTGGTCCCCGGGCTTGTGCCGGGTGATGCGCTGGCGCAGCACGGCCCCGCCGTCGACCGGCGTGCCGTCGACCGCGAGCACCAGGTCACCCTTGCGCACCTTGCCCTGCGACGGCGAGCCCTTGCTGAGCCCGGCGACCCGCACCCGCGTGGTCACGGGGATCCCCAGGCTGCGCAGCGCTGCGGTCGTCGCGTTCTCCTGGGAGTCGCGCATCTCCGCGGTGCTCTCCTTCTCCACCTGCGCGGCCGTCTGGCCGGGCGGGAAGACCTGCTCCTGCGGGATGATCGCGATCGACCGGTCCAGCCAGCCGCGCAACGCGGTCACGAGGTCGAGCTTCTGGCGCGGGCCGCCCAGCACCGAGACCGTCGTGAGGTCGAGGTGGCCCCTGTCGGGGTAGGTGCGCCGGCCGTCGATGCGGATCAGCGCAGTGGCCTGGCTGGTGCCGGTGTTGCCGAGCGTGTTCGTGGTCGGGCCGGGGCTCAGCGCCACGTAGGGCACCGGCAGCAGCGCAGCGATCGCCGAGAGCACGACGACGAGCAAGCCTGCAGACGCAAGGGTGACGCCACGACGGGACATGAGCGGCAAACCTACGACAGGGCGTCGTGCGACGCGTTACGCGAATGTCCGGGGCGACGCGCGGGGGTAGGGGGCTCGAAGGCGGCCTTGAAGCGCTCGTGCTCGAGCACCGTGTCGTGGGTGTCGGCGCGCGGCCGCTCCCGGCTCGCCCACCGCACCCAGAGGGCGGCAAGCACCAGGGCGGCGACGGGGATGGCCAGCCATGCCAATGCCGACATTGCTCGGTAGACCTCTTTGCTGGTTGGCCCGTCTGGCGCGACGGGGTGGTTGCCCGGTCCAGGCTAACGCGCGCCGAGGCGGGCCGCCGGGACCATCAAGGCAGACCCACCCATTCGTCGGACCCGTCCTCGAACATCTGGTGCTTCCAGATGGGCACGGTCGCCTTGAGGTCGTCGATCAGGTCACGGGCGGCCGCGAAGGCCTCGCCTCGATGCGCGCAGCTGGCCGCCACGACGACGGCGAGGTCACCGACGGCGAGGTCACCGACCCGGTGCACGACGGCGAGCGCGCGTGCGTCGTGGGCGGCCGCGACCCGCTCGGCCACCGCGCGCATCGCGTCCGTGACGGTGGGATGGGCCGAGTAGCCGAGGCCACCGACCCCCTTCCCGTCGTCGTGGTCGCGCACGGTGCCCACGAACAGCACCGTGGCGCCGGACCCGGCCTCCGACACTGCCGCGAACACCTCGTCGATCGACAGCGGCTGCTCGCGGACGTCGAGCAGCCGGATGACCTCACCCATCGCACTCACCCATTCAGCTTCGCCTCTTCCGGCGCGCACGCCGCACCAGAGCCGCCGTACCCACGACCGCCACCGCTGCCCCTGCCGCACCGATCGTGGCGTCGCGCTTGCCCACCCGGCGCGACGCGAGGGCGTGGTGGCCGGCCACCTGCTCGAGCAGCACCCCGAGCGCCGTGGGGTTGTCGTACGTCGGCCGCCAGCCCGCCTGGCGGAGCCGGGTGGCCGGCACGACCCAGGGGTGCACGACGTACTGCAGGTCGCTCGCGGGTGCCGGGATGATGCCGAGCCGGTGCAACCGCTCCGCGGTCCCGAAGGCCAGCGCCGAGGGCAGCTCGATGCGGCGCATGCCGGAGACGAGCTCCACCTCCGACTGTTCCATCCAGCCCTCGCACGCCACGGTGACGTTGCCGGTGACCTGCTCCAGCGCGGCGAGCTCGAGCGCCGACACGAGGTCGTCGACATGGCAGAACTGCCAGTGCGGCCGGGAGTCACGGACCACCAGCAGGCGGGGGGCCTCGAAGTGGCGGGTGAGGAGGCTGTCGATGTCCGGCCCGACGACGGTGGCCGGCCGGAGCACTGTCACCGAGAGCCCGCGGTGCGACCGCGGCGCCTGCTGGGCCAGCTGCTCGATCTCGAGCAGGTCCGACAGCAGCGCACCGTCGGGCAGCGCACGCAGCGGGGCGTCCTCGTCGAGCGGCACGGCGTTCTCGGGCAGCGCGCCGTAGACCATGGCCGAGGTGACCAGCACCACCCGTCGTACGCCGGTGGCGGCCGCCGCCGTCAGCACCGTCTGGGCGCCGCGCAGGTTCCGCTCGCTACGTGTCGCGGCGTCGCCCTCGAGGCCGGGATCGAAGGCGAGGTGCACGACGGTGTCGACCTTGCCCAGCCGGCTGACCAGCACCGGGTCGCGAACGTCGAGGACCCGCCACGTCACGCCGGGCACGTCGCCCCGGCGCTCGTCGATGGCGATGACCTTGCCGACGTCGCTGCGCGTCGCCAGGGCTCGCGCGAGCGCCTCGCCGACGCCGGACGCCGCCCCGGTCACGGCGATGACCGGCTTGCGGGTGCGCCGAGAGCGAACGGTCGCCGTCCCCTCGGTCGGCGGGGAACTCACGCGCACACCGCAGAGGTTGGCGAGGTAGCTACGGTGGGTGGTACTGGCGGCACGGTCGTCATGGTGCCCCCATCCTGTCAACGACACGAGGTGAAGGCGTGGGTGACATCCCGTTCGGCTTCGGCCCCGGCGCCGGAGGCGACCCCGAGAAGCGGCGCGACGAAGGCGCAGACGCCGACCCGTTCGCCGCCATCTTCGGCGGAGGGCAGCCCGGTGACATCGGCGCGGCGTTCCAGCGACTGGGCCAGCTGCTCTCCTGGCAGGGCGGTCCGGTGAACTGGGACCTGGCCCGCGACGTGGCCCGCCAGGCGGTGGCCGCCGCGGGTGACCGCTCGGTCAGCGGCGCGGAGCGGGCAGAGATCTCCGACGCCATGCGGCTGGCGGAGCTGTGGCTCGACGCGGCCACCGCGTTCCCGGCGGGGGCCACCTCGCCCGAGGCCTGGAGCCGCGCGGAGTGGGTCGAGGCCACCCTGCCGGCCTGGCGTCACCTCGTCGACCCGGTGGCGGCCAAGGCGGTCGAGTCGATGGGCTCGATGCTCTCCGGAGAGGGCGGCCCGATGGCCGCGATGGGCGCCGCGCCGGAGCAGCTGCAGCGCCTGCTCGGCGCGACCGGTCCGCTGCAGCAGATGATGCGCGGTCTCGGTGGCGCCATGTTCGGCAGCCAGATCGGCCAGGCGCTCGGGTCGCTCGCCACCGAGGTGGTGGGTTCCACCGATGTGGGGCTCCCCCTCGCCCCCGGCACCAAGGCCGCGCTGCTCCCGCAGAACGTCGCGGCGTTCGGTCAGGGCCTCGGCGTGCCCGCCGACCAGGTGCGGCTCTACCTGGCGCTGCGCGAGTCCGCCCACCACCGGCTCTTCGCCCACGTCCCGTGGCTGCGCGCCCACCTGGTCGAGGCGGTCAGCGCCTACGCGCAGGGCATCAGCGTCGACACCTCACGTCTCGAGGAGCTCGTCGGCCGCATCGACCCCACCAACCCCGAAGCCATCCAGCAGGCGTTGACCGGCGGGTTGTTCGAGCCGGAGGACACGCCGCAGCAGAAGGCCGCCCTGGCGCGGCTGGAGACCGCCCTGGCCCTGGTCGAGGGCTGGGTCGACGAGGTCGTCGACGCTGCCGCGCGGCCGCACCTGCCGGCCGCGTCCGCGCTGCGCGAGACCGTGCGCCGGCGCCGCGCGAGCGGCGGTCCCGCCGAGGCGACGTTCTCCTCCCTCGTCGGCCTGCAGCTGCGGCCCCGGCGGCTGCGCGAGGCGGCGGCGCTGTGGGGTGCCGTGCTCGCGGTCCGCGGGACCGAAGGTCGCGAGGCAGTCTGGGGCCATCCGGACCTGATGCCGACCGGCGAGGACCTGGACCAGCCCGACGCCTTCGCGTCCGGATCGAGCTCCGCACCGCTGGACCTGTCGGGGCTGGAGGACACCGCGGCACCCCCGGAACCGGGCGCCGGGCCCCGATCCGAGGACGGCGGGTGAACCGACTGCACGCCGACGCGGTGCGAGTGCTGCGGGCGTGGCGGTCCGACGAGCAGGCGGGCACCGGGCAGGAGCGGCTGCGACAAGAGTTCCTCGAGCACCTGGGGGGACACCGCGACGGCGTGCTGCGCTCCTGCGTGCCCGCGCACCTCACAGCGAGCGCCCTGGTGCTCGACGCGACGGGCGAGCGGGTGCTGCTCACGCTGCACCGCAAGGGCGGCTTCTGGGGCCAGTTCGGCGGTCACTGCGAGCCGGGCGACCAGAGGCTGGCGGACGCGGCGCTGCGCGAGGCACGTGAGGAGTCGGGGATCGCCGACCTGCTGCTGGCGGGCGACGAGCCGGTCGACCTCGACCGCCACGCGCTGTCGGGCGCCTTCGGCAGCTGCCGGGAGCACCTCGACGTGCGGTACGCGGCCGTCGCGCCCGCCGGTGCCGAGCCGGTCGTGAGCCACGAGTCGCACGACGTCGTGTGGTTCGCGCACGACGCGCTGCCCCCCGGGGCGGTGCCCGACCTCGCTCGGCTCGTGGAACGGGCGCGGGCCGCGCTCAGCGCCACAGCAGCGCGCGGGTGACCTCCCAGCCCTCGAGACCCGGATCGAGGTGGCGGACGTCGTCCGTGGCACGCACCCGGTGCCAGCCGGGGCCCACGGAGACCGACGTACGTCGGGGGGCGGCCGCGCACAGCGCTGCGAGGGCGCCGTCGGCATCGAGGTCGGCGCCGGCGTCGGGCAGCCACGGGGGCAGCGGCGAGCGGGTGGCCAGCGCCACCAGCCCGCCACCGGCGGCCGGCAGTACGGCGACCGCCGCGGAGCCCAGCGCGCGGTGCAGCTTGCCGACCAGCAGCCCGGGCAGGTCGGGCGCATCGGCGACGAGGACCGTCAGCTGGTCGACCTGCGCGCTCCCGCCGGCCACCGCCTGCAGCGCCCGCCGGCCCGGGGGCCCGTCGCCGGCCGGCAGGTCCAGCACCGGCGTCCCGGGCCAGGTCAGACCCTGCACCCGGGGCCGCAGCGGGTCCTCGGCGGCCACGACCACCACCGGCTCGACCAGCTCGAGCATCGCGACGGTCTCGTAGACGTCCTCGAACATCGCAGCGCGCAGCTCGTCCGAGGGGGCGGCCGAGGACTGGGACCGGGACGGCTGCTCCGGCGGGGTGACGAGGATCGCCACGAGGCGCCGCGTCACGGGTCGACGTCGTCGACGTGGGCTGCGCGCCGACGCTCGGGCTCGTCGCCTTCCTCGGTCTCGGGTCCCTCCTCCCCGTCGACGTCGTCCGCCATCGCCAGCCCGGTCGCCGCGGAGACGCCCTCGAGGAAGCCGCGGGCGCGCTCGGCCCGCGGGTAGGCGCTGACCTCGGCCCAGAACTGCGGCCCGTGGCCCGGCACGAGCAGGTGCACCAGCTCGTGCACCAGCACGTAGTCGAGCACCCAGCCCGGCATCCCCTGCAGCCGCGCGGAGATCCGGACGGTGCCGTCAGCCGGCGTGCACGACCCCCACCGGGCGCCCTGGTTGGTGACCCACCGCACGCTGCTCGGCTCGGCGCGCCCGCCCAGGTAGCGTCGCGAGAGCGCGCTCGCCCGGGCCAGCAGCTGCGCGTCGCCCGGGCGCAGCCGGCGGTCCTGGCGGGCCAGCCGCTCGAGCATGACGGCGACCCAGCGCCGCTCCTCGGCGGGCGACATGCGGGCCGGGATCAGCACGATGGTGCGCTCACCGTCGCGATAGGCCGACACGGTGCGCCGCCGGCGTGCGCTGCGGCGCACCTCGACCCGCGGGGCCCCGGACGACGCAGACATGGCCGAAACGCTAGCGACTTTCTGCCGTCCACAGCCGGTGGATCGCATCACCGCAGGTCAGCCCCGCATTTCTGGTTTTCCCACAGCTGTGTCCCCAACGCGTGAACCGCTCCTCCACAGCGACACCCCGCCGGGTCCCCACCGCGTCCACAGGGCCATCCACAGGGCGCTCCCACGGATCGTTGACGCTGCCCGCGCCCACTCCTACGGTTGCGCCGACGAGGCCCCTGGGTGAGGCCCCGGACGCTCGCAAGGGGAAGGCGGGCGTCCGGGTCCGCACCCGGGGCCTCGTGTCGTACCCGGTCCGTCGTGCCCGCTTCGCGTCGGCTGCTCGCCGGTGACCGCGACCGTGCCGCTACCGGCCGGTGAAGCGCGGCGTACGCCGCTCCCGCGCCGCGCGCAGACCCTCCTGCAGGTCCGCGGTGGCCAGCGTCACCGGCTGAGCGAGCGCCTCCCACTGCAGCGCCGCCTCGTAGGAGCCCGGCGGGCTCTGCAACGCTGCCTTGGTGAGCCTGGTGGCCACGGGGGCGGCGGCCGCGACCTTCGCGGCGATGGCGAGGGCCTCCTCGAGCAGCGTCTCCCCGGGGAAGGCCTGGTTGACCAGGCCCAGGCCGACGGCCTCGGCCCCGGTCACGACCCGACCGGTCAGCAGCAGCTCGCGGGCGACCCCGAGCCCCACCACCTCGGGCAGCAGGTAGGTGGTCGCCATCCCGGGGTGCATGCCCAGCGACGTGAACGGCACCGCGAGGCGGGCGTCCTGCGCCGCGTAGCGCAGGTCGCAGGACAGGGCGAGCGCCAGACCGGCCCCGACCGCGGGGCCGTTGATCGCGGCGATGCTCGGGACCTCGAGCGTGCGCACGGCCAACCAGGTGCGGTAGAAGGGCAGCATCCGGTCGCGCAGGGCGTCGACCGACGCCTCGGGCTCGGCGCCGATCCACGACAGGTCGCCGCCCGCACAGAACGAGCTCCCCTCGCCGGTCACGACCACCGCCCGCACCGAGCGGTCCTCCCGCAGCGCGGTCATGGCCCGACCCCACGACTCGGTCATCGCCCCCGACATCATGTTGCGCCGGTGCGGGAGGTCGAGCGTGACCAGCACGACACCCTCGTCGCGCCGCTCGACCCGGAGGTCGGTGAGGCCGCCCAGGGGGTCCCCGCCACCACCGGCGTACGTCTGCTGCTGCGGGTCCGTCATGCCGCCGCAGGCTAGTGCGCCCCCGGCGCCGAGGGGACCCGGCCTGCCCGAGCGCGCTGCCCCGCGCCGTGGCGCGCCAGCCCCTGCGGCCCCCCGGGTCGCACGCTGCGCCGCAGGCCTGCTCTAGGGTGGCGGCAGGTCCGGATCACGGCACGAACCCCGCCGGACGAGGATTCCGACCGATCGAGGAGGACCCGTGGCTGAGAGCTACACCGGAGACGCGTACTGCGTGAAGTGCAAGGAGAAGCGCGACTTCACCGGCGAGGTGAAGGTCAGCGAGTCTGGTCGTCGCATGGCGCAGGGCATCTGCCCGGTCTGCGGCACCAAGCTGAACCGCATCCTCGGCAAGGCCTGAGGCGCGACGACGCGGGGCCGAGCGGCCGCTGCGGCTGAGCGCCGCGGCCGTGCCGACGGTCCGACCGAGCAGCACCACTGAGCCGACCCGGAGGGGGCGGTCCCGAAGGGGGCCGCCCCCTCCGCCGTGCCCGCCGCCGTACGCTCGCCGACGTCGGCGGACCAGCGCAGGGAGGTGTCGGTGAGCGAGGCGGTGTCGCGGGTGCTGGACGAGGTCGACGCCGCACTGCCGGCCGCCGTCACGCTGCTCACCGAGCTGGTCGCGACGCCCAGCATCGGCGGCACCGACCCGGAGCACGAGATCCAGGGCCGCCTCGCGAGCGACCTGCGCGCGGCGGGCCTGGAGGTGGACCACTGGCGGCTGCCGCTCGGCGAGCTGTTCGCCCGGCCGGACTTCCCGGGCGTGGAGGTCGACCGGGCCGAGGCCTGGGGACTGGTGGGGCGCCTGCCGGGTGACGGGTCGGGCGAGGGACGCTCGCTGCTGCTCAACGCCCACGTCGATGTCGTGCCGATCGGCGACCCGGGCGCGTGGTCGCGCCCCGATGCGTTCTCCGGGCACGTCAGCGGCGACACCCTGTTCGGCCGCGGCGCCTGCGACATGAAGGGCGGCCTGGTCGCGGCCCTCACGGCGGTGCAGGCGGTGCGCCGCAGCGGGGTGCGGTTGCGCGGCGACCTGCTGCTGGCCTGCGTGCCCGGCGAGGAGGACGGCGGTCTGGGCACCTACGCCATGTTGCACCGCGGCTGGCGCGCGGACCTGTGCGTGGTCCCGGAGCCCACCAGCCTGGGTCTGGTCACCGCGAACGCCGGGGCCCTGACCTTCCGGCTGCGGGTCCCCGGCCGCGCCACCCACGCGTCGCGGCGCTCCGAGGGCGTCAGCGCGGTCGAGAAGTTCCTGCCCGTCTGGGCGGCGCTGCAGCGCCTCGAGCAGCGGCGCAACACCGATCCGGATCCGTTGATGGCCCGCTGGCCGATCGCCTACCCGCTCTCGATCGGGCGGGTCACCTCGGGCGACTGGGCCTCGTCCGTGCCCGACCTGCTCATCGCCGAGGGACGCCTGGGCGTCGCGCTCGGCGAGCCGCCGGCCCACGCGCGGGCGGCGCTGGAGGAGGCCGTCGCAGAAGTGTGCGCCGACGACCCGTGGCTGCGCGAGCACCCGGTGCTCGTCCAGTGGTGGGGTGGTCAGTTCGCCTCCGGTCGGCTGCCGCAGGACAGCGACCTGGCCGACCGGGTCGACGCGGCGCACCGGACCGTCACCGGCGCCGCCAGCCCGTCCCGCAGCGGCGCCCCCTATGGGAGCGACCTGCGGCTGCTCAGCGGGATCGGCGGCATCCCCACCCTGCACTACGGGCCCGGTGACGCGCTCCTGGCGCACGCGCCGGACGAGAGCGTCCCGCTCGGTGAGGTCGCCACCACCGCGCGCGCCCTGGCCGTGCTGGCGCTCGACGTGTGCGGCGCCGCCTGAGGCATGCGCCCGACGGCGTACGTCGACCGTGCTCGCTGTGGACGGCGGGACCGGTGGACGACCCGAGGTCTGTCACGCTCGGGCAGCCCTGCCCCGCACCCCGAGGACCTCGCCGATGGGACCCGCGCCGACGCCGCCCGACCGGCCTTCGCTCAAGTCGGCGCTGCGCCGCGTCTGGCGCGACAGCGCCACGCTGCAGCTGGGCGTCGACCCGCACCGGGCGATCGTCATCAGCGGGCTGGACGAGACCTCGGCCCGGCTCATCGAGCGCCTGGACGGCACCCGCGACCACGACGCGCTGCGGCACGCGGCGGCCGAGCTGGGCCTGGCTGCGGCGCGCCTCACGGAGCTGGTGACCCTGCTCGACCGGGCCGGCGCCCTCGACGACGGCCCGGCCGAGCGCGGCGTCGCCGGGCTGACGCCGCGCGACCGGGAGCGGCTGGCGCCGGACCTCGCGGCCGCGTCGCTGGTGAGGGGCGGGCGCGACGGCGGGGCCGGCGTGCTCGAGCGGCGCAAGGACAGCGCCGTCGCCGTCCACGGCGCGGGACGGGTCGGCGCGTCGGTGGTCTCGCTGCTCGCGGCCGCGGGCGTCGGGACCGTGGTCATCGAGGACGCAGCGCTGACCCGCGGCTGCGACACGGCGCCGTGCGGTGCCACGGCCACCGACGTCGGAGCGCGCCGCCACGACACGGCGCTGCGCGCCGCGCGGCGGGTGGCGCCCGGCGTGCGTGCCCGGCTGGCCGCGGGGCGCGAGCAGCCCGACCTGGTCGTGCTCACCCCCGACGAGCGGGGCCTCGAGGACCTGCCCGACCGGCTGCTGCGCCGGGGGGTGCCCCACCTGTTTGCCACGGTGCGCGACGGCACCGGCGTGGTGGGCCCGCTGGTGCTGCCCGGTCGGTCGTCCTGCCACCGCTGCCACGACCTGCACCGGACCGACCGTGACCCGGCCTGGCCGCGGGTCGCCGCCCAGCTCGCCGGCCGTACGCCGCAGGCGACGACCCCGTGCGACGTCGTGCTCGCGACGGCGGTGGCGGCCCAGGCCGCGGCGCAGGTGCTGGCCCACCTCGACGGGGACCGACCGCCGCCGACGGTCGACGGCACGATCGAGATCTCGCAGGCCGACGGACGGACCCGCCGCCGCGGCTGGACGGTGCACCCGCTGTGCGGCTGCGGGTGGGCCCAGCCGTGACGGCGACCGTCAGAGGCAGCGGGCGTTGGTCGGGAGGTAGTGGACCCGGTTGTGTCGGGTGATGCGGATCGCCCGCACCGAGATGTTGTCGGTCTCGTTCGACTCGCGCAGCACGTCGAGCGGGTCGGCCTGCTGCCACAGGCAGTAGGTGCCGGCTCCCACGGCGCGCGGCAGCCGCAGCGACTGGCCGGGCAGGAAGGCGTCGTAGAGGTCGCTCCACCCGGTGCTGATCCCCTGTCGGCGGTCGCGGCTGCACGCCCCGTAGAACGCCTTGAGGGTGCCGCCGGGCATCAGCCGGCTGTCCCTCAGGCAGAAGCTGACCTTGCGGTGCCCCGCGAGGACGGTGGGGTCACCCGCCTTCGTGAGCCAGTAGCGCGCGCTGGCGTCCACGTGCCAGTGGTGGTGGGCCGGGTGGAAGTGCATGCAGCCCGAGGGCCGGAAGACCCGCCGGTGCTCGGTCGACCTCCGGAACCTCCCGTTGCCGTCGGAGTCCTGGTAGACGGCCTGGTCGACACCGCGCTCCCCCGGCGGGCACGTCGCGCGGGGCCGGGGCACGATCTCGAGCGGGCCGGGGCCGATGTTGGCCAGCGCCGAGCCGAAGCGCAGTCGTCGCTGCTGGCCGCGGACCACCACGTGCACGTGGATGGGCAGCCGGCTGCGCATGTTGGGCAGCAGCGGAGAAGGCCCGACGTCGGTCGGGGTCGGCGTCGGAACGGGCACCGTCGGGGTCGGGGTCGGGGTCGGCGTGGGGGTCGGGGCCGGCGTGTCGGTGCCCGTGACGGCGACCAGGGCAGCCAGCCCGGGGGATGGCCCCGCGGCGCCCTGCGACCCGGCGGCCACCACCACGGCCACCACGGCCAGCGCCACCGCACCGGACGCGCCCGCAGCGCGCCACCCACGTCGACTCTGCGACGTCCCCGTGCCCAGCCCCACCCTGGTTCCCCTGACCCTTGCGCATGCGGGACAACGTCGTCCCAGGCGGACGATCATGACGAACCCTACGTCGCCGGGCGGCGTCCCTGACGCAAGGGCACGCGCGGCACGCCCTGCTGCCCCATGTCGACGTACGTCGGTGACAATGGCAGCTGTGACCGACCTGCCGCGCCGCGCCGTGACCCGCGGGGTCAAGCTGGCCGGCCTGCCGTTGGGCTACGCGGGGCGGGCCACCCTTGGGTTCGGCAAGCGGCTCGGTGGCCGTCCCGCCGAGGCGGTCGCCGCCGAGCTGCAGGCCCGTACGGCGGAGCAGCTGTTCAAGGTGCTCGGCGAGCTCAAGGGCGGCGCGATGAAGTTCGGGCAGGCCATGTCGGTCTTCGAGGCGGCGATGCCGGAGAACCTCGCCGGGCCCTACCGCGAGACGCTGACCCGGTTGCAGGAGGCGGCGCCGCCGCTGCCCGCCCGCACCGTGCACTCGGTGCTGGCCCGCGAGCTGGGCCGGTCCTGGCGGCGGCGCTTCGAGTTCTTCGACGACCGGCCGGCCGCCGCCGCGTCCATCGGGCAGGTGCACCGGGCGGTGTGGGCCGACGGGACACCGGTCGCGGTCAAGGTGCAGTACCCGGGCGCCGGGGCCGCCCTGCTCTCCGACCTCAACCAGATCGCCCGCATGAGCCGGCTGGTGGCGCTGCTCGTGCCGGGCCTGGACGTCAAGCCTTTGGTGACCGAGCTGAAGGAGCGGGTGGCCGAGGAGCTGGACTACCGGCTCGAGGCCGCGAACCAGGCGGCGTTCGCGGCGGCGTACGCCGGTGACCCGGACGTCCTGGTGCCCGCCGTCGTGGCCGGCTCGGACCAGGTGCTGATCACCGAGTGGGTCGACGGCACGCCGCTGTCACAGATCATCACCTCGGGCAGCCAGCGCCGGCGCGACCGCTCGGGTGTGCTGCTGGCGCGGTTCCTGTTCTCCGGGCCGCAGAAGGCGGGACTGCTGCACGCCGACCCCCACCCGGGCAACTTCCGGCTGCTGGGCGACGGACGGCTCGCGGTCCTCGACTTCGGCGCGGTGAACCGGTTGCCGGCCGGCCTGCCGGGGCCGATCGGCCGGTTGCTGCAGCTCGCGGTGGCCGGCGACTCCGACGCCGTGCTCGACGGGCTGCGCGAGGAGGGCTTCGTCAAGCCGTCGATCCGCCTGGACGCCCAGCGGTTGCTGGACTACCTGGCCCCGCTGCTGGAGCCGGTGCGGGAGGACACCTTCCGCTTCGACCGCGCGTGGCTGCGCGCCCAGGCGGCGCGGGTCGCCGACCCGCGCTCGCCGGCGTACAGCACCGGCCTCCAGCTGAACCTGCCGCCGGAGTACCTGCTCATCCACCGCGTCACCATGGGCGCGATCGGGGTGCTCTGCCAGCTGCACGCCGAGGGGAACTGGCGTGCGGAGCTCGAGCGCTGGCTGCCCGGGTTCGACGCGACCGCCTGAGGGTCCCACCGGGCGCGGTCACCACCAGTCGCTGTCCAGCTTGCCCTCGATGGCCCGCACGTTCTCGCGGCTGCACTGCTCGCAGTAGAGCCGGGTCGCGCCGCGCTCGACCGACGTCGCCCAGCTGAGCGGCTGCTCGTCCTCGGTGCGCCCGCACAGGGCGCAGGTCACCATGGCCTGCCCATGGCGTCATCCTGGCCCAGGGCGGCCGCGGCGTCACGGGTCGACGCGGGTCGGCCGGCGCCGCGCCTCCGGGTCGGCGCTGATGCCGTCGGGGCGCCACGGCAGCTCGTGCCGGTAGGGGGCACGCGTCACCTGCTCGCCCTCCCCCGCGACGACCCGTGCGGTGTTGGCCAGCGACTCGGACCCGGCCCGCAGGTACTTGGTGTGATCGGCGAAGTCGAGCCTGCCCGGGTTGCGCGTCGGGTCCTCGGCCTGGAAGCGCACCGCGGCGAAACGCTGGTGCGAGGGGTCGAGCCCGAACCGGTCCAGGTAGCTCACCGGGTCCCGGCTGCTCGCGCCGACGAAGACGTGCCCGGCCGGCACGTGCAGCTGCGCGGCACGGCCGACGCCGGCACCCGGGCTGCCGAGCAGGACCGCGTCGTCGACCCCGACCGGCCCGGCTCGCAGTGCCACGCCGACCACCGTGCTGCCGTAGCTGTGGCCGATCACGGTCAGGTGCGGGGCGACCGGCCGGGAGGCCGTGGCGAGCAGGTCACCGCTCAACCGGGCGCCACCGACCGTCGCGGGCGTGCTGGAGGCGACCGTGGTGTAGCCCGGTGCGGCGTAGCCCAGCCACGCCACCGTCGCGGTGCTCTCCCGCGGTGCGACGCGCCGCGCGGTGCCGCGGACGCGAGCCGCGTCCTCGACCAGGCCGGGCAGGCCGTGCACCACGTCGGTGCCCATGCCGGGCACCACGAACGCCACGTTGTCGGCCGTGTCGGGGTCACCGACCGCGACGAGTGCCCGGCCCCGCCCGCCGAAGGCCCCGGGCGAGAAGCCCAGCAGCCGTACGACGACCGGCGCTCCCGTCACCGGGTCCCCCGCGGACCTGGCCCGGGCCATGGCCCCGGCGACCACGAGCGCCGCCTGCCGGCGACGACGTACGTCGTCGGTGACCGAGCGGTCTCCCGGGTCCGCCAGGTAGCGGGCCAGGAGCCGCTCGTTCGCTGCGTCCAGCGCCGCGGCCGGAAGGCCGGCCAGCCGGCCCACCTGTCGGGGACGGGTGCGCAGCAGCCTGGCCTGCTCGTCGCTGGTCAGCCA
Organism: Actinomycetota bacterium; assembly: GCA_030841035.1. Taxonomy (GTDB): domain Bacteria; phylum Actinomycetota; class Actinomycetes; order JACCUZ01; family JACCUZ01; genus BP-173. The sequence continues at coordinate 23,201 of JAVEDI010000037.1, forward strand.
CGACCACCACGAGCGCACCAGGACTGCGGGGGTGCCGGCCAGGGGCACCGCGCCCGCGCCACCACCGGTCACCGAACGGGCCCGCTGCGCCGCCAGCATCGGCAGGAGCCCGACCAGGGCCGGCTCGCGCGCCGCCGGCCCGACCGAGCGCCCGGTCGCAGTGCGCCGGGCCGGCACGACCGCATCCGCCACCGCGAGCAGCCGCCGACCCGCCAGCACCGCCTGGTCGCCCAGCCGAGCCATCGTCTGCGCGCGCCGCGCCTGCAGGACGGCCAGCTCCGCGTCGGTGCCGGGGGGCTGCCGGACGAGGGTGTGGACCCGTCGCGCGTCCAGCCGTGCGAGCTCGTCCGTCGCCTGCTCGACCGCCCCGGCGTAGTCACGCAGGACGGCGGCCGCGGCCGACAGGAGACCCGGGAGCCGGTCGACCAGGCGAGCGGCGGCGACCAGCTCGCCGGCGGCCGCGGCCGCGGCAGTCCCCTGCCAGCCCTGACCGAGCCGGGCGCTGTCGCGCGACAGCGCGCGACCCGCCTCGGCAGCGCGGCTGGCCAGGTGCCCGCAGCGGCGGGCCAGCTCGGCGAGCTCGCTCGGGTCGTCGCGCGGTGCTGCCTCGCCCTCGACCGGCGACGGTGCTCGCACCACCCTCAACCCCGCGGGTCGGCGCCGGTCAGCGCCTGCTCGGTGCTGTCGTAGACCTCGGCACCGGCGCGCAGCCGGCGCGCCACCAGCGCCAGGTCCAGCGCGACGACCTCGAACGCGTCCGCCACGGCATCGCTGAGCACGCCGAGCCCGTGGGCCACCACCTGCTCGCGCAACCCGTCGGGCAGCCGCGCGCAGCCGGCCGCCAGCTCACGCAGCCCGTAGGCCGCCGCGACCGCGCGGTGCGCGGCGGCGTCGACGAGCCGGGTGTCGACCTCGATGTCCACGGCTCGAGGCTAGGAAGACCGGTGCCGTCCGTCCGCGCGGTTGTCCACCGGTCCGGTCATCCACCACTGACCCACGGGCGCCGGCCGGTCAGGGCAGCGGCGGACCCTTCTCCAGCATCCCGGCCGCGAGGTCGCCCAGCTGCTCGACCCGGGCAAGGACGTCCTCGGCCCGGAACTGCAGGTCTGCGGCGCGCCGCGCGCTCTCGACCTCGTCCCAGGTGACCGGCGTGGACACCCACGGCTGGTCGCGGGCCCGCAGCGAGTACGGGGCGACGGTGGTCTTGGCGGCGCTGTTCTGGCTCCAGTCGAGGAAGACCTTCCCGTCACGCAGGTTCTTGGCCATCCGGGACAGCACGAGGCCGGGGTGCGCCTTCTCGAGCGCCTTGGCCATGTCGTGCGCGTAGTCCGACGTACGCCGGTCGCTGGACGGCGTGATCGGCGCATACACCTGCAGGCCCTTGGACCCGCTGGTCTTCACGACAGGTGTCAACCCGTCAGCGGCCAGGCACTCACGCACCAGCTGCGCCACCTGGGCGCACTCCAGGATGCCGGCAGGTGCGCCCGGGTCGAGGTCGACGACCAGCAGGTCGGGGGCGCGGACCGCTCCGCGCGGCCCCACGGACCACTGCGGCACGTGCAGCTCGATCGCGGCCAGGTTTGCCGCCCACACCAGGGTGGCGAGGTCGTCGACCACGACGTAGTCGACCTCCTCACGGTTCTTGCTGCTGCCCGGTGCCGGCAGCCGCACGGTGCGCACCCACTGCGGCGTACCCCGCGGCGCGTTCTTGGCGAAGAAGCCCTTGCGCTGCACGCCGTCGGGGTAGCGCACGAACGAGGCGGGCCGGTCCCGGACGTGCGGGACGAGCGCCGGCGCGATGCGGGCGTAGTAGTCGATCACCTCCCCCTTGGTGAAGGCGGCCTGCGGGTAGAGCACCTTGTCCAGGTTGGTCAGCGACAGCCGCCGCCCTGCGACCTCGACCGTCGACCGGTCCCCCTCCGCCACCCGTTCGCCCCTTCCGGTCCTCCAGCGCTGCGCGCACCCGCTCAGGTCACCATGATCCCCACCGCCTCGAGCGCCCGAACGCGGCAGCGGCCCCCCTCCTTCGTGATCGTGAGGGGATCCGGCACCTTTTCGGTGCCGATCCGCCTCACGATCACGGGGAGAGGCGGGCACGCGAAGGGCCCCGGCCACCTGCTGGTGGCCGGGGCCCTCCCGGTGCGCCCCCGGTCGGTCCGGGAGCGGGTACAGCTGCCTCGGCCGCGTACGGTGACCACCCTTCAGGTCACCGTACGGCGGCAAGGGTGAGGAGGCGGCGCGCGCGCACAGTAGCCTCCTCGGCGCGCCGCTGTGCCCGCAAGGCACGTACGACGCGGCGGGAGCGCTCCTGGCGCAGGAGCTCCTCGCGACGGGCCGAGGCATGAGCCCGGGCCAGGTCTTCATGGATCAGTAGCATTGCCTTACCCCTGTTCAGGATGTCGTTCATGGTCTGCGGTCGTAGCCGGGCGGGACCCTCGAGGTCCGGTCCGTCGACGGACGAGTGGGCGATGGTCATGCCGCGACCTGCGACTTGCGGGGACGACCACGCGGACGTTTGCGCGGCACCACGGCTCCCTGCACGAACCACTCCCCACCCCAGACCCCCCATGGCTCGCGGCGCTCGAGGGCGCCGGCCAGGCAGCCGAGGCGGGCGGGACAGTTGGTGCAGAGGGACTTGGCGTACTCGACGTCTGCGGGTGACTCGGCGAAGAAGGGCTCCGGGTCGTTGGTACGGCACGGGAGCTGGTCGTCCCTGAGTGTGTTCGAGGTCGGCTGCCCGGGAAACGCTGACGCGACGTCCGCCTCCCGGGTGAGCACGGCGAGCTGCATCGGGGTCACCTCCTTGTTCTGTGTGGTGGTCAGTCGGCTGGTGGCTGGCTGGGCACTGGCTCGGGTCGTCACTTGTGATGACTTCCTGCTCGGTCCGGACTGGTCGGTCCGGACTGGTCGGTCGGAGGGCAAACAAAAAGGCCGCGGATCCCGGGTGTCGGGTTCCGCGGCCTCGAGGGCTGCCGGTGAAGGAGTGGTCCTATACCGGCGGACTCCAGGAGCGGATCCCCGCGACGCCGTCGAACACGACATCACTGATCGGGAGCAGAGTGGTGGCCTCGTGCGTGGCGGTGGGCGCGATCGCGGGCACACGGGTCCCCTGGAACGTGCCACCGGTAGCCGCCGCGTAGCCGGCGAGAAGGCCGCTGGTCACCGACGTGCGCATGAGCTCGACCTGGGCCAGGCCCTCGATCGGGAGCGAGGCGGCCGGGCGCAGACGAGCGGAGCCCGTCCACCGCTGGGTCATGGTCTTCTCCATCAGGGCCACCTCCTCGTCTGCTCTCGCGCGAGCCCGCAGATGCGGGTGCGTCAGTTCGTGTGAATGAGAGTAGAGGCGACGGCAGTCACGTGCAATCAATTTTCTTGCTGCTGTCATCCGTCGGGACCTGTGTGCCGTCCGCGGCCGCGTCGGGAGCGCTGTCGCCCGCGCACAGCCTGAGCACGTCGTCGCCGTAGCGCTCCAGCTTCGTGCGCCCGACACCGGACACGGCCAGCAGCTCGCGCTCCGTGCTCGGGCGCGCCTCGGCCAGCGCGACCAGCGTCGCGTCGGTGAAGACGACGTAGGCCGGCACGCTGGCAGCCTTGGCCTGCTCGGCGCGCCACTCGCGCAGCCGCTCGAACAGCCCCTCGTCGTAGGAGGAGGGACAGTCCTCGCAGCGCCCGAGCTTGCGCGCCACCGGCGAGCCGAGCGCCCGGCCGCAGACGCGGCAGACGGCCGGCGTACGCCGCTTGCGCGCGCCCCGCTCGGTGCCGTCCGGCCCGGACGCGCGGCGGCCGGCGTGCAGCCCGTCGAGGAACCGCGACGGTCGTCGACCGGCCCGGCCCCCCGGTGTGCGCGCCGCTGCCCAGGTGATGGTGATCCGCTCGCGCGCGCGGGTGACGCCGACGTACAGCAGCCGGCGCTCCTCCTCGACGGCCTCGACCGTGTCGGCGTAGGTGATCGGGATCATGCCCTCGGTCGCGCCGACGATGAACACGGCGTCCCACTCGAGTCCCTTGGCCGCGTGCAGGGACGCGAGCGTGACGCCCTCGACCGTCGGTGCGTGCTGGGCGTCGGCCCGCTCGTCGAGCTCGGCCACGAAGTCGCGCAGCGCCGCGTCCGGGCGCGCAGCGACGAGGTCGTCGGCGAGGCGGGCGAGCGCCGCGAGCGACTCCCAGCGGTCGCGGACCGCGCCGCCGCCCTGGGGCGGGCTCTCGTTCCACCCGCTGCCGCTGAGCACCGCGCGCACCGTCGAGCGCAGATCCCCGGCGTCGGCCGAGCGTGCGGCCCCCCGGAGCAGGAGGCGGGCCTCGCGAACCTCGGGACGGTCGAAGAAGCGCTCGCCGCCCCGCAGCAGGTAGGGGACCCCGGCCTCGGCAAGCGCCTGCTCGTAGGCCTGGCTCTGGCCGTTGGTGCGGAACAGCACCGCCGCCTCGCTGGCCGGCAGGCCGCCGCGGATCAGCTCGGCGATGCGGGCCGCTACCCAGGCCGCCTCGGCGGTCTCGTCGGCGTGCTCGCGTAGCTCGGCGGCGGGGCCCGGCGGCCGCATCGCCTGCAGCTCGACCCCCCCGCGCGTGGCCCGCGGCGAGGCGGCGAGCAGCCGGTTGGCCAGCTCGACGACCTGCGGCGTGGAGCGGTAGTCGCGCACCAGCCGCACCACCCGGGTGCCGGGATGCTGCTGGGGGAAGGACGTCAGGAACGCCGGAGACGCACCGGCGAACGTATAGATCGTCTGGTGGGGGTCGCCGACGACGCAGATCTCGTCGCGGTCGCCGAGCCACTGGTCCAGCAGCGCCTTCTGCAACGGGCTGACGTCCTGGAACTCGTCGACCACGAGATGGTGGTACTGGCTGCGGACCGCGTCGGAGACCTGCCGGTGCTCGGCGAGCAACGCGACGGTGTACAGCAGGACGTCCTCGAAGTCGATCACCGTGCGGTCGCGCTTGACCTGCTCGTACGTCGAGAGCAGCTTGGTGATCGTCGCGGGGTCCAACCCGGCCGGCGGCACGCGGGCGGCCTTGGCTGCCGCCGCGGCGTAGTCGTCGCGGTCGGTGAGGGTGAGCTTGACCCACTCGATCTCGGCCGCCAGGTCGCGCACCGTCGGTCGGTCGGTCGGCAGCCGCAGTCGCCCCGCCGACTCGGCGACCAGCGCCGCCTTGTGGTCGAGCAGGGTGGGCAGCTCGCCCCCGACGTGGCGGGGCCAGAAGTACCGCAGCTGGCGCAGCGCAGCGGCGTGGAACGTGCGGGCCTGCACCCCCGCGGCCCCCAGGTCACGCAGCCGGGTGCGCATCTCACCGGCGGCGCGCGCGGTGAAGGTCACCGCCAGCACCCGCTGGGGCACGTAGACACCGCTGTGCACGCCGTAGGCGATGCGCGAGGTGATGGCCCGGGTCTTGCCGGTGCCCGCTCCCGCCAGCACGCAGACCGGTCCGGCGAGCGTGGTCGCCACCTCGCGCTGCTCGGGATCGAGCGTCTCGAGCAGGGCGTCGGCGTCCAGGGGTGGCATCGCGCCCATCCTCGCAGCCACCCCCGACGTACGTCGGTCGCCTCCCCAGCCCGCGCCCCCAGCGGTGATCGTGAGGGGATCCGGCACCGTTTCGGTGCCGATCCGCCTCACGATCACGCCGTGACCGGGGAAGAACTATCGCCTGCTCAGGCGTTGCGCAGAGGACAACGGGCAGAATGTCGGAGTTTTTCCGGCCGCGTACCCAGGAGGAGTTCGGTGTCTGGCACCGTCACGATGTACAGCACGGTCTGGTGCGGCTACTGCCGCCGGCTCAAGGGCCAGCTGGAGCGAGAGGGCATCGGCTACGTCGAGATCGACATCGAGCACGACGCCGCAGCCGCAGAGATGGTGATGTCGGTCAACGGCGGAAACCAGACGGTGCCGACGGTTGTCTTCCCCGACGGGTCGGCCTTGACCAACCCGAGCCTCGCGCAGGTCAAGGCCCAGCTCGCCGCCTGACCCGGACCCGCCTGCGGCGCGGCCGCGCTCAGCGCCAGGCGTCCCCGCTGCTGTCCATCGGCTCGCCGTACCAGTGCTCGACCAGCCGCCGGGCGATGGAGATCGGCGGCGGCAGCAGCAGCTCACCGCGGCGTACGTCGTCGCGCAGGCTCGCGCGGGTGAACCAGCGCGCCTGCGCGATCTCCGCGTCGTGCAGGGTCACCTCGGTCGTGAGTGCGTGGGCGGTGAAGCCCAGCATCAGGCTGGACGGGAACGGCCACGGCTGGCTCCCCAGGTAGTCGACCTCTCCGACTGCGACGCCCACCTCCTCGGCGACCTCGCGCCGGACCGCCTGCTCGAGCGACTCCCCCGGCTCGACGAAACCCGCCAGGGTCGAGAACCGCCGGTCGGGCCACGCGCTCTGGTGCCCCAGCAGCAGCCGGTCGTCGTCGTCGACGACGCTCATGATGACCGCGGGGTCGGTGCGCGGGTAGTGCTCGCTGCCGTCTGCCTCGCAGACCCGCGAGTGCCCGGCCATCGCGACGCGGGTCGCAGCGCCGCAGCGCGGGCAGTGGCGGTGGGTCGCGTGCCAGTTGGCCAGCGCGATCGCGTGCACGACCAGGCCGGCGTCGCGGGCGCCGAGCACCGCCCCGATCTCCCGGAGGCTGCGGAACCGATCCCCCGCCTCGGCGGCCTCGGCCTCCTCGACCTCCACCGAGAAGAACGGCACCCCCTCGTGCTCGCCGAGGAAGAACCGCCGCTCGGGCGGCACCTCCGGGCGCCTGCCGAGGTCCAGCTCGTCGCCGTCGGCGCTGAGCGCCGCCGTGCCGGAAGCGGTCCGCACCACGTGCACGTCCGGGGACTCCCACGCCGCAGCGAGCCAGGCGTCGTCAATGCGCCGCAGCGCGGTCCGATCGACGACCGCGCGCGACAGCGAGAGGTCGGGTAGACCTCTGTGCGTCACGCCCCTGTTCGCCGTCACGGGTGCAACGACCGCGCGAGGTCGCTCCACAGGTGAGCGGCGGCCTCGGCACCCTTGAGCAGCAACGGGATCTCCACCTTCTCGTTGGGCGCGTGCCAGCCGTCGTCGGGCAGGCTGACGCCGAGGAACACAACGGGGGCCTCGAGCACGTCCTGCAGGTCGGCCTCGGGACCCGAGCCGCCCTCACGGGTGTAGAGGACCTCCGTGCCGAAGGCCGCGGACAGGGCCCGGGTCACCGCCTCGAGCGCGGGGTGGTCGAGCGGGGTCAGGCACGGTCGTACGCCGGGCCCGTAGAACTCGACGTCCCAATCGATGCCCTGGGGCACCACGCGGGCCAGCCAGTCGCGGACCTTGGCCTGGATGTCGAGCGGGTCCTGTCCGGCCACCAGCCGGAAGGACACCTTGGCGTGCGCCTCGGCGGGCACGATGGTCTTGTGGCCCGCGCCGAGGTAGCCGCCCCACAGGCCGTTGACCTCTGCGGTCGGCCGGGCCCACACCCGCTCCAACGTCGAGAAGCCCGCCTCGCCGTACGCCGTGCTGCTCTTGGCGTTCGCGAGCCAGATGGCCTCGTCGTAGGGCAGCTTGCCGAACAGTGCTCGCTCGGTGTCGGTGAGCGGCAGGACGCCGTCGTAGAACCCGTCGATCGCGACGCTGCCGTCCTCCCGGTGCAGCGCGGCGAGCACCCTGCTCAGCTCGGTGAGCGGGTTGCGCACCGCGCCACCGAAGGAGCCCGAGTGGATGTCGCCGCGCGGGCCGCGCAGGTTGAGCTGGCCATCGGTCAGGCCGCGCATGCCCGTGCACGTGGTAGGCGTGTCGCGCGACCACATGCCGGTGTCCGACACCACCACCACGTCGCAGGCGAGCCGGTCGCGGCGCTCCTGCAGCAGCGCCGCGAAGTGCGGGGAGCCCGACTCCTCCTCGCCCTCGACGATCAGCTTGAGGTGCACAGCCGGGCTGGTGCGGCCGGTCGCCTCGAGATGGGCGCGGACGCCCAGCGTGTGGAAGAGGACCTGACCCTTGTCGTCGGCCGCGCCGCGCGCGTGCAACCTGTCGCCGTGCGGGGTCGAGACCACCGTCGGCTCGAACGGCGGGTGCTCCCAGGACTCGAGCGGCGTCACCGGCTGCACGTCGTGGTGACCGTAGACGACCACGGTCGGCGCGTCGGGGTCGTCACTCGGCCACTGCGCGAACACGGCGGGCAGCCCCGGCGTCTCCCACACCTCGACGGTGGGGAAGCCGGTGTCCTGCAGGTTCTGGGCGAGCCACTGCGCGGAAAGACGTACGTCCTCGGCGTTGTCCGGGTCGCCGGAGATCGACGGGATGCGCAACCACTCCACCAGCTCGTCGACGAAGCGGCCGGCGCCACGGCTGACGGCGTCGCGGACGGCCTGGGTGGAGCTCGTCGCCGCACGGTCGGTCATGCTCGGCACCCTACGCACGGGCCGTCGGTTACCGTCGGCCTGGTGCGCGTCGCGACCTTCAACCTGCTGCACGGCCGGTCGCTGGCGGACGGCAGCGTGCCCGAGAAGCTGTTGCGCGACGCCGTCGGCCGCCTCGACTCGGACGTCCTCGGTCTGCAGGAGGTCGACCGGGGACAGGACCGCTCGCACGGAGTCGACCAGACAGCGCTGGCCGCCGACGCTCTCGGCGCGGCGTACTGGCGGTTCGTGCCTGCGCTGGAGGGGACACCCGGTCCGGCGGCGTCGTGGACGACCGCGACGGCCGACGACGGCGCCGCGGTGGACGGACCGGCGTACGGCGTGGGGCTCGTCTCGCGGCACCCGGTGCGGTCCTGGCACGTACGCCGCTTCGGGCCGGCGCCCGTGGAGATGCCGCTGATGGTGCCCGGCCGCCGTGGGCTGACCCGCGTCCCCGACGAGCCGCGGGTCGCCGTCACCGCGGTGCTCGACGGGCCCACCGGGCCGATCACGGTCGTGACCGCCCACCTGTCGTTCGTGCCCGGCTGGAACATCGCGCAGCTGCGCGCCCTGACCCGGTGGGCACGGCAGTTCCCGTCGCCCCGGCTGCTGATCGGCGACCTCAACCTGCCCGGCCCGGTGCCCCGGCTCACGACGGGGTGGACGCAGCTCGCCCGGGCCGCGACCTACCCGTCGTGGCGGCCGCGGGTGCAGTTCGACCACGTGCTCGCCGAGGGCGTCGGCGAGTCGGCGGTGCGCGACGTCCAGGTGCTGCGGCTGCCCGTGAGCGACCACTGCGCGCTGGTGGTCGACCTCGACCTGTCCGCGGGTGCGCCGGGTCGCTGACCGCCGCAAAGGGCCGCCCGCGCTGAACGGGCGGCGGCACACGCGCCCGGATGGCATCGTGTGCGGGTGCCCCATCTGATGCTCGGCTGGCAGATCGCCATGGTCGCGGCCGCCGCCCTCCTGCTCGCCTCCGGTGTCCTCGTGCTGCTCAAGCCGCGCGGGCGTGCGGCGGTGGCCGCCGTTCGGGAGTGCGGCGTCGTCCTCGCGCTGTTCGCCTTCTGGCAGCTGGCCGGAACACTGGCTCACCACTCCGCTGAGGGCGCGGTGCGCCGGGGGCAGCGGCTGCTCGACGTCGAGTCGTGGCTGCACATCGCCAGCGAGCACGCGACGCAGCGGCTGATCGAGGGCCACTCGGTGCTGACCCAGGCGTGCAACGCGTTCTACGTCTACGGCCACTTCAACGGGATGATCCTGTTCCTGGCCTGGATCTTCCTCCGGCACCGGCACCTCTACCCGTCGGTGCGGCTGAGTGTCGTGCTGCTCACCGCGAGCTGCTTCCTGGTGCACCTGATCACCGTCGCGCCACCCCGGCTGCTGCCCGGCGGCGGCTTCCTCGACACGGCTGCGATGTACGGCCAGTCGGTCTACGGGCCGACGACCCTCGAGGTGGCCGACCAGCTCTCGGCGTTCCCCTCGGTGCACGTCGGGTGGGCCGGGATCGTCGCCTGGTGGATGTGGCGGGCCAGCCCATGGCGGTGGGGATGGGTGGGGGTGACCCACCTGCTCGCCACGTCGTTCGTGGTGGTCGCCACCGCCAACCACTACTGGCTCGACGGCCTGGCGGCCCTGGGCATCCTTGCTCTTGCCCTGGCGGCGCAGGCCGCGCTGCCCACGCGTGCTCGGGCGGCGCAGCCGCGACCCGCCGCGCCGGAGGCGGCAGAGGCCCCGGCGCTGGCGCGAGGCTAGGCCCCGACCGCGTCGCCGGCCTCGAGCACATCGGCAGCTGCCCCCGGGGGGACCGAGCGGATCAAGCTCACGAGCTCGTCGTGGCCCAGCAGGTCGGCGGGCCGCACGGTGCGCCGCGCGCCGACGTAGTGGAACGCGGCCCGGATCTGCTCCAGCGGCGCGCCGCTCAGGTGGTGCCAGGCGAGGCGGTAGACGGCCAGCTGGACCGCGGCCGCCTCGGCGTCGGCGCCGGTCTTGGGGCGGCCGGTCTTCCAGTCGACGACGTCGAAGGTGCCGTCGTCGGCGGTGAAGACGGCATCACATCGGCCGCGCAGCAGCACACCGTCGACCACGAGGTCGAACGGGAACTCGACATCGGTGGGGACCCGGGCCCACCACTGACTGTCGCGGAACGCCTCCTGCAGCTCGGCCAGGTCGGTGTCGGGCTCGGCGGTGTCGTCGGCGGCACCGGGCAGCTCGTCGACGTCGAGCAGCCGCTGCTGACCCCACCGCTGCTCGAGCCACAGGTGGAAGCGGGTGCCGCGGCGCGCGCTGAGCGCGGGCGGGCGCGGCAGCGGGCGGCGGATCTGGCGGGCGAGCTCGGCAGGGTCGCGCCGAAGCTGGACCAGCTGCGACACCGACAGGTGCCGCGGCAGCTGCACCGTCGGCGCCCGACCGGCCCGCAGCCCAGCCAGCTCGGCGAGCAGCAGCTCGGTCTCCGCGCGCCAGGCCTGCACCTGGGCGTCGGGCGGTCCCCCGGCGTCCTGGCGGTGGGCGTCGGGGCCGGAGCGGGCATCCGAGGCGACCTGGACCAGCGCGGCAGCGGACTCGACGGCGGCCCGGCGGGGGCCCAGCGGGTCGTAGGGCCAGGGTCGGACGACGGGCTCGCCCAGGACGGGGTTCGGTACGTCGTCCGCGGGCTCGGCGGCCCAGACGGCGACCCGCCCGCCTCCGGCGGCACAGATCTCGCGGACCTCCTCGAGCAGCGCCGACGGGCCGCGCTTCTTCGACGTCGTGTCCCACCAGTAGCCCGAGCAGGCCAGCAGCTCGCGGGCCCGGGTGACCGCGACGTAGGCCAGCCGGCGTTCCTCGCGGGCGCCTCGCGCCTTGCACGCGTCGCGAAACGCGTCGACCGCAGCGCGCGCCTCGGCCTGGTCGCCGGTGGCCCGCCACTGCAGCTCGGGAAGCTCGCCGCGGTCACCGCGCAGCGGGAACGGCAAGGCGTAGAGCTGCTTGGACCAGTCAGCCACCGGCTGGCCCTCCACGGGGAAGACCCGGGCGGAGAGCCCCGCCACGAAGACGGCGTCCCACTCCAGGCCCTTGGCCGCGTGCACGGTCAGCAGCTGCACCCGCTCGACGCCGGCCTCGCCGACGTCGATCTCCAGGCCCCGCTCGCGATCCGCGGCGGTGTCGAGGTAGGCGAGGAAAGCGATCAGGCCGGGGTCCTCCCCCGAGGCCACGAAGTCCTCCGCCACCTCGACGAACCGGTCGATGCTGCGCAGCGCATCGGTCGGCCGGACCTGCGGTCGCGAGGCCAGCTCGACGTCGAGGCACAGGGCGCTGGACACCGCCAGGACCAGCTCGGGCAGCGGTTGACCGGTCCATCGGCGCAGCCAGCGCAGCTCGTCGCGCAGCCGGGTCAACCGACGGAAGCCCTCGGTGGAGTAGGCCGTCGAGCGGCCGAGGTCGTCGAGCGCGTCGACGAGGCTGCGCTCGTCGACGACGTCGTACTCCGGGTCGTCCTGCTCGTCCACCGGCGCCCCGGCGGTGCGTGGCACGGTGGACCAGGGTCGCCGGACGGCGAGCTGCCGGGCACGCCGGCCGAGCGCGTCGAGGTCGCGGGCCCCGAGGCGCCACCGTGGGCCGGTGAGCAGCCGTACGACGGCGTTCCCGGCCGTCGGGTCGCCGAGCACCCGCAGCGTGCTGACGATGTCGACGACCTCGGGCTCCAGCAGCAGCCCACCCAGACCGACGACCTCGCACGGCACGCCCCTGGCGCGCAGCTCTGCCTCGATGCGCGGGAAGAGCGACCGCTTGCGGGCCAGCACGGCGACCTCACCCCAGTGCGCCTCCGCACCGTCACGGCGGCCGTAGGCGGCGACCTCGTCGGCCACCCAGGCGGCCTCGTCGACCACCGAGTCGTGCAGCGCGGCGACCACCTGCCCGGCCCGCTCACGGCCCGGACCGGGCGTCAGGGGACGGTCCTCGAGGCCGCGCACCGGGAGGCCGGAGGCCACCGCGTTGGCGACGGCCAGGATGGGCGCGCCGTTGCGGAAGCTGACCGACAGGCCGCTCGATCCGCCGGCGCCCTCGCCGGCACCGGCCGGTGCGAAGTCACCGAGGAACCGCTCGAGGTTGCCGGCGCTGGCCCCGCGCCAGCCGTAGATCGACTGACGGGGGTCGCCGACGGCGGTGACCGGGTGCGCCCGGTAGAGGCTGGTGAGCAGGACGCGCTGCGCCTCGCCGGTGTCCTGGTACTCGTCGAGGAGCACGGCCCCGAACCGGGCGCGCTCCATCTCGGCGACCTCGGGGTGCTCGCGCGCGATGCACGCGGCGATCGCGACCTGGTCGCCGTAGTCCATCGCGCCGCGCTCGCGCTTGAGCTCGCGGTAGCGCTCGACCAGCGGCAGCAGGTCCAGGCGCCCGTCCAGCGAGGCCAGCCAGTCGGCGAGCGGTTTGGGCAGGCCGGCGCCCTTCTGCCCCGGGCCCCGGGGCAGCCGGTCGACGTGGTCGTGCACGGCGGCCGCGAGCGCACGGATCTGCTCGGGGGTGGCGAGGTGCTCGGACACCTCGCCGGCCAGCGCCAGCACGTCGCCGGTGACGGTGCCGAGGACCCGGTCGACGGAGTCCATCGGCCCGTCGTAGGACTCGGTCACCTGCGAGGCGTACTGCCAGGCCATCGCCTCACCGATCAGCCGGGTGCTCGGTTCGAGGCCGACCCGCAACGCGTGCTCGGTCACCAGCGCCGCGGCGTAGGAGTGATAGGTCGAGACCGTCGGCTCGCCGGCTCGCAGTGCCGCGGCGACCTCCTCGCGGAGGAACGGCGACCGCTCGTGCGCCGCGCGGAGCGTGCGCAGCATGCGCCGGACCCGGCCGCCGAGCTCTGCGGCGGCCTTGCGGGTGAAGGTGAGGCCGATGACGCGGTGCGGCTCGACGAGCCCGTTGGCCACCAGCCATGCGACGCGCAGGCCCATCGTCTGCGTCTTGCCCGAGCCGGCACCGGCGACGATGACGTGCGGGTGCAGCGGCGCGGAGATGGCGGCCGCCTGCTCGGAGGTGGGCGGGAACTTCTCACCGATGTGAGCGGCGACCTCGGTGGGGGTCAGGCGCGGGCGCGTCACGTCGTCACCGCCCGACCGTCGTCCTGCACCGGGCAGCTGGTGCGCACCGGGCAGAAGGTGCAGTAGTCGTTGCCCATGGCCTGGAAGGCGGAGCCGGCCATGCCCTCGGCCACCTGCGTGACGAGCTGCCGGGCCCAGCCCGGATCGGCGTAGCTGGACAGTGGGGGCTGCTGCTGCTCGCGGGCTGCTCGCGCCAGCGCGCCCTTGCCCAGCTGCACCAGCGCCGCGCCGCCGCTCTCGTGCAGACCGGCCTCGGCGAAGGCGCCTTCCTCGGCGGCGAGCTGATAGGCCGCCAGCTGCGCGTGAGCCTCGAGGTCGGCGCCGGCCACCGCGCGGGAACCGGTCTTGAAGTCGATGACCACGGCTCGGCCGAGCACGTCGCGCTCCAGCCGGTCGACCTGGCCCCCGACGACCGCACGGCCGACCGCGGCGGTGAAGTCGATCTCGGTGGCGACGACCTCGCGCTTGTTCTCGGCCAGCCACCGGGCCAACCGGCGGACCATGCCGCGCGCCCGGTCGGCCGCCTGCGCGGCGACCCAGCCGCGACCGAGGTCGACGGTCGGCAGCAGCGCGTCGAGCCGGGCCAGCAGCGCCTCCTCGGTGGCGGAGGCGTCGTCGAGCGCGGCTTCGGCGACCGCGTGGACGAGGGTGCCGACGTTCTGCTGGGTGGTGGTCGTCTCCGTGCCACCGACGTGCTCGAGGAACCACCGCAGCTCGCAGCGGGTGAACGATTCGACCTTCGAGGGCGAGACGCGCACCTGCTCGTCGGGCTCCCGCACGGGGCGCTCGTCGGAGACCGGCGCCAGGCCCCACCAGGACTGCGGCGCCGCGCCACGTGCCCCGGCCCGCGCCAGCCGGGACAGCTGCGCGGCCGCCGCTCGGCGTCGGGCGTCGTGGTCCTCGCCGAGGTGCCCGTGGGTGGGGTGGCCGTCGGCCCCGGCGGCGATGAGCGAGCGGCGCAGCTCGGCGACCAGGCCGGCCAGGCTCAGCGGCCGGCTCACGGTCGCGACCGGCCGCTCGGTCTCCCCCGCCGGCAGGGGGTCGAGCTCGTCGAGGAAGCGCGAGGGCACCAGGCCTTCACGCTCGCTGGCCACCGCGGTGACCAGCAGCCGCCGCCGGGCGCGCGTGACGGCGACGTAGAACAGCCGGCGTTCCTCCTCGAGCAACCGGGTCAGGGTGGTCACCGCGGCCACCTCCGGGGGCAGCTGCTCCGCGCCCGGCCGCAGCAGGTCGACCAGCCGCTCGGTGCCCAGGAAGGACCCGCGCATCCGGGCCGACGGCCAGAGGCCCTCCTGAACGCCCGCGACGCAGACGAGGTCCCACTCGAGTCCCTTGCTGGCGTGGGCGGTCAGCAGCGACACCGAGTCACCGGAGGGCGCCCGTGCGGAGAGCGAGTCGGCGGGGATCTGCTGGCCCAGCAGGTGCTCGAGGAACACCACCGATCCGGCTCCGGGCAGCCGGTCGCAGAACCGCGCTGCGCTCTCGAAGAGCGCGACGACCGCGTCGAGGTCGCGGTCGGCGGCTGCGCCGGCCGGCCCACCCTCGAGGCTGGCCCGCTCCCACCGGTCGGACAGCCCCGAGGCGGCCCATACCTTCCACAGGACGTCCTCGACGCTGGCCCCCGGCCGGGCATGCTCCTCACGGCCCAGCGCCAGCAGGCGCCCGACGCGCTCGGCCGGCCGGGCAACCGGCGTCGGAAGGGTGATGAGGACTCGCGGGTCGACCAGCGCCTCGACGACCAGCGCGCCGGAGGCCCGGCGGCCGCCCACGTCCAGCTCGGCCCGACGCAGCTCCTGGCGCAGCCGGCGCAGCCCGATCACGTCGGCACCGCCCAGCGGCGAGGTGAGCAGCTCGACCGCAGCGGTCTCGTCCAGCCGCGCCGGGTCGACGATGCACTGCAGCAGCGTCAGCATCGGCCGCACGGCAGGCTGCACCACCAGGGGGACCTCCTCTGCGGCCACGTCGACCGGCACGCCCGCCGCCCCGAACGCGCGCCGCAGCACCGGCAGCGAGCGCACGGTGGAGCGCACGATCACCGCCATCTGCGACCACGCGACACCCTCGACAAGGTGTGCCTGCCGCAGGCGCTCCGCGAGGTAGGCCGCCTCCTGGGTCTCGGACCGCAGCACCGCCACGGACAGGTCACCGGCGGGCAGCCCGTCGGCCGCCTCCAGGCGGCGGTGCAGACCACGACCGCCGAGGTTGGCCGCGACCCGGCGGGTGGCGCCCAGCAGATCGGCCCCGCTGCGCCGGCAGGTGGTCAGCGCCACCACCGGCGCCGGCTCGCCACCGGGACGGCGAAAGTGCTCGGTGAACCGCTCGATGCCCTCGACGTCGGCGCCGCGGAAGCCGTAGATCGACTGGTCGGGATCGCCGACCGCCACCAGGTCGCGGCCGTCGCCGGCCAGCAGCTGGAGCAGCTCGAGCTGAGCCGGGTCGGTGTCCTGCAGCTCGTCGACGAAGACGACCTGGCGGGCGGCCCGCTCCCGGGCCAGCAAGGCGGGGTCGGACAGCCACAGTGACACGACCGCCCGGATCAGCTCCGCGGGGTCGTAGGCGGCGGCGTCACGGAAGCTGGTGACCTCGCCGTACTGCCGCATGAACCGTGCCGCGGCCCGCCAGTCGTCGCGCTTGTGCCGACGCCCGAGGGCGTCGAGCTCGCGCGCGGTGAGCCCGCGCTCGTAGGCCCGCATCAGCAGGTCGCGCAGCTCCTGCACGAAGCCGCGGGTCTTGAGCGCCGGCTGCAGCCGGGCCGGCCAGGCGTCGGGGCGCTCGAGCAGGTCGCCGTCGAGCAGGTCGCGGATCACCAGGTCCTGCTCCGCGCCGGACAGCAGCCGCGGGGTCGGTTCGCCGCGCAGCGCAGCCTCGCGCCGCAGCACACCGAACGCGTAGGAGTGGAACGTGCGCGCCACCGGTTCCTTGGTGGCCCGGCCCAGCCGGGTCGTGATGCGCTCGCGCAGCTCGACCGCGGCCTTGCGGGCGAACGTCAGGACCAGCACCTGCTCCGGGTCGAGCCCCCGCTCGATGCGGGCGACGACGCCCTCCACGATGGTCGTCGTCTTGCCGGTGCCGGGCCCGGCCAGCACCAGCAGCGGCCCGCTCTCGTGGTCGATGACCTGCTGCTGGCCGGGGTCGAGCACCGGGGGGGCGAGCACGCGCGGTGCGGGCCGCACCAGGGAGTAGGGCGTCGCGGGCGGCCCGGTGCGTCGGGGCGCCCCACGGGACCCCGTCGGCGACATGAACCCATCCCACCATGCAGGTCGGACACATCCGGGGCCCTTGCTGCGTCGTCACCGGCAGGGCCTTGCGTCCTCGAGTCTCAGTAGCCCCCGCCGCCGCCGCCCTTGTCGTCGGTCTGCGTCGCGGTGCTGCTGGGCTGGTCACCGGGTGCGGTGGGGGTGCCGTTGCCGCAGCCGGTGAGCAGGGTGATCGCGATGAGGCAGCTGGCACACAGGATCCTCATGGCCGTCCTCCGTCACGAGCGTCTCCGAGGTGGCGAGCCGTCCGCCGGTCGCGACCGACCCGTGCCCTCGATGGTACGACGACCTCGCGCCCGTCCCAGCGCGCCCGCGCCATGTCGACCCGGGTGCCGTCGGGTCGCATCGGCGCCCCGTCCGCGCGCAGCCGAGCCAGTGCCTCCTGCTCGAGGCCGGGGGCGGGCGCCCCGTCGGCGTGCAGGACGCGCCACCAGGGGACCGTCCCGCCGCTGCGCGACATCACCCGCCCGACCTGACGCGCCCCGCCCTGGCCGACGTACTCCGCGACGTCGCCGTAGGACATCACCGAGCCGGGCGGGATCGACTCCACGACGGCGAGGACGCGCTCCTCGAAGTCCTCGCCGTCCTCAGCCGGCATCGGAGGCCGCCGTCACGGGGCCGAGGGCGGCCAGCTCGTCACCCACCCGCGACGCGTCTCCGACGACCACGGTGGCCAGCCGCGCCGGGGCGAGGAACTGGTGGGCCTGCGCCCGTGCCTCGTCCACGGTCACCGCCGCGAGCCGCTCGGGGTGCTCGCGCAGCCACGAGACGTCCAGCCCGTCGGCCAGCAGCGTCTCGAGGGTCGCGGCGAGACCTGCCTGGGTGGCGGTCGACAGGGCGAGCAGGCCGGCGGTGTAGCTGGCGGCGCTCTGCAGCTCGGCCGCGGTGACGGGCAGCGTCGCCATGCGGCCGAGCTCGTAGCCGATCTCGACGAGCGCGGGTGCGGTCACCTCGGTCGCGACGTCGACCTCGAGCACCACGGCCGAGGCGCTCGCACCGTGGCTGAGGGCAGACCGGGCACCGTAGGTGTAGCCCTTGTCCTCGCGGATGTTGCGCATCAGCCGGGAGGCGAAGTAGCCGCCGAAGACGACGTTCGCCAGCTCGAGCGCGGCATAGTCGTCGTCGGTGCGACGCAGTGCCGGACCGCCGAGCCGGAGGTTGGACTGCACCGCGCCGGGGCGGTCGACCAGGGTGAGGTCCCCGCCGGTCGGCGTGGCCGGCGCGGGCGCCGCGGCGGTCGCCTCGCCGGCCCAGCCCTGCAGCGCTCGCTCGACCTGGTCGAGGGTCCGGGCAGGGCTGATGTCGCCGACCAGCACGAGCAGGCTGCCCTCCGGCACGACCCAGCGGCGGTGCAGCGCGCGCACCGACGCAGCGGTGACGGCCGCTGTCTCCTCGGGGCTGGGCAGGTCGCGGCCGTACGGGTGCCCGGGGTAGAGCCGGTGGCGCAGCGCCTCGGCGGCCGCCTCGGCCGGCTGGGCGAGCCGCTGGCGCAACCGGGTCTGCAGCCGCGCGACCTCGCCCTCGACCGCGGCTTTGGGATAGGACGCCTCCGTCACGACCTCGGCCAGCAGCTCGAGCAGCCGTGGCAGGCCGTTGCTCAACGACTCGCCGCGAACCAGCAGCCGGTCAGGGTCGCTGGAGACCCCGAGAGCACCGCCGACCTCCTGCAGGGCGACGGCGAGCCCGGTGCGGTCGTGCTTCGCGGTGCCGTGCAGCATCGTCGCGTCGAGCACGAGACGCTTCGGCAGGTGATCGGCGCGGCGCGCGGCGAACGGCACGCGCAGCCGCGTGTGCACCATCGGCACCCCTGCCCGGCGTACGGCGACGACCCGCAGGCCGTTGCCGAGCACGCGCTCGGCGACCGTGGGCTGCTTGGCGCGCCGTGGCTTGCCGAGGTCGGGTACGGGGCGCGCGGCCGGGCGCTTCACCGCTGTCCTCCCGCGATCAGGTCGAGCCTCGCCCGCCGGTCGGGGCGCAGCGTGCGTGCGGCCTGCACCACCTGCTCGGCGGTGACGGCACCGATGCGCGCCGGCAGCTCGCCGACGAGCCCCGGCTCCTGCCGTTGCTGCTCGAGCGACGCCATCGCGAGCGTGCGGCCGAGCACGAAGTCGTTGCGGGACAGGAGGGTCGCCGCCGTGCGGGCCTGGACGCGCCCGAGCTCGTCGTCGGTCAGCCCGTCGCGCACCAGGCGCGCGAGCTCGTCGTCGATGGCGGACACCACCTGATCGCTGGTCGCGTCGGCCGCGTGGTGGGCCGTGACGACGAACGCCGTGGGATCGCGGACGTCGAACGCGTCCTCCATGAAGCCGAGGCTCGCCGACACGTCGGAGGCGAGGTGGTCGTCGTGCACCAGCCGGGACCGTAGCCGGGACGCGTCACCGCGGGTCAGCAGCTCGGCGAGCACGACGAAGGGGAGGTACGCGTCGAGGTCGGCGACCGGGTCAGGCACCCGCCAGCCGAGCGCCACGGCGGGGGTGGCCGCGTTCCGGTCGACGTGCTCGGCGCGACGCTCCTCGGTGAGGTCCGGTTCGGAGAAGTCCGGGCGCGGCGGCGTGGTGCGACGCGGGATGTCGCCGAAGTGCTTCTCGACGAGAGCGAGCGCCTCGTCGGGGTCGATGTCACCCCCGATCGCGAGCACGGCGTTGCCCGGCGCGTAGTAGCGCTTGAAGAACTCCGACGCGTCCTCGACCGTCGCGCCTTCGAGGTCCTCGAACGCGCCGTAGCCGTTGTGCGCGTTGGGAAAGGTGTCGAAGAGCACCGGCGGCAGCGTCAGCCACGGGAAACCGCCGTACGGCTCGTTGAGGATGTTGACCCGGATCTCTTCCTTCACCACGTCGATCTGGTTCCGGAGGTTCTCCTCGGTGACCCGCGGCGAGCGCATCCGGTCGGACTCGAGGAACAACGCACGCTCGAGGGCGTTGGACGGCAGCACCTCGTAGTAGTTGGTGTAGTCCAGCCGCGTCGAGCCGTTGAACGTGCCGCCCGAGGAGATGACGTAGTTGACGTGCTCCATCTTCTCCAGCGACGCCGACCCCTGGAACATCAGGTGCTCGAAGAGGTGCGCGAAACCGGTGCGGCCCTCGGGCTCGGACCGGATGCCCACGTCGTAGTAGACGGCGACGGCGACCACGGGCGCCGACCGGTCGGGCGCGAGGACGACCCTCAGCCCGTTGCGCAGCTTGTGGCGACGGACGTCGTACGAGGTCGTGGGGACGGTGAGCGAAGCAGGCACTCCCGGACCGTACCCGGTCCAGGTCACCGTCGCGTCCCGCGGACGCGGGTGACCGGTCAGTACGTCGGCTGGGAGGGGTCGATCTGGTTGACCCAGGCGATCACGCCGCCACCGACATGGACGGCATCGGAGAAGCCCGCTCCCTTGAGCACCGCGAGCGCCTCGGCGGAGCGGGCGCCGCTCTTGCAGTGCAGCACGACCTGCTTGTCCTGCGGCAGCTCACTCAGGGCGTCACCGTTGAGGATGCGGTCCTTGGGGATCAGCGTGGAGCCGGGGATGGACACGATCTCGTACTCGTTGGGCTCGCGCACGTCGACGAGGTAGAAGTCCTTGCCGGCGTCGAACATCGCCTTGAGGTCCTTGACCGAGATGGTCGAGCCCTTCGCGGCCTCGGCTGCTTCCTCGCTGATGGTGCCGCAGAACGCCTCGTAGTCGATGAGGCCCGTCTCGAGGGTGATCTCGGGGTTCTTGCCGCAGACCGGGCACTCCGGGTCCTTGCGCACCTTGACGCTGCGGTACTGCATCTCCAGCGCGTCGTAGACCATCAGCCTGCCGACGAGGGGGTCGCCGATGCCGGTGATGAGCTTGATGGCCTCGTTGACCTGGATCGAGCCGATGCTCGCGCATAGCACACCGAGCACGCCGCCCTCGGCGCAGCTGGGGACCATGCCGGGAGGCGGCGGCTCCGGGTAGAGGCAGCGGTAGCAGGGACCGTTCTCGGCCCAGAAGACGCTGGCCTGGCCGTCGAAGCGGTAGATCGAGCCCCACACGTACGGCTTGCCCAGCAGCACCGCTGCGTCGTTGACCAGGTAGCGGGTCGCGAAGTTGTCGGTGCCGTCGACGATGAGGTCGTAGGGAGCGAAGATGTCCAGCACGTTGGTCGAGTCCAGCCGCTCCTCGTGGAGCACGACGTCGACGTAGGGGTTCGCCTCCTCGATCGACTCCTTGGCGCTGACCGCCTTCGGCTTACCGATGTCGGACTGGCCGTGGATGATCTGGCGCTGCAGGTTCGACTCGTCGACCACGTCGAAGTCGATGATGCCGAGGGTGCCCACACCGGCAGCCGCCAGGTAGAGCAGGGCGGGCGAGCCGAGACCACCGGCGCCCACGACGAGCACCTTGGCGTTCTTCAGCCGCTTCTGACCCGTCATGCCGACGTCGGGGATGATCAGGTGTCGCGAGTAGCGGCGCACCTCGTCGACGGTGAGCTCGCTGGCAGGCTCGACGAGCGGGGGCAAGGACACGCGTTCCTCCGGTGTTCGGGTGGTCTCCCCAGTCTCAACCGGGTGTGCTCCGGTCAGATTCCCCTGCCAGCATATGGACATGCCCCGGACCAGTGGTCGCTCCCGCGTGCCCGTGGTCGGCATCACGTCGTACGTCGAGGTCGCCCGCTGGGGCGTCTGGGACCAGCGGGCCGTGGTGCTGCCGTACGCCTACGTGGACGCCGTCGAACGGGCAGGCGCCCGGGTGCTGGTGCTGCCGCCCTCGCCGACCGGCGCCGCGGAGACGGTCGACCGGCTCGACGCCCTGGTGCTGGCCGGAGGAGCCGACCTGGACCCGGCGACGTACGGCGAGACGCCCCACGCCGAGACGATGGGCATCCGGGAGGACCGCGACGAGGGCGAGGCGGCGCTGCTGCAGGAGGCGTTGGGACGGGACCTGCCCGTTCTCGGCATCTGCCGTGGGATGCAGCTGCTCGCCGTGGCACACGGCGGGTCGCTGATCCAGCACCTGCCCGACGTGGTCGGACACGACCGGCACCGCCCGCGCCCGGGCCTCTACGGTCGCCACGAGGTGCGGCTGGCCCCCGACAGCCGGGCACACGGCGTGCTCGGCGCGCGGGTCGACGTGCCGTCCTACCACCACCAGGGCGTGGCCTCCCCCGGGTCTCTCACGGTGAGCGGCTGGGCCGACGACGAGACGCCGGAGGTGCTCGAGGACCCCGGCCGGCGGTTCGCCCTCGGCGTGCTGTGGCACCCGGAGGCCGACAACGATCCGCGACTGTTCGACGCCCTCGTCGCCGCCACCGGCTGAGGCCGGGCTGCCGGCGCTACAGCGGGGTGACGTAGGCACCGGAGATGCCACCGTCGACGAGGAACGTCGACGCGGTCATGAACGAGGAGTCGTCGCTGGCCAGGAACGCGACCGCCGCGGCGATCTCGGAGGGCTCGGCGAAACGGCCCAGCGGCACGTGCACCAGCCGCCGCGCGGCCCGCTCCGGGTCGGCCGCGAACAGCTCCTTCAGCAGGGGCGTGTTCACCGGTCCCGGGCAGAGCGCGTTGACCCTGATGCCTTCGCGGGCGAACTGCACGCCCAGCTCGCGGCTCATCGCGAGCACCCCGCCCTTGGACGCCGTGTAGGAGATCTGCGAGGTGGCGGCACCCATCACCGCGACGAACGACGCGGTGTTGATGATCGACCCGCTGCCCTGCTTCTGCATGTAGGGCAGCACGTGCTTGCAGCAGAGGAACACCGAGGTGAGGTTCACCAGCTGCACCCGCTCCCAGGCGTCGAGCCTGGTCTGGAGGATCGAGTCGTCGTCGGGCGGCGAGATGCCGGCGTTGTGGAACGAGATGTCGATGCGGCCGAACGTGTCGTAGGTGTCGGCGAACAACGCAGCGACCTGCGAGTCGCTCGTGACGTCGACGGCGACGAACCGGCCGCCCACCGCCTCGGCAGCCGACGTACCAGCCGCCTCGTCGTAGTCGGCACAGACCACGCGCGCCCCCTCCTGCGCGAGCCGGTGAGCCGTCGCGAGGCCGATGCCGCTGCCGGCACCGGTGACAACGGCGACACGATCCTGCAGGCGGTTCACGAGGGCTCCTCCGTGGCGGGGTCCGTGGCGATGAAGACGTTCTTGACGTCGGTGAAGGCGTCGAGGGCATCGGGGCCCAGCTCGCGGCCGAGGCCCGACTGCTTCGCGCCCCCGAAGGGTGTCCAGTAGCGCACCGATGCGTTGGAGTTGACCGACAGCGTCCCGGTCTCCACGGCGCGCGCGACGCGCAGCGCCCGGCCCACGTTCTCCGTCCAGATCGACCCGGACAGCCCGTAGGGCGAGTCGTTGGCGATGCGGATCGCCTCCGCCTCGTCGTCGAACGGGATCACGACCACGACCGGACCGAAGATCTCGTCCACCGCGGCCGCAGCTGCGGGGTCGACGGGCGCGAGCACGGTCGGCGGGTACCAGAAACCGGGTCCGTCGGGCGCCGTCCCGCGGAACGCCACAGGTGCGTCGTCCGGCACGTAGGAGGCGACCTTCGCGCGGTGCTCGGCGGTGATCAGCGGCCCCATCTCGGCCGTGTCACGCGTCGGGTCCTCGACCCGCACGCCCTGCACCGCAGGCTCGAGCAGAGCGAGGAACCGGTCGAACACCGAGCGCTGCACGAGGATGCGGGAGCGCGCGCAGCAGTCCTGCCCGGCGTTGTCGAAGACGGCGTAGGGAGCCGCGGCCGCCGCGCGTTCGAGCTGGGCGTCGGCGAAGACGATGTTGGCGCTCTTGCCTCCGAGCTCCAGCGTGACGGGCTTCACCTGCGCCGCGCAGCCCGCCATGATCGCCTTGCCCACATCGGTCGACCCAGTGAAGACGATCTTGCGCACGTCGGGGTGGTCGACCAGCCGCTGCCCCACCACCGATCCCTTGCCGGGCACCACGAGGAAGACGTCCTCGGGCAGGCCGGCGTCCCGAGCCAGCTCCGCCAGCCGCAACGCGGTCAGCGGCGTCACCTCGGCCGGCTTGAGCACGACGGTGTTGCCCGCTGCGAGGGCCGGGGCGAACCCCCAGACCGCGATCGGCATCGGGAAGTTCCACGGCACGATGATGCCGACGACGCCCAGCGGTTCCTTGAAGGTGACGTCCACCCCGCCGGAGACCGGGATCTGCCTGCCGAACAGCCGCTCCGGCGCGCCCGAGTAGTAGTCGAGCACGTCCCGGACGTTGCCCGCCTCCCACCGCGCGTTGCCGATCGTGTGGCCGGCGTTGGCGACCTCCAGCTCGGCGAGATGCTCCCGGTCGGCATCGACGGCCGCGGCGAAGCGGCGCAGCAGGCGCGCGCGGTCGCCGGGCGGGACCGCACGCCACCCGACGTACGCCGCCGCGGCGCGCGCGATCGCCGCGTCGGTGTCCTCGGCCGTGGCGGACGGAACCGTCGCGACGACCTGTTCGGTTGCGGGATTGACGACGTCGTGGGTGGCGGTCACGAGGTCCTCTCTAGCGCATCGTCCTCAACCAGGACCCATGAGGTGGTCCTGCTCACATGCGCTCGAAGCTGCGGTAGCGCTCCCAGTCGGTGACCGCGGCGTTGAAGGACTTGAGCTCCACACGTGCCATGTTCGCGTAGTGGTCGACAACGTCTTCACCGAAGGCCTCGCGCGCGATCGCGCTGCCCTCCCACAGCTCGAGCGCCTCCTGCATCGTGGCGGGCACGTGCTGCGCGTCGACGTGGTAGGCGTTGCCGCCGAACGCGTCCTCGAGCTCGAGCTCGTGGTCGATGCCGTACAGGCCGCCGGCCACCAGCGCGGCGCAGGCGAGGTAGGGGTTCACGTCGCCGCCGGGCACCCGGTTCTCGAGACGCAGCGAGGGACCGTGGCCGACCAGGCGCAACGCGCACGTGCGGTTGTCACGACCCCACTTCACCGCGGTCGGCGCGAACGAGCCCTCCACGAAACGCTTGTAGGAGTTGATGTTCGGTGCGAGGAACAAGGTCAGCTCCCGAAGCGTGGCGAGCTGGCCGGCCACGTAGTGCCGTCCGAGAGCTGACATCCCGTCCTGGCCCTGGTCGTCGGCCATCACCAGCTCGCCGTCGGTGCCGCGCAGGGAGAGGTGGATGTGACACGAGTTCCCCTCTCGCGCATCGAACTTCGCCATGAAGGTCAGCGACATGCCCTCCTGCGCCGCGATCTCCTTCGCGCCCGTCTTGTAGAGCACGTGGTTGTCACAGGTGACGACCACGTCGTCGTAGCGGAACGCGATCTCGTGCTGCCCGAGGTTGCACTCGCCCTTGGCCGACTCGACCGTCATACCGGCGGCCGCCATCGCATTGCGGATCCGTCGCAGCAGCGGCTCGACGCGGGCGGTGCCGATGAGCGAGTAGTCGACGTTGTAGAGGTTCACGGGTGTGAGGTCGCGGTACGCCGAGCGCCACGCATCCTCGTAGGTGTCGCGGAACACCATGAACTCCAGCTCGGTGCCGGCCAGCGCCACCATGCCCCGCTCGGCCAGCCGGTCCGCCTGCCGCCGCAGGATCTGCCGCGGCGATGCGACGACGTCCGAGCCGTCGTCCCACTTCAGGTCGGCCAGCAGCAGCGCGGTGCCCTCGTGCCAGGGCACTCGACGCAACGTCGTGAGGTCGGGAACGAAGACGAAGTCGCCGTAGCCGGTCTCCCATGACGACATCGCGTATCCGTCGACGGTGTTCATCTCCACGTCCACGGCCAGCAGGTAGTTGCAGCCCTCGGTGCCGTGCGCCAGCACCTCGTCGAGGAAGTACTGAGCGTGCAGCCGCTTGCCTTGCAGCCGGCCCTGCATGTCGGTGAACGCCACGAGGACGGTGTCGACCGATCCCGCCTCGATCTCTGCGCGCAGCTGGTGCACCTCCAACGGTGGTGCAGTCACCCGGCCGCCTCAAGGTCGCGCTCGATCTCAGCGAGCTCCTCGGGCGTGCCCTGCACCTTGGGGCCGGTGAACCACCGGCGCGCCGACAGGAGCCACCAGACGCCGGCGAACAGCAGCACGACGCCGACCGCGATGGGCGCGTAGTTAAACGTGGTCCGCGTGACCGGGTAGTACTGCGGCAGCATGAACAGGACCGTGATGAACCCCACCCAGGTGACCGCCGTCCAGCCGATGGGCCGGCTCCATCGACCGAGATGCCAGGGACCGCGCTGGAAGTCGTCACCGGCGCGCAGCCGCAGGAAGACCGGCATCACGTAGGCGATGTAGAGCCCGATGACGGCGATGGACGTCACCGCGAAGTAGGCGGTCGCATTCCACAGGTAGGGCAGGCCCAGCAGGAACGCGCCCACCGCCGCGAACCAGATCGAGTTGGTCGGCGTGCGGGTGCGCGGGTTGATGCGGTGCCAGAACGACGATGCGGGCAGGGCACCGTCGCGGCTGAAGGCGTAGATCATGCGGGAGTTCGCGGTGACGGAGGACATGCCGCAGAAGAACTGCGCGCCGATCACGATGAGCAGGAGCAACTCGCCGCCGGTGCGGCCGACCGCGTCGATGAAGATCTGCGCCGGCGGCTGTCCCGTCGGGGTCGCGCGCTCGGCGGTGTAGTTCTGGATCGCGAACGTCACACCGAGCAGCAGGACCCATCCGGCGATGACCGACACCACGACAGAGTTGACGATGCCGCGTGGCCCGGCGATCGCGGCGTTCTGCGTCTCCTCGGTCATGTGCGCCGAGGCGTCGTACCCGGTCAGGGTGTACTGCGCCACCAGCAAGCCGAGGAGGAAGACGTACAGCGGCGCGGCGCCGCCCTCCCATCCGGTGTTGTTCACGAACGTGGTGAAGACGAAGCCGGGTGACTGCAGGTGGTCGCTGAAGAGCAACAGGGCGCCCACGATCACGGTGACTCCGACGACGTGCCACCACACGCTGATGTCGTTGAGCCTCGCCACCAAGGCGACACCGAAGGTGTTCAGCAGGCCGTGCAGGAACAGCACGATGCCGTAGATGATGATGATCCGGCCCGGCGTGACCTCCATCCCGAAGGCCAGGTTGAGGTAGGCGCCCAGGAAGTTGGCCAGCCCGAAGTCGATGCCCGCGGTCACCGCCACCTGGCCCAGCAGGTTGAACCAACCGGTGAACCACGCCCAGGCCGGGGCGTTCTTCTTGGCCAGCTTCGCCGACCAGTAGTAGAGCCCACCCGCGGTCGGGAAGCTCGAGCACACCTCGGCCATCGCCAGAGCCACGAACGTGACCATGATGCCGACCAACGGCCAGCCCCAGGCGAAGGTGACCGGGCCGCCGGCGTCCATGCCGTAGCCGTACAGCGTCAGGCAGCCGGAGAGGACGGAGATGATGGTGAAGCTGACGGCGAAGTTGGAGAAACCGCTCATCCGGCGCCGCAGCTCCTGGGCGTAACCCAGCTCATGCAGGCGCTGCTCGTCGCTGCCCGATCGTGGTTCGTGCACTGTGGCCACGTGAGGCTCCGATCCCAGGTCGGTGACGCCCTTACGAACAGGTGGATCATGGGTCTCCCGCGGCACGCGATGCAACGGCTTCGGCGAAAGTTCTCGCCAGAGACGCACGGATCGGTCGCCGAAGGTGTGTGTCGCTGCGGTTACCGTTGCCGCGCCAGGTGTCGACGTACGGCGGCGGCGACCTCGTGCGGGTGCTCCATCTGCGCCACGTGGCCGCTGTCGGGCAGCATGAGCACCCCCACGTCGGCGAAGCTACGGCTGGCCCGACCCGAGGTCCGCGGGTCGACCAGCCGGTCGCGCAGCCCGTAGACGAGCAGGGTGGGCGCCTCGACGGCGGCCGCGGCGCTCCACAACCAGCGGCCGCCGTGGCGCAGGTAGGCGCCGAGCAGGCTGCGCAGTGAGGCCAGCATCGCGTCGGACTCGTGGGTCAGGCGGGCCCGGCGCTCGGCCTCGGCGACCGCCTCCTCGAAGCGCTGGGCAGGCACGCGCGTGGGATCGGCGAAGCACAGCGCGAGCGTCGCGCGTACGCGGGCCTCGGCGGGGAACCGGCCGAGGCGCCGGGCCAGGCGCTGGCCGACCCAGGGCGCGGCCAGGGCCGGCAGGTGGACGTTGGACAGCCGGGGCTTGAGCACCGGCAGCGCGGGGGCGACCAGCGTCAGCGTGCGGACCAGGTCGGGCCGGGCAGCCGCGACCAGCGTCGCGACCGTGCCGCCCAGCGAGTTGCCGATCAGGTGGACCGGGGTGCGCCCGTCGGACTCGAGGAAGTCGACGACCACCCGGGCGTGCGTCGCGAGCGCGTAGTCGTCGTCGGGCGGCGGCGGCGACCAGCCGAACCCGGGCAGGTCCAGGGCCGCGCTGTCGAGCCGGTCCTGCAGCAGGCCCATCAGGTCGGTCCAGTTGGTGGCGGAGCCGCCCAAGCCGTGCACGAGCACGGCCGGCTCGGCGTCGTCCGAGAGACCGGCAGCGCGCCGCACGTAGACCTGTCGCGTGCCGGCCTGCTCCAGGGCGCCGGGCCATCTCGGGCGTACGGACTGTGGGCTTGCCACGTCGCTGGTCACGGTCGTGCGAGCGCCCCGGGGCTCAAGAAGCTTCCGGCTCGATCTGCTCGAGCAGCACCTCGAGGCGGCGGTTGACCGCGGCGAGCACGGCGCGGATCACTGCTTGCCGCACGTCCTCACGCACCACGGCCGCGCCGGTCAGCCGCTGGGTCGACCGGCCCGTGAGCATGGTGACCAGCACCAGGACGGTCTGGTCGGCACCGAGCCGGGTCAGCTCCACCTGGTCGACCTCGAAGCGGGCACCGCCCTGCACGACCTGCTCGACCGCGCGCAGGGTCGCAGCGGCGACCGACCGGTGCACCCCGCTGGTCGTGGCCGAGCCCTCGGCCTCGCCGGGGAACGTCTCGCCGTCCATGCCCAGCGTCACGGTCACCGCGACCCCGAGCCCGGCCGAGAGCAGCTGCACCCGCTGGATGGCCAACCGGCCGCGGCGCGTCGGCTGCCCGGCAGGCGTGTCCCCCTCGCCCAGCTCGAGCGCGGACTCGCCCTCCTCGGGGATCGAGTCGACCTCGACGAAGACCTCCGTGGGCGCGCGGGTCGCCGCCGGGCTCGTGGCGGGCGGCTCCTGCCCGGCCGGCTTGACCTCGCGCCACGGCTGCGTGCGCGCGGACTCCTTGCGGTCCTCCTCCGTGCGCCCGGACCCGTTGCTGGCCGGTTGCGTGCTGGCCGGTTGCGTGCTGGCCGGCTCCTTGCTGGGCGGCTCGTTGCGGATCGGCTCGTTGCGGGCCGGGTCCTTGCGGGCGGGCTCGACGCGCGCCACCGAGGCGAGAGGCCTCGGGAAGGGGCTGGTCACACGGGGTGCGGGCCGCGCGGCGGCGATCGGGGTGCGCTCGAGACGGGCGCTCACGGCGGGCCGGCCGGTCTCCTCGAGGACCTGGACCCGGTCGGCGTCCACCGCCAGCCCGAAGCGGCTGCGCAGCAGCCGGTTGACCGCCCCGGCCACCGCGACCTCGTCGCTGCCCGGCGTGAGCTGCAGGCGCAGTGTGCCGGGCCCGTCGCCGAGCGGCTCGACCGAGGCGCCGGCGACACCCTCGACGCCGAGCAGCGCCGTCACCAGATTGTCCTGACTCATCAGCTGCACGGGACGAGTGTGGACCACGCCGGGCGATCATGGTGACGCCTCTGCAGATTCGTCCCGCTCCGCGACCACCACCACCGCCGTACCGGGCTCCCGGGTCCTGCCCGACATGGCCTCTCGGCGCGACGCCGGGTGCTGCGCGGCTGGCTACGCTGGGGTGCTCCGCCGACCGTCGAGAGGGCGACTGATGAGCGAGCGCGACATCGAAGCTCCCGACGAGGACGCCGCGGAGCAGGCTGCGGCCGTCGACCTCGACCTCGACGACGAGCTCGGTCCGCAGGGCGCGACGGATCACGAGCAGGGCTCGATCGAGCTCGACCCGGCCGATCGCGCGGAGCAGGAGCGCGAGGTCCCGCTCGGCGACGACGAATACCGCTGAGGGCTACCGCCCTGCTGGTTACCGGCCCGTAGGATCGAGCCCGACCGGTCCCTCAGGGGCACCGACCAACGCGAGGAGTCACGGTGGCGGCCCCCGGCGAAACCCGCAGCCGCAGCACGCGATTGCCCCGGTCGGCGCGGCGCGCGCAGCTGCTCGCAGCGGCGCAGGAGGTCTTCGTCGCGCAGGGCTACCACGCGGCCGCCATGGACGACATCGCGGAGCGGGCGGGCGTCAGCAAGCCGGTGCTCTACCAGCACTTCCCGGGCAAGCTCGACCTCTACCTTGCGCTGCTCGACCAGCACGCCGAGGCACTGATCGCCGCCGTCCGGGCCGCGCTGGCCTCGACGACCGACAACAAGCAGCGGGTCGCGGCCACCATTGAGGCCTACTTCCGGTTCGTCGACGAGGACGGCGGTGCGTTCCGCCTGGTGTTCGAGTCCGACCTGACCAACCAGCCCGAGGTCCGCGAACGGGTCGAGGCTCTCACCGCGGCCTGCGCCACGTCGGTCAGCGAGGTGATCGGCGAGGACGCCGGCCTGCCGCCGGACCAGGCCTTCCTGCTCGCCGTGGGCCTGACCGGCATGGCCCAGGTGTGCGCCCGCTACTGGCTGGCCGACGAGGGCACCATCCCTCGTGACGCCGCGGCCCGGCTGCTGGCGAGCCTCTCGTGGCGCGGCATCGGTGGATTCCCGCGCACCGGTGAGCCGCACTGACACCGGCGTACGTCGTCGCGCACCGGCCTCGACTAGCCTGGACGCGCGTCCCGCCACACCGCGTGGGGCGTCGAAGACACGCAGTCCGGAGGTCCCCCGTGGAGGTCCGCATCGGCGTCCAGAACGCCGCTCGCGAACTCGTCATCGACAGCCCGCAGAGCCAGGACGAGATAGGCCAGGCCGTGGCAGCGGCGCTGTCCGGTGACGCGGGCCTGCTGACCCTCGTCGACGAGGACGGCCGTCGGGTGGTGGTGCCGGCCGACAAGCTGGCGTACGTCGAGATCGGTGTCCCCGAGACGCGCCGGGTGGGCTTCGGCGCCATGTGAGCCGGCTAGGCCGACAGGCCCATCACCGCCATCCGCAGGATGTGGTTGTCGGTCAGCCGCGCGAACATCCGGCCGACCTCGGCCAGGTCCGCCCCGGGCCGTTCGGTGCCGCCGACCAGCAGCGAGGACAGCGCGTCCCGTTCGGCGGCGACCCGCTGGGCCTGGCTGAGCGCCTCACCGACCAGGCGGCGCCCCCACAGGGCCAGCCGCCCGGCCAGCCGCGGGTCCTCCTCGATGGCGGCGCGGACCCGCTCGACCGCGAAGGCGGAGTGGCCGGTGTCCTCCAGCACCGCCAGGACCAGCTCGCGGGTCGAGTCGTCGAGGTAGGCGGAGACCTCGCGGTAGAAGTCCTCCGCGATGCCGTCGCCGACGTAGGCCTTGACCAGGCCCTCCAGCCAGTCGGCGGGCGCGGTGCGCTCGTGGAAGGCCTCCAGAGCCTGCACGAACGGCTCCATGGCCACTTCCGGGGAGGCTCCGAGCTCGACGAGCCGGTCGCGCAGCCGCGCGAAGTGCTGGTACTCCGACACCGCCATCGCGGCCAGCGCCGCCTTGTCGGCGATGGTCGGCGCGAACGCCGCGTCGTCGGCGAGCCGCTCGAAGGCGGTCAGCTCGCCGTAGGCGAGGGCGCCCAGCAGGTCGACGACGGCCTCGCGGTACTGCGTACCGGCCACCGGATCGGCCTCGTCCGGGGAGCCCACGCCGGCAGGGGCGCCACCAGTGCCGGGGGCCGGCGAGTGCTCCGTCACGAGAGCGCAGCGTAGTCACGCGGCGCTGACCGGGTAGGCTGGGGCGCGAAGAACGGATGCCCGGTCGTAGCCACCTCTCGATTTCCCGCGATCGGCTCCGACCACCCGCACCTCCCTTCCGTGCGGCCCGCCTCGATCGCAGCACCGAGGCGCGCGGCCGGGCCGGTGGAGCCGACGTCCCTCGTCAGGCGCCCCCCGGCTCTCACGCGGTCGGGAGCGACCCGCACGAGAAGGGCATCGTCCTGAACCCCCCGAGCACAGACCAGACCGGGATCGACCAGACCGACCCCGACGCCGACGCCGACACCGACATCGACCCCGACACCGACACCGACGAGTCCGGCGACCTCAAGGTCACCGACGCGCGCAAGCCGGCCGCCGAGCTGAGCTTCGCCGAGCTCGGCGTGCTGCCCGCCACCGTCGCGGCCCTCGAGGACGTCGGCATCACCCACCCCTTCCCGATCCAGGCCCTGACCCTGCCGGTCGCCCTGCACGGCCACGACATCATCGGTCAGGCCAAGACCGGCACCGGCAAGACGCTCGGCTTCGGCATCCCGCTGCTGCAGCGCGTCTTCGTCGAGGGCGACGAGACGTCCGCCGACGGGACCGCCCCGCCCGTGCCGGGCAAGCCGCAGGCACTGGTCGTGGTCCCGACCCGCGAGCTGTGCGTGCAGGTCACCAGCGACATCGCGAAGGCCGCCACCAAGCGGCCGATCCGCACGCTGTCGGTCTACGGCGGCCGCGCCTACGAGCCTCAGGTCGAGGCCCTGAGGAAGGGTGTCGAGGTGGTCGTCGGCACCCCGGGCAGGCTCATCGACCTGGCCAACCAGGGCCTGCTCGACCTCGGCCACGTCCGCACCCTGGTGCTGGACGAGGCCGACGAGATGCTCGACCTCGGCTTCCTGCCCGACGTCGAGCGCATCGTGCGCCTGGTGCCGAGCGGCCGCCAGACGATGCTCTTCTCGGCCACCATGCCCGGCCAGATCATCACCCTGGCCCGCCAGTACATGCACCATCCCACGCACATCCGCGCCGTCGACCCCGACGACGGTGGCGCCACCGTCAAGGCCGTGGAGCAGCACGTGTTCCGCGCCCACGCGCTGGACAAGATCGAGATGTTGGCCCGCATCCTGCAGGCCGAGGGTCGCGGACTCACCCTGGTGTTCTGCCGCACCAAGCGGACGGCGGCCAAGGTCGCCGACGAGCTGGCCGACCGCGGCTTCGCCTCCGGCGCCGTCCACGGCGACCTCGGTCAGGGCGCCCGCGAGCAGGCCCTGCGGGCCTTCCGCGGCGGCAAGGTCGACGTGCTGGTGGCCACCGACGTCGCGGCGCGGGGCATCGACGTCGAGGACATCACCCACGTCGTCAACTACCAGTGCCCCGACGACGAGAAGACCTACCTGCACCGCATCGGGCGCACCGCCCGGGCAGGCAAGTCAGGTGTCGCGATCACGTTCGTCGACTGGGACGAGACGCCGCGGTGGATGCTCATCGACAAGGCGCTGGACCTCGGCTTCGGTGAGCCGGAGGAGACCTACTCCAACTCCGAGCACCTCTACGCCGAGCTGGAGATCCCGCGTGAGGTGACCGGCCGGTTGCCTCGCGCTCAGCGGACCCGCGCGGGGCTCGCCGCCGAGGAGATCGAGGACCTTGGTGAGACCGGTCGCCACGGTGGGCAGGGCCGGGGTGAGCGGTCGGGCGGCGGCAGTGCAGGCTCGCGCAGCGGCGGGGGGCGGCCCCGCGGCGACCGTGCGACCCGGCCGGCGCGCCCGGCGCGCGCGGACGAGGGGTCGCGCGAGGACGCCGCCCGCGAGCCGCGACCGCGACGCGACCGGCAGCGCCGGCGTACGCGTGGCGGGACAGCCGAGGAGGGCCCCGGGCCCGTCCCCGCCACGGCGGAGGGCCCCGGGGCGGCCGCCGAGGGACCGGCCGGCGACGCGGAACGGGTCAGGCGCCGTCGTCGCCGGGGCGGGCGCAACCGCACCAGCGGGGGCAGCGCCGAGGGCGCGGCGGCGACGGGCGACGGCCCGGAGTAGGCCCGGCGGTGGCTAGAGCCGGATGCTCAGCCGCACCCAGGTACGCCGGTCGCACGCCGGGCAGCGCATCCACGACGAGTGCCCGCGCTTGACCAGCGGCAGGTGGATCGAGGGAGCGGCGAGCGAGACCAGTCGGCGCGGCGTCACGGTGCTGGTGCGCTCGCAGGACGAGCACTCGACGGTGACCGCGCCGAGGGCGGGCGGCTGGTCGGCGACGCTGTAGAGCGAGCGACGCCCCTGGGGGTCGGACGGTCTGCCGGCCGGGCTCGGCGTGGGCACCTCGGGGCGTCGGGGCCGCAGTCGGTCGAATCCTGCGCCGGGCCTGCTCACGCGGGAATCCCGAACAGCCCCTCGGCGAGGGCGCGGTAGGCCGCCGCGCCGCGGGTGCTGCGCGCGGTCGCGAGCACCGATCGCCCCGCCGCCGGCGCCTCGGCGAAGCGCACCGACTTGGGGATCGCCGGCTCGAGCACCTCGAGGCCGTAGCGGCCGGAGACGTCGGCCAGCACGGCCCGGGCGTGGTTGGTGCGCCCGTCGAACATGGTCGGAAGCACACCGAGGACCTGCAGACCCGGGTTGAGGATGCGCTGGACGTCCTGGACGGTGTCCAGCAGCTGGCCCACGCCGCGGTGCGAGAGCATCTCGCACTGCAGCGGGATGATCAGCTCGTCGGCCGCGGTGAGCGCGTTGAGCGTCAGGACCCCGAGCGAGGGCGAGCAGTCCAGCAGCACCACGTCGTAGGCCGCCGACACCTCGGCCAGCGCGCTGCGCAGCACGTACTCCCGCCCGGGGCGGCTGAGCAGCTGGGCCTCGGTGCCGGCCAGCTCGATGGTCGCCGGGAGCAGGTCGACACCGTCCTCGGTCGCCTGGATGGCCATCGCGGCGCCGACCCGGCCCAGCAGCACGTCGTGGATGCTCAGCTCCACCGCTTCGGGGTCGAGACCGAGGGAGAAGGTCAGGCACGACTGCGCGTCCAGGTCGACCAGCAGCACCTTGCGTCCTTGCTCGGCCAGCGCGCTGCCGAGCGAAGCGACGGTAGTGGTCTTCGCCACGCCGCCCTTCTGGTTGGCGATCGCGATGGTGCGGGTCACGTCGGCCATTCTGCCCCGTACCGGTCGCCCGGTCAGGGGCCGGCGAAGATAACGTTTCGAGGCGTGAACGCCTCTCCCCCTGCCGAGCCGGGCGCATGAGCACACCGCCCTTCCTGCGGCTCCCCGCCGGCGTACGCGCCGAGCGCCTGCCCACCACCCGCGGCGAGCTGGCCGTGCTGCGCGCCGACGCGGCGGCCGCCGACGGGCGCCCTCCGGTGCTGCTGGTGCCCGGCTTCACCGGGTCCAAGGAGGACTTCATCGCGGTCCTGGAGCCCATCGCGGCGGCCGGTCACCCGGTGACGACGTACGACCAGCGCGGCCAGTTCGAGTCACCCGGCACCGACGACCCGCAGGCGTACGACGTCGCGGCGCTGGCCGAGGACCTCCTGGAGCTGGTCGCTGCCACCGGCGGCCCGGTGCACCTGGTGGGGCACTCCTTCGGCGGGCTCGTCTGCCGGGCCGCGGCGCTGGCCGATCCCCGCGCGCTTCGCTCGCTCACGCTGCTCGGCTCGGGCCCCTCCGCGATCCCGCACCCGTCGGCAGCCAACCTCGGGCTGCTCGCGCAGGTGCTGCCGGGCATGGACCTGCCGACCATCTGGGTGGCCAAGCGCCGGCTGGAGGCGGCGCAGGAGCTGGAGCCCCCGGCTCCGCAGATCGAGGACTGGCTGCGCCGCCGGTTCGTCGCCAACCATCCGGTCTCGCTGCTGCGGATGGCCCAGCAGCTGCTGGGCGAGCCCGACCGGGTCGCCGAGGTGGCGGCGCTGGGTCTGCCGACCCTGGTCGCCTACGGCGAGGCCGACGACGCCTGGCCGACCGAGGTGCAGGCAGAGATGGCGCAGCGGCTGGGTGCCCGCACCGCGGTGATCAGCGGGACGGGCCACTCCCCGGCCGCCGACCGGCCCGAGCAGACAGCGGAGGTGCTGCTCGAGTTCTGGGCGCGGGTCGACGGCGCCTGATCGGCCCCCGGCGCAGCCCCTGCCGGGCCGAGCTAGGAGCCGGGCTCCTGCACGGCCGCCCACGGTTGCGCCGGCGGCTGGGCGGCGAACCCGGCGGGGCAGTGCCGCACGAAGTCGCAGTAGCGGCACGAGGAGGAAACCCGCGCCGGGAACAGGGCGTCGGCCTCGTCATCGGTGAGCCCGCGCCGGTAGGCCGCCTCCGCCGCCCCCGCCTCCACGGCGATCGCCTCCGCACGGGACAGGTGCCGCTGCAACGACTCGGCGGTGTGCTCGTGGGCGACCACCTCGCCCGAGCGCAGGTGGTGCAGCTCGACCCGCACGCAGCGGCGGCGGAAGGTGCGCGCCGCAGCCAACGCGTAGAGCGCCAGAGCGAGCGACGAGCGGACGTCGTACGTCGTCAGGTCATGGCGGCCGGTCTTGTAGTCGACGACGACCAGCTCGTCGTCCTCGGCGCCCGGACGCAGGTCGAGCCGGTCGATGCGCCCGGAGACGGCCAGCGTCTCGGTCCGCGTCGCGACCGTGCGCTCGATGCCGAGCGGCTCCTCGTGCGGGTCGAGAGTCGCGACGTAGCGCATGACCATGTCCCGGGCGCGCACCCGCCACGCCGTCGCCTGCTCGTCGTCGCGGAAACCGTCACCGAGCCACACGCGTTCGAGCAACCGGCCCGCCGCCTCGACACTGCGCTCGGCCGCCTCGAGCCGATGCCAGCCCGCCAGGGCGAGGTGGACGCTCGCGCCGAGGCTGTTGTGCGCCCACGGCGGCCCCTTGGGCGGCCCCGGCCGGTCGAGGTAGGCGAAGCGGTAGCGGCGCGGGCAGTCCAGCCAGGTCGTGAGGCGCGTCGGCGTCGCGGTGAACAGCCGCCGCGGCATCCCCGGCAGGCCGAGCTGCTCGGCCGCCTGGGCGGAGCCGCTCACGAGGCGTCCTTGACGAACGCCGTCACGGCATCGGCCACCAGCTGCACCGCGATGGCCGACAGCAGCAGGCCGGCGATCCGCGTGATGAGCGTGACGCCGCTGTCCTTGATGACGCGGATGATCACGATCGAGAACCGCATGAACAACCAGAGCGTCACGTGTACGGCGATGATGCCGAGGGCGAGCGCCACAGCCGCGGTCGCGTCGTCGACCCGGCGTACGAAGACGATGGTGGCCACGATCGCGCCGGGGCCGGCGAGCAGCGGCGTACCCAGCGGCACCAGGGCGACGTTGACGTTCGCCGTCTCGACCGGGTCGTCTGCGTTGCCGGTCAGCAGCTCGAGAGCGACCAGCAGCAGGAGCAGGCCACCCGCGGCCTGCATGGCCGGAAGCGTGATGCCCAGGTAGTCGAGGATCGACTGGCCGAACAGGGCGAAGACCGTGATGACGAAGAACGCGACGAGCACGGCCTGCCACGCCAAGCGCTTGCGCATGCGGTGGGTGCGGCCCGAGGTGAGGCTGAGGAAGAGCGGGATGGTGCCCGGCGGGTCCATGATCACGAAAAGCGTCACGAACACCTCGATGAAGAACTTCACGTCCGTGCCGGTCATCTCAGCGCCGCCGTCTCAGCGCAGCCATGTCGGCACACCTGCGCTCATGCCGCCACGAGGTCCGCGCCGCTCGCCTGCTCGACCAGAGCCGCGAACACCTCGGGGTCGGTGGAGTTCTCACCGAGGCGGTTCGGCTTGCCGGTGCCGTGGTAGTCGCTGGCCCCGGTGACGAGCAGGCCGAGCTCGCCGGCCAGGGCACGCAGCCGGTCGCGCACCTCGGGCGGGTTGTCGCGGTGGTCGACCTCCAGCGCGGCCAGTCCGGCCTCGGCCAGCGAGACGATGACCGACTCCCCGACGACCCGCCCACGGTGCGAAGCGCCCGGGTGCGCGAACACCGGCAGCCCACCGGCGGCCCGGACGAGGCGTACGGCGCGGACCGGGTCGACCGCGTAGTGGTCGACGAAGAACGGGCCCCCGTTGTGCAGCAGGTCGTTGAAGGCGGTGGTGCGGTCGGGCACGACCCCGGCCGCTACGAGCGCGTCGGCGATGTGCGGGCGCCCGACCGTGGCACCCGGCTCCAGCCGGTCGAGGACCTGCTCCCAGCTGATCGGGTGGCCGGCCGCCGCCAGCTTGGCGACGATGGCCTGCGCGCGCGGCAGCCGGTCGTCGAAGGCGTGGTCGAGCTCGGCCCGCAGCTCGGCGTGGGTCGGGTCGAACAGGTAGGCCAGCAGGTGCAGGCTGACCCCCCCGACCGCGCAGGAGATCTCCGCGCCGCGCACCAGGGTCAGCCCGGCGGGCAGCGCCCGCGCCGCGTCGTCCCAGCCACTGGTCGTGTCGTGGTCGGTGAGCGCGACGACGTCCAGACCGGCGGCCCGCGCCGAGCGCACCAGGTCGGCGGCCGTCTCGGTGCCGTCGGAGGCGCTGGAGTGGGTGTGGAGGTCGATCAGCACCCCGCCAGCGTAAGGGGCGTCGCGCCGCCGAACCGCTCAGTGGGCCAGGCGTGGGGACAACGCGCCGAACGGGATGTCCAGGTCGTGTCCCACGTCGCGCAGGTCGGTCAGCCCGAACTCGTCGACCAGCAGGAATCCCGCGGTCTCGGGCCAGATCACCAGCCACAGCCAGCAGCCCAGCGCCTCACCGACGTAGACCGCCCGGTCAGCGGCGCCGGGAAGCGACCACAGCGCCGTGGGGTGGCCGGCCGCCTGCACCTTGGCGTCCGGCGGCCGCTGGTCGGGCACCGGCCCGCCGTCGAGCCGGTCCAGCCCGGCGTAGCGGGCGCCGAGGCCGATGCCCGGTTCCTCTGCCACGATGACCGCGTCGGAGGGGCCGCCCAGCGGCGCGGGGCCGCTGCACGCCATGGCCACGGCCCGGCCCGGAGTGCGTTCGTCGCCGGCGTGCACCAGCCCGGTCACGAGCCAGCCCTTGGGCAGCGGCCAGGGCAGCCAGACGGGGACGGCGGCGCTGCTGACCGCGTAGTGGACGGCGTCCAGGCTCGGCTGGGCGGCCGGCTGCAGGGGCTGCACCGCCCCGTGGCTGTCGCACATCCACGCGCTCGACCAGAGGTTCGGAGGGTGCAGGCTCAGCCCGCACCGGGGACACGTGGGCTCGGCCCTCATGGGCCGACCGTGCCGGTCCACCAGGGCGGTCGTCAAGACCTACTCGTAGTCGACGACCCGGCGGGTCGTGCCCGGGGGTTGCGGGTCCACGACGTCCTCGGTCACGACGCGACGGCGGCGGCGGACCGGTGTGTAGACGACCCGGCGCACGCGGGAGGGCCCGGCATCGAACAGGGTGACGCCCATCACGAGCACCAGCACGGCCACGAGCACGATCAGGACGGCGAGCATCGGATGCCCCCAGCTTCTCCTAGGCTGCCGAGGGTGTTCCCGGGCGCGTCAGAGACGAAACCGCGGGTCCCCTGCGTGGGTGCACTCGTGCACGACGACAACGGGCGGCTGCTCGTGGTGCTGCGGGCCCACCCGCCCGGCCGGGGCAGGTGGTCGGTGCCGGGAGGGCGCGTCGAAGCCGGCGAGTCCGACCACGACGCCGTACGTCGCGAGGTGCTCGAGGAGGCC
Organism: Actinomycetota bacterium; assembly: GCA_030841035.1. Taxonomy (GTDB): domain Bacteria; phylum Actinomycetota; class Actinomycetes; order JACCUZ01; family JACCUZ01; genus BP-173. Next base: position 62,161 of record JAVEDI010000037.1, read on the forward strand.
GGCCTGCACGTGGTGGTGGGCATGCGGGTCGGCACCGTCCAGCGGCCCGGCCTGGGCGGGGCCATCTACGACATCCGTGACTACGCCTGCTCGCTCGGGGTCGTCACCACGCCCGTGGCCGGTGACGACGCGACCGACGTCCGCTGGGTGTCCCGGGCCGAGCTGAAGCACCTCGACCTGGTCGACGGGCTGTGGGACGCCCTGCACGAGTGGGGCATGCTGCCCGGCTGAGGCTGACGCGGCCCCGATGCCCGCCGTCGGGCCCCACGGACCCGGTCCGTCCGGTCAAGATGTGGTCGTTTCGCTCCGACGAATGACTATGACGTCGTACCGTTCCGGCATGCCCCCCTCGCCCACCTCGATCCGGCTCCGGCTCACCTGGGGTCAGCGACGCACCTTCGTGCTGAGCGTGCTGGGGTTCCAGGCGCTGGTCTGGGCGGACGTGATCTTCAACGGCGGGCGCTTCGGCGGCAGCTGGCGGACGGCGCTGGCCGGAGTCGTGCTGTGCTGCATGGCTGCCGCGACGTGGTGGATCGGTACGTCGCTCACCCACCGCGGCGTCGTCGTGCACGCCGTACCGCGCCTGGTGATCCCCTGGAGCGAGGTCCGCGACATCGAGGTCGAGTACCAGCTCGGCATCTCGACGGTGGTCGTGCACCACGGGATCGGCGCCCGGCGGCGTACCCGCCTGGCGGCTCCCACCACCGGCCCCCTCGGGCGCGACTCGCAGTTCCAGGACAAGGTCCGCGTGATGCGCACCTTCTGGGCCGCGCACCGCGACCTCGACGCCGCCTGACGTCGAGCGCCTGGCCGGTCAGGCCTCGATCGGCTCCGGGCGGCCGGGCTGCTCCCCGCCGCGCGACTCGCCGTACGTCCGCTTGGGCACCATGACCTTGCGGCGGAAGACGCACACCACGACGCCGTCCTGGTTGTAGCCGCGGGTCTCCACGTAGACGACGCCGCGGTCGTCCTTGGATCTCGACTCGGTCTTGTCCAGCACGGTCGTCTCGCCGTAGATCGTGTCGCCGTGGAAGGTCGGCTTGAGGTGCTTGAGCGACTCGACCTCGAGGTTGGCGATCGCCTTGCCTGAGACATCGGGCACCGACATCCCCAGCAGCAGCGAGTAGATGTAGTTGCCGACCACGACGTTCTTGCCGAAGTCGGTCGTCTGCTCGGCATAGTGCGCGTCGAGGTGCAGCGGGTGGTGGTTCATCGTGAGCAGGCAGAACAGATGGTCGTCGTACTCCGTCACTGTCTTGCCGGGCCAGTGCTTGTAGGTCGCACCGACCTCGAACTCCTCGTAGTAGCGGCCGAACTGCATGCGCGGTCCTCTCTCGGGGCTACGGCGAGCAATCCTGCCGTGCGGTCGCCCGCGCGGCGGCCCCGGGGCCGCCCCCGTGACGTCTCCGTCCTCCGCGTGGATGGCAATCCGATCAAGCGCGCAGGTCCGCCTGGCGCACCTACAGCTCACCGCCCGCTGCGAGACGCCGCTGGTACCAGGTGCCCGCTTTGCCGCCGAGGCCTGCAGGATCCGCCGGGCCGACCGGGACGAACCCCGCCTTGAGCAGCACCCGCTGGGACGCGATGTTCACGTGCGCAGTTGCCGCCCTGACGGTGCGTACATCGTGCTGCTCCGCTGCAACCTGACACAGATCGCGGACGGCCGCAGTCGCGACTCCGCGTCCGGCAAAGTTCTCGGCGACCCGGTAGCCAAGCACAGCAACGCCCTCCGCTGCGAACGCGAGGTTGAACCGGCCCATCACCGAGCCATCGTCGGCGACGAGCAGGTAGTAGGCGCCGATGCCGGACGCCTGATCCGCCAGCAGAGCGTTGTACTGCTCGGTGAAGCGTTGAAAGTAGTCCTCTCCCCGATCGGACACGAAACCCGCGAAGTAGGCCCGGTTCGCCACCTCGAAAGCGAGGACCGACTGCGCGTGCTCACTTCGCAGGGGCTGCAGCTCGGACATGCGGCGACGCTAGTCGATCAACCATGGTGACGCCCGCCCGTTTGTCGACACCTGGCACCTCAGCGTCCAGCAGTGCAGTTCTCGACTGCGAGCACGTCAGTGCTCATAGCCAGCGACGGACCCGCCGCGTTGGCGGTGGCCAAGAATCTGTTGTCCACAAAGGGGATATCGAAGTCTGCGGCTGCCGGTTCTGTCGGTGGTGACTGTTAGCGTTCGGGTATGTCGACGACCACCCGAGGCCCAGCACAACACCCGGTGCTGGCCGCACTCGAGGTGGCCCGAGACGAACTCGGGCGGATAGGTGAGGGCAACCTCTGGTCACTCACCGACGCCGAGTCCCTCGACGTGCGGATCCAGCTTGAGCAGCTCTCGGCGATGGTGGCCGCCGCCCGGATCGCGGCGACCCGCGACGTCGACAGCCGCGCCGCTGCGGTCGCCGCTGGGGCGACCTCGACGACGGCATGGCTGGTCAACCGCCTCCGCGTCCACCCCGGTGCCGCGGCTCGGGAGGTCCGCCTCGCCGAGGCACTGGACCGAGAACTGCCCGCCACCAGGGCTGCGCTCGCTGCGGGTGAGATCGGGACGGCGGCCGTGGAGGTGATCGCCGAGACCGACACCGCCCTGCGCGCCTGCGCGACCGCCGCCGAGCGCGCGCAGGCCGAGGCGCTGCTCGTGGATCACGCCAGCAGGCTGCCGGTGCGCGGGCTGCAAGCCGCCGCGCTGCACCTGCGCCATCGCCTCGACCCCGACCGCGGACACCGGCTCGAGCGGGAGGAACAGCGCCAGCTTGCCCGGCGGGAGTTCCGGCTGCGGATCCAACCCGACGGCACCTCCCGCCCCGACGGGTACCTCGACGTCGAAGCCACTGCGCTGCTGCGCACCGCTCTTGATTCGCTGTCCGCGCCCCGCCCCTCGGCCGACGGGGCACGCGACCTCCGAACTCCGGGGCAGCGCCGAGGCGATGCACTGGTCGAGCTCGTCGAGCTGGCCGTCCGCAGTGGCAACCTGCCCACCCGGGCCGGACAGCCCGTCCAGCTCACCGTCACCATCGGCCTCACCGACCTACAGCAAGGGCTCACGCAGGCTGCCTGTCGGGGGGCGGGGTGGTTCGACGACGGCCAACCGGTCTCGGCCGCCACCATTCGCCGGCTCGCCTGTGACGCGCAGGTCATCCCAGTCCTGCTCGGCTCCGCGAGCCAGCCCCTTGACGTCGGACACGCGGTCCGCTCAGCAACCCTGCCGATCCACCGCGCCCTCGCCGTACGTGACCAAGGCTGCGCATTTCCGGGCTGCGATCGCCCACCCGCCTGGTCCGTCGTGCACCACATCTGCCACTGGGCCGACGGCGGCGACACCTCCTGCGCGAACTGCGTGCTGCTCTGCGGACGCCACCACCGGGTCGTCCACCACGACGGGTGGGACGTCGCCATCGAGGCCGACGGGCTGCCGTCGTTCTACCCGCCCGCCTGGATCGACCCCGAACGAAGCCCTCGACGCAACCACCGCCTCAGACCCCACGCGGCGATGCCCGGCGCTGACCCGAACGCCGCCGACGACGACGTACTCGCCGACGTTCTGCCCTTCACCCGCACCTAGGGCGTCGCCTGCAGTCGGGCGAGCAGCTCCCGCGCCTCGTCGGCCTGCGCCCACACGACGACGATCTCGTAACGGCTGCTGACAATCTTGCTGCGCGACGTGAAGTCGCGCTTGCCCTTCGACAGAGCGTGCCCGACGAAACCGAAGATGGCGCCGAACGCCGCGCCGTAGACAAGCGCAGAGATGACGAGCGCGAATCCGTTGGTGCCGCTCTTTGCGAACAGCGAGAGCAGCACGCCGACGAACAGGCCGAACCACGCGCCACTTGCCGCACCGGCTGCTGCAGCGCGGCCGCGGGTGAGCCGGCCGGTCACCTTCTCGACCATCTTCAGGTCGGACCCGACGATGCTCAGGTTCTCGACGGCGAACTGCTCGTCGGAGAGGAAGTCGACCGCACGTTGCGCTTCGACATAGGTGTCATAGGTCGCGATCACCTGACCGCGAGGGATGTCCGAGTACTGCTCGTGGAGTGACATGCAGGGCCTTTCGATCGTGAGCTGCTGTGCTGTCAACGTTCGCCACTGCCGACCTCGTTCCGCCATCATCCTCTCGCGACCGGCTCGCGTCATTCCCACGTGGTCGGGACACCGTGGGCGGACGCCGTCCCCAGAACCCGCTCCTCACCGCCCGGCCAGATGCGCAGGACGACGAGAACCTCGCGGTCCGAGCCTGGTGTACGGCGACGCGGCTCCATCGCGAGGTGAGCCAGCCGCGCGTCCGGGCCGGCCTGTTCGCCCAGGTCGCGCAGCCGCGCCTCGACGTCCGCGCGCTCGGCAAGATCCAGGTACTGCCACGTGATCGAGTGCCAGACGACCGTGGTCGTGCCTGGTGCGAGCTGCAGGTCCCTGAGGAAGTCGCGGGCCGACGCCCGCACCACAGTCGCCGGCACCCTGGCCGCTAGGTCGAGGGCGCCCCGCAGCCGCTCGAGCCGGGCGTGCTGGTCCGGCCACACGTACGACGTCAGGCGCAGCCGACCGTCCGTCGTGCAGGGGTCGAGAGGCGCGACGTCGCACCCACGCCGTTCCACGACCTGCAGCGGCCGGTCGACCGGTGGACGGCGTCCCTGCCAGGCATCGACCAGCACGACCGGGGACCCGGCCGGCCCGACGCCGTCCGGCTCCAGCCGGAACTGGTCGGCCCGCAGGTTGAGCCCGGCGCTGGCGCCGATCTCGCAGAGCCGCAGCGGGCCGGGCCACCGTGCGGTCACGTGCAGCAGCCCGCCGATCAGGCAGGCCGCCCGGCCGACCTCGTTGGTCTGCGGCGGGGTGTCGAGCAAGGGACGGATCTCGGCACACTGCTTGACGAGCACCTCGCGGAACGCGGCCCAGGACCCGCGGGCGTCCGCAGTACCGCCGACAGAGGGGTAGAACGTCGCCAGCTCCGGAGCGCGGCGGTCGAGCACCAGCCGGTGCACCGCGCCCATCAGACGCAGCGCGAGCGCGCTGGGTCCCGGGTCGTCCTCGTGGCCGGCGAGCACGTCGGCGCTCGGGCCGCCGGCGAGCAGGTCGTCGGCGACGTGGTCGAGCAGCCGGCCGTAGAACGGCGACGCCATGTCGCGGCACGCAGTGGCCTGCCAGCGCATGTTCAGGACCATGTGGTCACGGGACGGGGCTGGCCGCGGAGCGGGGCGAGCGGGCCCAGGGTCAACCACGCAGCTGGTACTCCTCCAGCAGGCGACGACCGATGATCATCTTCTGGATGTCCGAGGTGCCCTCGCCGATCAGCAGCATCGGCGCCTCCCTGTAGAGCCGCTCGATCTCGTACTCCTTCGAGTAGCCGTAGCCACCGTGGATGCGGAACGCGTCCTCGACGACCTCCTTGCAGTACTCGCTCGCGAGGTACTTCGCCATGCCCGCCTCGACGTCGTTGCGCTCGCCGGCGTCCTTCTTACGAGCCGCCATGACCATCATGCTGTGGGCGGCCTCCACCTTGGTGGCCATCTCGGCCAGCCGGAACAGCACCGCCTGGTGCTGGGCGATCGGCTTGCCGAACGTCTCGCGCTGCTGGGCATAGCGGATGCCCAGCTCGAAGGCCCGCTGCGCGACTCCGCAGCCGCGCGCCGCGACATTGACGCGCCCGACCTCGACGCCGTCCATCATCTGGTAGAAGCCCTTGCCCGTCGCGCCGCCGAGCACCCGGTCGGCCGGCACCCGCACGCCGTCGAACACCGCCTCGGTCGAGTCGACGCCTTTGTAGCCCATCTTCTCGATCTTCCCCGGGATGGTGAGACCCGGTCGCGTCTCGCCGAAGCCGGGCTCCTTCTCGACCAGGAACGTCGTCATCTTCTTGTAGACCGACGCCGGGTCGTCACCCTCGTCGGTCTTCACCAGCACCGCCAACAGGTTCGACGACCCGCCGTTGGTGATCCACATCTTCTGGCCGGTGATGAGGAAGTCGTCGCCGTCTCGCACCGCCTTCGTCGTGATGGCGCTGACGTCGGACCCGCAGCCCGGCTCCGACATCGAGAACGACCCGCGTACGTCGCCGGTGGCCATCCGCGGGAGAAACGTCTGCTTCTGCTCCTCGGTGCCGTGCTGCTGCAGCAGGTAGGCGACGATGAAGTGGGTGTTGATGATGCCGCTGACGCTCATCCAACCGCGGGCGATCTCCTCCACGACCAGCGCGTAGGTCAGCAGCGACTCGCCGACGCCGCCGTACTCCTCGGGGATCATCAGGCCGAACAGACCCATCTCCTTCATGGCCTCGACGATGTCGTGCGGGTAGACGTCGTCGCGCTCCAGCGCGGCCACGTGGGGAAGGATCTCCTTGTCCACGAAGCCGCGGACGGTCTTGAGGATCTCTTCCTGCACGTCGGTGAGGCCGTCGGTCTGTGCGAGGCGTCCCATCGTCGGTCGCTCCCTGGCGAAGGTGGCGGGCCTTGGTTACCGGTGAGTATGCCCGGGCGGGTGCCGCCGACCGACGCAGGGCGGACAATCAGGAGGTGACGTACCGATCTGCCCGTCGAAGCGTTTCCGTGGCCCTGCTGATCGCCCTGCTCGGCCTGCTCGGCCTGCTCGACGGCTGCGTCGGGTCACCGGCCGGACAGACGCAGGTCTCCGCCTCCGCGACCGTGAGCACGCGGTCGAGCGGCAACGGCACCTGCGGCTGGGCCGGCGCGCCACCACGGCGCTACGACCACGTCCTGTGGGTGGTGCTCGAGAACCACTCCTACGGCGAGCTCATCGGCCGCCCCGGCAGCAAGGCGGCCACCCGCTCGCCCTACCTCAACAAGCTGGCGCGCCGGTGCGGCCTCGCGACGAACTACCACGCCCTGACCCACCCGTCGCTGCCGAACTACCTGGCCCTCGTGTCGGGGAGCACCGGTGGAGTGACCCGCAGCTGCACGCCCGCGCGATGCCCGCAGCGGCGCAGCACGCTGTTCGACCAGCTCCGCACCCAGGGGCTCGGGTGGCGGGTCTACGCCGAAGGCATGCCCTCCCCGTGCCACCGCAGCGACTCGGGACGGTACGTCGTGCGGCACAACCCTGCGACGTACTTCCCCTCCGTCGCTGACTGTGCCACGCACGACGTGCCGTTGGGCACCTCGTCGCGCGGCCGCCTGGTCGACGACCTCGCGGCCGACCGGCTGGCGGCGTTCTCGATCGTGGTTCCCGACCAGTGCCACAACTCCCACGACTGCCCCATCTCCTCCGGCGACCGCTGGCTGTCACAGCTGGTGCCGCGCATCCTCGCCAGCCCCGCCTACCGGGCGGGCCGCACGGCGCTCGTCGTGACGTGGGACGAGGGCCGTGGCGGCGTCGCAGGTCAGGACTGTCGGGCCGACCCCGACCGCAGCTGTCACATCGCGACCGTCCTCGTCAGCCCCACCACCCGGCCCGGGACCCGCGGCGGGAAGCGCTACGACCACTTCTCGCTGCTGGCGGCGACCTCGCGGATGCTCGGCGTACCCAGGCCGCTCCGGCGGGCGGGCGACCCGAGCACGCGCGACCTGCGACCCGCCTTCGGGCTCTGACCAGGACGCTGTGGAGCTTCCCGCGCGGCAGCCTCGCGGCGTGAGCCCCCGCGAGGAGGAGGCGGACGTGCCAGAGGAGCCGCGGCGTGTGCCGCGGCCCCTCTGCCCGTTCAGCGCCCGACTGTCCGGGCTGGGTCGTCCAGTCCCTGACCGTCAGGGCGTCGGTGAGCCGTAGGCCGCGATCTCGGTCATGTCCATGAAGGTGCACCCGGAGAAGGCACCCGGGCAGGAACCGACCTGGAACACCTGTGGCGTCACCATCGTGAACCGGATCGCCGTCACGCCCGCCGTCGGCCCGGTGAACGTCACGTCGTTGAACCGACCGCGGTCTGCAGGTGTGAACGTACCGGAGGCCACCTCCGTGAAGGTGGTCCCGTCGGTGCTCACCTCGACCCGGTAGTCACCGGTGGAGGCGCTTCCGCCGTCGCCGCAGGTGTTCGACGGGTCGACCGACACCTGGGTGATGTCGATGGCCTGCGGCAGGTTGATGACGATCTTCTTCGGCGTGTCAGGACCCGGCAGCAACGGACCGGTCTCCGGCCCGACGAGGTCAGAGGTGCTGCCCCACCCGGTCGCCTGCGACTGGTCGATGGCTCCTCCTGGACCACAGCCGAAGTCGGTGAAGTCCTGCCCGTCAAACGGCCCGACCGTGGCGCCGCCCGACGCGGCCGCCCAGTCGCGTCGCACGCTGAAGTCGTGCACCGTGGTGCCTGCCGTCACGGTCACGGCCTCGCGCACGGGGTCGAATCCGGCGCCCAGGGCGACGACCTTCGGGTAGGTGCCGACCACCAGACCGGAGATGGCGTAGGTGCCGTCCGCCCCCGTCACCGAGGTCGGGTTTTTCACCCGTCCGCTGCCCTGCCGGGCCACCGTCACCGAGACTCCGGCGACCGGCAGGCCGGTCTGAGAGTCGGTGACCGTACCGGTCAGCGAGCCGGTCGGCGCGTTCGCCGGCGGCGGGGTGTGGCTGTCCTCACCGGGCGCCGCGTCGTTGCCGTCGAGCGCGCCGGCGAAGAAGCCCATCCCGCGGTGGGCGAAGACCGACCAGATGGTGTCGATGTGGGCGCCGCCGCGCAGCGTCGCGTCGGCGAGCAGGATCGCGTCCCGCTCGTCGAGCATCGACGGGTTGCTCGGCGAGAGCTCCATCGCGCGGGTCACGAGGAACTCGCTCAGGTTCTGTCCGAGGGCGTCACGCAGGTCCCACAGCGTCTGTCCCCAGATCTCGCCGTCGGCGTGCACCTCCGGACCACCGATGATCTTCGCGTAGTCGCCGTAGGTGTAGCCGCCGGTACCCGCACCAGGGGTGCCCGGGCACAGGGGGCTCGTCGAGGCGACCTTGCAGTCCATCGGCTCGGTGCGGATGAGGTCCTGGCCGGCGCCCACGTACTGACCGATCCGCAGGTCGCCGTCGGCGGGACCGTCGCGGAAGAGCCCCTGGCCGACGAGGTAGTCCATCGCGTACCAGTCGCTCCACGCCTCACCCATGGCACCCGCCTGGACCGGCCCGAGGGTCGATTCGCCGTTGCCGTCCACGACCAGCCGGTTGGAGAGACCGTGCGTGTACTCGTGGTAGACCACGTCCGCCTCGTCGCCACCGTTGGACGCGATGAAAGGGTCGCCGTCCGGGTACGAGGCACCCGGCTGGTGGAACAGGAACATCTGCATCCGCGGTGAGATGCCATCCGGCGGGGTCGACATGTTCGCGTTGTCGATGTGGTTGCCGTCCGGCAGGCCGGCAGCGGTGTCCGCACCGTCGAGCGGTTCCGCCAGCACCGGGTCGACCGTCTCGAAGTTGCCCGCATCCCTGGTGAACGCGATGGGCGCGCGCGCGAGATGGTCGTGGAAGTTGTTCACGAAGAAGAACACCTGCGTCGCGTTCTGGCCCTGGTTGGTCTGCCACGAGTTCGCGGTGTTCGGTGCCCAGGAGCAGGGGAACGGCACGGTGCAGGGCGTGGCCTGCGGCGGGAATGCGGTGAACCGGTAGCGGAAGTCGCGGCCATGGTTGGGCCCGACCTCCTCGCCGGGGTCCGCCGCGTTGTTGTCGTTGATGTCGGTGTAGACGTGGGTGTTCGGTCCCGAGAGCAGCGTCGCGTTGCGGTCCAGCCAGCCGCGCCTGGTGAAGTCGACCTTCTGCTGCCTGCCGCCACGGGGGGCGCCGGGGTAGTTCTCCCACACCAGTCCGTCGGCGGAGTCGGTGAGGCTTCGGCGGTAGAGCAGCGTGCCGCTGCGCGCGTCGACGACCGAGCTGTACATCTCGTTGCCGCGTGGCGCGACGAGCGTCTGCCAGCCGAGAGTCAGGCCGCGGACCGTCGGGAACCAGACGAGGGCCGCCCGGTCACCGCCGCGGAAGGTCGTGACGCGTGTGGCGCCCCTCGAGGCCGAGGCCGGCGCAGCGGTGACCGTGGCCTTGACGCTGCGGATCGCGAAGGACCGGGCGGCGGCCGCGGAGATGCGCGGCGCCACAACCGGTCCCGCAACGCTGGCCACCGGCGGACCGAGCACGTTGATGATGCGGCCGTTCCTGGCCACGCTGATCTTCAGGCCGCTGCCGAACACCGGGACTCCCCCGCGCAGCTGCTGGAAGGACAGGTGACGGGTGCCGGCGACGTCGCGGTAGTTCTTGCGCAGCCGCAGCGCTTTGATCGCGCCGGAGTCGAGGCCGAACGCGGCCCGGTGGGTGCGTATGTAGCGCAGCGCGATCCTCGGCGCCGACGCACGGCTGCTGCCGGTCAGGAACCCGTCGAGGCGCGCCACCTGCCGCGGGGTGCGGGTGAGGGGATCGATCGAGATGGCGGCCTGCCGGCCGAGGGAGGCAGCCAGGTGCATCAGGGCGGCGGACTGGGCGGCGGGCAGGGCGGCGGTCCGGCTCTGCAGGAACGCCTGCGTGGTGCGACCACCGGCCTGCCTGCTGTCGTAGTAGCCGAAGGTGTCCCGTGCGGCAGAGCTGGCGGCGGGACCGGTGTGTCGTTCTTCAGCTCTCCCTTGTGCCGCGGCTCCCGCGGACGGCGTCGTCGAGAGGGCGAGGACGGCAGCTGCGAGCGTGACGAGGGCCAGGGGACGGGATCGGTGCGAACGCAACATGGGCGCTCCGTCGTGAGGAGCCCGGGTCGGGCTCGGGGAGGCACCTCGGGGTGGAGGGGCCTCCCGCACCTTATGTCCGGAGGTAGCGGCCGGGAAGGGGCGTCACACGGCCGATTTCCGCAGCACGGGGCCGTGCTCAGCCCTGCGGCGGCTCGAAGGAGCTGGTGCGCTGGAGCCCCGCCGCGCGGCCCTTCGCCGCGACCACGAGCGCCATCTTGCGCGACGCCTCGTCGATCATCTCCTCGCCCAGCATCACGGCACCGCGCGCGCCACCGGCCTCGGAGGTGTGCCAGTCGTAGGCCTCCAGGATCAGCTCGGCGTGGTCGTAGTCGTCCTGCGCGGGTGAGTAGACCTCGTTGGCGACATCGATCTGTCCCGGGTGCAGCACCCATTTGCCGTCGAAGCCCAGGGCCGCCGAACGGCGGGCGACCCGGCGGAAACCCTCGAGGTCCTTGATCTGCAGGTAGGGCCCGTCGATCGCCTGCAGGTCGTTGGCGCGGGCCGCCATGAGCAGGCGCATCAGGACGTAGTGGTAGGCGTCGCCGACGTCGTAGCCCGGTGGCTGCTCGCCGACCACGAGGGTGCGCATGTTGATCGACGCCATGAAGTCCGCCGGCCCGAAGATGATGGTCTGCAGCCGGGTCGAGGCGGCCGCGATCGCGTCGACGGCGATCAGCCCGGCGGCGTTCTCGATCTGGGCCTCGATGCCGATCCGTCCGACCTCGAAGCCCATCGTCTCCTCGATCTGGCGCAGCAGCAGGTCGAGCCACACCACCTGATCGGCGGACTGGACCTTGGGGAGCATCACGGCGTCCAGGTTCGCGCCCGCTCCCTCGACGACCGTGACCACGTCGCGGTAGGTCCATCGGGTCGTCAGGTCATTGACCCGCACGACCCGGGTCTTGCCTGCCCAGTCGCCCTCGGTGAGCGCCGACACGATGTTGGCCCGTGCGCCCTCCTTGGCCGGCGCAGCCACGGAGTCCTCCAGGTCGAGGAACACCTGGTCGGCCGGCAGGGCCTGCGCCTTGCCGAGCATCTTGGGGCTGCTGCCCGGAACGGCGAGGCACGAGCGCCGGGGCCGCAGGGCCGACTGCTGCAGCGTCTCCTCAGGCATGCGCGGAGCCTAGCGACGACTCACTCGGCGGGCAGAGCCACCTCGACGTCGCGCGGTCGTGCCGAGACCACGATGCCGATGCCGACCAGCAGCAAGAGGGCCGCCGGGAGCGCGGCGAGCGGCGGTGTCTGGCCTAGCCACACCGCGGCGATGATGGCCGCGCCCGGGACCTCGAACAGGGTCGCCAGCGACAGGACGGTGGGACTGGTCGTGCGCAGCAGCCGGTTGAACAACGAGTGCCCCAGCAGCTGGGCGCCAACGGTGAGAGCCACGATCTTGGCCCAGGTGTCGCCGGAGAAGTGGCCCAGCTGCAGGCCGCCGACGAGACAGGCGGCGAGCAGCACGACCGCGCAAGTGCCATAGCAGAGGAAGGTGTACGTCGTCGTGCTGACCGTGCGGCGTACCTCTCCTCCGGCGACGGTGTAGAGCGCCGCGAAAGCACCGCCGAGCAGGGCCAGCAGGTCGCCGGTCACGGCACGCTGCTCCAGGGAGAAGTCGACGCCCGTGAGCACCACCACGGACATGAGGGCCAGACCGATACCCCACCACGCGCGGCGCGGGACGTCGCGGCCCATGGCCCTGGCCAGCAGCGCCACCCAGACCGGCTGGGCGCAGACGATCGCCGTGGCCGACGCGACCGAGGTGTAGCGCAGGCTCGGGATCCACGTCGCGAAGTGCAGCGCCAGCAGCATCCCGGACCCCAGCGCCCACCGGCGCTCCCGCGCGGTGAGCCGGGCGAGCTCGCCGCGGCGGCGCGCCAGGGCGACCGGCCCGATCACCACCAGGGCCAGCGCGTTGCGCCAGAACGCGATCGCGAGCGCTGGTGCCGTCGTGGCGGCCATCAACGGACCCGACGTCGAGACGGCGAGGATGCCGAGCGGCATGAGCAGCAGGTCCCCGCGCGGCGGGGCCGCCACTGCGCTGCGGGCCGGTGCCCCGGCGGGTGGAGGGTGGGGGGTCCCCGGAGACGCCGCTGGCTGCACCGCGACATTGTCGGCCATCACCCCAGCGGGTCGTGTGGCAGGCTCGGTCGCGTGACCGACGCCCCGCCACGCGAGGACAGCGACACCGCCCGCGCTCGGGCACTGATCGAGGAGGCCGCCAAGAAGTCCGCGATGCTGTGGCTACGACCAGCGGGGGGCACCGCAGACGTCCCGGCGCAGGCGGCGTGGCACGTCTGGGCCGACGGCGCGGCGTACGTCGTCACCGGCGGCCTGGAGCAGAAGATCGACTGCCTGGTCGGCCTCGACGCCGACGCGAGCCTGATAGTGACCGTGCGCAGCAAGGACACCGGAGGCCGGCTCGTCACCTGGCCCGCGCGGGTCCGACGGATCACCCCGGCCGACGGCACGTGGGAGCCGGTGGTCGCCGCGCTGCACGGGAAGCGGCTCAATGCGCCCGACGGGGAGGCGCAACCCGGGCGCTGGGCACGCGAATCGGTCGTGCACCGCATCGAGCCCACCGGGGAGCTGATCGAAGGGCCAGGGCACACCACGACCGGCTCGCACGCCGCGCCCCCACCGTCGTGCCCAGCGACGACGCGCGGGCGCTTGCCGTTCATGGTTGGGCGCCGCGCACGGCGGCGCCGCTAGCCTGATCGCTCGTGAGCGGCGCACCGACGAGGGTCTTCATCGCACGCCTGGCTGACACCGCGGTCTTCGACCCGATGGGCGACCCGGTCGGGCGGGTGCGCGACGTGGTCGTCACCCTGCGGATCGGGCGCGAACCGCCACGAGTGCTGGGCCTGGTCCTCGAGGTCCCCGGCCGCCGGCGCATCTTCCTGCCGCTGACCCGGGTCACCTCCATCGACGCCGGCCAGGTCATCACCACCGGACTGGTGAACATGCGCCGCTTCGAGCAGCGCCCCACCGAGACGCTGGTGCTGGGTGAGCTGCTCGACCGCAAGGTGACCCTGCTGGAGGACTCCTCGACCGTCACGGTCGAGGACGTCGCGATGGAGCAGGAGCGCAACCGCGACTGGCGGCTCACCCGCGTCTTCGTGCGCCGGGCGGGCAAGGGGCTACGGCGCCGCGGCGAGGCGTTCACCGTCGACTGGGACGCCGTCACCGGCTTCTCGCTCAGCGAGGAGGGCCAAGGGGCCGCCAACCTGCTCGCGACCTTCGAGAAGATGAACGTCGCCGACCTCGCCACGGTCCTGCATGGCCTGTCGAGCAAGCGGCGCATCGAGGTGGCCGCGGCACTGGACGACGAGCGGCTCGCCGACGTGCTGGAAGAGCTGCCGGAAGACGACCAGGTCGAGATCCTCGGCAAGCTGGCCGAGGAGCGGGCCGCCGACATCCTCGAGGCGATGCAGCCCGACGACGCCGCCGACCTGCTCAGCGAGCTGCCCCAGGACGACGCCGAGCGGCTGCTGAAGCTGATGCAGCCCGACGAGGCGGAGCCCCTGCGCCGGCTGCTCGAGTACTCCGACGACACGGCCGGAGGCATGATGACGACCGAGCCGGTGATCCTGCCGCCGGACGCGACGGTCGCCGAGGCGCTCGCCCGGGTGCGCCAGCCCGAGCTGTCCCCCGCGCTGGCGGCCCAGGTCTACGTCTGTCGGCCGCCCGCGGAGGTGCCGACGGGCACCTTCATCGGCATCGCCCACATCCAGCGGCTGCTGCGGGAGCCACCCTCCGCGCTGGTCAGCGGCATCCTGGACACGCGGATCGAGCCCCTGCAGCCCGACGTGCCGCTGGCCGAGATCACCCACCACCTGGCGACGTACAACCTGGTGGCGGTCCCGGTCGTCGACGCACGCAACCATCTGCTGGGCGCGGTCACCGTCGATGACGTCCTGGACCACCTGCTGCCCGAGAACTGGCGCGAGCGCGACCGCCGGGCCGGCACGCCGAACGGCGTCCAGGACGGGGGCACCGATGGCGCGTGAGTCCCGCCGGACCGTCCGGCTCGACCAGCCACGGGAGGTACGCCGCGCCCTGGTGCGCGCCCCGGCGTACGACGCCGAGGCGTTCGGGCGGCTCTCGGAGCGCGTCGCGCGCTTCATCGGCACCGGGCGCTTCCTCGTCTACATGACGGTCTTCGTCGTCTTCTGGCTGATCTGGAACACGCTGGCCGGTCGCTGGATCTTCGACAGCTACCCGTTCGTCTTCCTCACGCTGATCCTCTCGTTGCAGGCCTCCTACGCCGCGCCGCTGATCCTGCTCGCCCAGAACCGCCAGGAGGCGCGCGACCGGGTCCAGTACGAGCGCGACCGCGACGTGGACGCCAGAACCAGGGCCGACATGGAGTTCCTGGCCCGCGAGATGGCCGCCCTGCGGATGTCCGTCGGCGAGGTCGCCACCCGCGACTTCCTCCGCTCCGAACTCCGCTCCCTGCTCGTCGAACTGGACCACAAAGACCGCGAGGACGACCGCGTCTGAAGGCAGGCCGGCAGCCGGCCTGGTCATTCATCGTGAAAGTCCATCCTCAGCCCCCTGGCAGGCAACATTTGTGGAGAAATGACTGCCCTGCGTAAGTCACAGT